>JAIXTS010000527.1 GCA_027483805.1 Azospirillum sp. | reverse complement strand
GCGGCCATCCTGGCACGGGTGAAGGCGCTGCCGCCGGCCGGCCTCTGCGGCCCGCCCGACATGCCGGCCCCGGTCCTGACCCTGCCGGGCGTGTTCGAACCGGCCTTCTGCCGGCTGCTGATCGACCTGTACCAGGCCGATGGCGGGCAGGATTCCGGCTATATGCGCGACCAGGATGGCAAGACGGTCGGCGTGATCGATCATGGTTTCAAGCGCCGCCGCGACATGCTGATCACCGATCCCACGGTGATGATGGAGGCACGGACCCGGATCGAGCAGCGGCTGCTGCCCATGCTGACGCGGGCCCTGCAATTCCGGGCCACGCGCCTGGAACGCTATATCGTCGCCTGCTATGACGCGGCCGATCAGGGCTTTTTCCGCGCCCATCGCGACAATACCACGCGCGGCACGGCCCATCGCCGTTTTGCCGTGACCATCAATCTGAACGCAGACGAATATCAGGGCGGGGACCTGTGCTTCCCGGAATTCGGGCCGCGCACCTATCGCGCGCCCACGGGCGGGGCCATCGCCTTTTCCTGTTCCCTGCTGCATGAGGCGCAGCCGGTGACCAGCGGCGTGCGCTACGCCTTCCTGCCCTTCCTTTATGATGAGGAGGGCGCGCGCCTGCGCGACGCCAATCTGGCATTCCTGGCCGATCCCAGGGATGGCGGTCAGGAGGCCAATAACCAGCGCACATCATAGGTGATGTCCACCGGCCGGGTTGCGTCCAGCAGGCGCATGGCCCGGCGCAGGGTGACCGGGGCCAGCCGGGCCGGCGCGTAATCCGCCCCGATCCCGCGCAAGGAGCGCAGGAAATGATGGGCATCGGCGTGATGTTCGACAAAATCCTGCCGTTCCACCCGCCCGCCGGCCCCCAGCCAGCGCGACAGGCTGGCCCCGTCCGGATAGGCCGGACCGGCCCAGGGCGCGCCTGCCGCCGCCAGGGCCGCCCGCCACTGCGCAAACGTATCAACCCCCAGGGTCGCGACCAGCAGCACCCCGCCCGGCGCCAGCAGCCGGCGCCAGCGGGCCAGCGCCCCGCCCGCATCGGGAAACCATTGCAGCGCCAGGCTGGAACAGATCAGGTCGAAGGGACCGGCCACCGCCGGCGCCTCCCCATCCATCACCGCCACGGTCAGGCGCGGATCCTGCGCCAGGCGCTGGCGGCAGCGGGCCGTCATGGCGGGGGCGATATCGCTGGCCAGCCACGTTCCCACGTGCGGCAGCCTTGCCAGCGCCGCCGCCGTCAGCAGGCCCGTGCCGCAGCCGATTTCCAGTACCCGCGCCCCGTCGGGCAGGGGCAGGGCGGTCAGCCTGTCGGCCAGGGCGGCGGCGATGCGCGCCTGTACCCGGGCCGAGGCGTCATACCCCCCGGCAGCGGCCGCAAAGCGCCCGGCCACCGCCCGCTTGTCCACCCGCGTCAGCATCGCGCCGCCAGCCCCAGAATGTGATCGGCACACAGGTCCGGGTGGCTGACCGGCAGCCCATGGCCCGCCCCCGCCACCATCACGGGATCGGCAAAACAGGCGGCGGCATGGGCCGGCGGCACGATGGCATCATCGCTCCCGCACAGGGCCGCATGGGGGCTGGCAAAATCTCCGAATGCCGCCCGCGCATCGATGGCCCCCAGCAGGTCCAGCCCCTGGGCCAGCGCCTCGGCCTCATACGGACCGGGCGGCAGCGGCAGCCCCGCGCGGGCATGGAAATCCGCCAGCACGGCCCCGGCATCGGCCAGCAGCCGGCGGCGCATGGTGGACAGCACGCGCGGATGTGTGCCGGCGGGGAAATCGGGTGCCGCACTGAACCGGGTGAAGCCGTTGATGGCGACAAAGCCCGCCAGCACCGGCCCCTGGACCAGCAGCCTTGCCGCCCCCAGCGAATGGCCGATACCGATCACGGGGCGCGACGCGGCTGTCACACCGGCATGGAAATCGACCCGCATATCCGCCGCCGCCACCCCACGCGCGGCCAGCGCTGCCCGCACAGGGTCCCACAGGGCGGGCGTGCCGGCCCAGCCATGCACGAACAGGAACAGGGGACGCCGCATCAGGGCAGGCCCAGGCCCGGCGGCGGCAGACAGGACAGAACCGTCAGCAATTGCCCGGCCGTATGATCGTCCAGCGCGGCCGACAGTGACAGGCGCAGGCGCGACGTGCCGGCCGGCACCGTCGGCGGCCGAATGGCAACGGCCAGGAAACCCGCCATTTCCAGGATCTGCTGCAGGCCCAGGGCCGCCTGTTCGCTGCCGGCGATCACCGGGATGATCTGGGTGCTGCTGGCGCCGGTATCATAGCCGACCCCCTGTACCGCCATGCGCACCGCGTCGCCCATGCTGGCCAGGCGCAGCCGTTCCAGGTCCAGCGATGGGATGACATCCAATGCGGCATCCAGCGCACCCAGCACGGCCGGCGGCGGGGCCGTGGTATAAAGGAACCCGGCGCAGCGGTTGGTCAGATAATCGATCAGCAGGCGCGATCCCGCGACATAGGCGCCGAAACCGCCGAACGCCTTGCCCAGGGTGCCCATGGTCACGGCCACCCGGCCCGGCATCTCCGCCGCCAGCCCGCGCCCCTCCGGGCCCAGCACGCCGATGGCATGCGCCTCGTCCAGATAAAGCGGCGCGCCATAGCGGTCGGCCAGATCGGCAATGGCGGCCAGATGGGCGCGGTCGCCATCCATGCTGAACACCGACTCCGTCACCACCAGACGCGGGCCGGTGCCGTCCTTCAGCAGATCTTCAAGATGGTTCAGGTCATTGTGCCGAAAGCGTCTGGCCTTTACCCCGTGGGAAAAGGCACCGTTCAGGATGCTGGCATGCGACAGCCGGTCGACCAGCAGTTCCGCCTCCCCGCCCAGCAATTCGGCCAGCGCCGGCAACAGGGTGGCATTGGCCTGGAAGCCGGTACCGAACAGCAGCGCCGCCTCTGTGCCCAGAAAGGCGGCCAGCTTTTCCTCTACCTCCACATGGGCGGTCAGGGTGCCGCAGATCAGGCGCGAGGCGCCGCTGCCGGCCCCGAACCGGGCCACAAATTCCGCGGCGCGGTCGATGATGCCGGGGTCCTGGGCCAGACCCAGATAATCGTTCGAGGCCACATCGACCAGCACATTGCCGTCGGGCAGGCGCAGACGGATGCCGTCACGATCATAGGCGCGCAAGGTCCGACGACGGCCCGCCATGTCCAGCGCGTCCAGCGCCTGGGCTGCCAGCATGTCCAGCCAGCCGGCAGCACCGCTCATGGATGACCCCGTTGAAGAACGCGGGCGATCGCCCCCGTCAGACGCATCACATCCTCCTCCGTCGCCGTGAAGGCCGGCGTAAGGTAGACAATATCGCGGAATGGCCGGATCCACACCCCCTCGGCCAGCAAAAGTCGTTTGCAGGCGCGCAAATCTTTGATTCTATCCATTTGCACCACGCCGATGGCGCCCAGGACCCGGACATCCACCACGCCGGGCAGGTCGCGGCAGGGCTCCAGACCGGTGGTCAGCCAGCCGCTGATGGCCGCCACCTGCGCCATACGGTCGTGTGATTCGAACAGGTCCAGCGACGCATTGGCCACCGCGCAGCCCAGGGCATTGCCCATATAGGTGGGCCCATGCATCAGGGCCGCCAGCGGATCGTCGGACCAGAAGGCGTCAAATACCTGCCGGCGTGCGATGGTGGCCGACAAGGGCAGGGTGCCGCCGGTCAGCGCCTTGGACAGGGTGATGATATCGGGCACCACATCCGCCGCCTGGGCCGCGAACATTGTGCCCGTGCGCCCGAAGCCGGTGAAAATCTCGTCAAAGATCAACAGGATGCCGTACCGGTCGGCCAGATCGCGCAAGCGGCGCAGGACAGCAACGTCATGGAACACCATGCCGCCCGCGCCCTGCACCAAGGGTTCCACCAGCATGGCGGCGATCTGCCCGGCATGGCGGTCCAGAAAGCCTTCCAGCGCCGCCAGGCTTTCCGCATCGCGCGGCAGGGGCTGCACAAAATGTTCCGGCAGCAGCCCGGTGAACAGGGAATGCATGCCCTCTTCGGGGTCGCACACGGCCATGGTGGCGATGGTGTCGCCATGATAGCCGCCGGTGAAGGACAGGATCTTGGCCCGCCCCCGCTCGCCTTTGTTCAGCCAGTACTGGATCGCCATCTTCATGGCGACCTCCACGGCCACCGACCCGCTTTCGGCGAAGAACACGCGGTCCAGATCGCCGGGCAGCAGCTTGGCCAGCCTTGTCGCCAGCCGCAGGGCCGGTTCATGGGAAAGGCCGCCGAACATCACATGCGGCATCCGCGCCGCCTGTGCCTCCAGGGCCTGGCGCAGATGCGGGTGGTTATAGCCGTGGCAGGCGGTCCACCAACTGGCAATACCGTCGATCAGCACGCGCCCATCGGCCAGATGGATGCGCGTGCCCTCGGTCGCCACCACGGGCAGCGGCGGGTCGGCATGCTTCATCTGGCTATAGGGCAGCCAGATATGCCGCATCCCCTCATTCAGCCAGGCGGGCGCCGCCGCCCCTTTCATGCGCCGGCGTCCGCGTCCATCTCGACCTGCATCGACCGCAGGCCCAGCTTCTGGAACAGCGTGGCGTCGCGCGCCTGGGCCGGGTTGGGCGTGGTCAGCAGCCGTTCGCCATAGAAGATGGAATTGGCGCCGGCGGCAAAGCACAAAGCCTGCATCTCGTCGCTCATATCCTCACGCCCCGCCGAGAGGCGGACAACGCTGGCCGGCATGGTGATGCGGGCCACCGCGATGGTGCGGACAAATTCGATGGGATCGACCTGATCGGCCTGGTCCAGCGGCGTGCCCTCCACCTTGACCAGCAGGTTGATCGGCACGCTGTCCGGGTGCTGGGGCAGGGTGGCCAGCGTGCGGATCAGGCTGGCGCGGTCCTCGCGCCCCTCACCCAGGCCCATGATGCCGCCGCAGCAGACATTGATGCCGGCAGAGCGCACGGCGTCCAGCGTGTCCAGACGGTCCTGATAGGTGCGGGTGGTGATGATGTTGCCGTAATGCTCCTCGGACGTGTCCAGATTATGGTTGTAATAATCCAGACCGGCCCCCTTCAGCTTCAGCGCCTGATCGGGCCGCAGCATGCCGAGCGTCACACAGGTCTCCATGCCCATGGCCTTCACGCCTTCCACCATGGCGCAGACCGTGTCCAGGTCCTGATCCTTGGGTGACCGCCAGGCGGCGCCCATGCAGAAGCGCGAGGCGCCCTGTTCCTTGGCGGCGCGCGCCTCGGCCAGCACCTTTTCCACCTGCATCAGCTTGGAGGCTTTCAGGCCCGTGTCGAACTGCGCCGATTGCGGACAGTAATTGCAATCCTCCGGGCAGCCGCCGGTCTTGATCGACAGCAGGGTGGAAATCTGCACCTCGTTGGCGTCGAAGAACTGGCGGTGCAGCGTCTGCGCCCGGTACAGCAGGTCCATGAAGGGCAGGTTGAACAGGGCCTCCACCTCTGCTTGCGTCCAATCATTGCGGATCGGATTACCGGCCAGGGCGGCGTGCGGGGCGGTGGCGGCGATGCTCATCTCTCATCCCTAACAACTGGAAAGGCGGGTCAGGGTTAGTGGTATAAAACCTGTTACACGGGCCTGTCAGGACCCAAATGCAGGCCAGCATCCCCCACCGCGCATGGGGGGGTTGAGGGAAAGGGGGGTGTGAAAAGCACCCGCCCCACCCGCCGCCATGGAAGCGACTGCGGCACAGCCTCATGACCGCCGCTCATAAAAAGGCGGTTTGCGGGGTTGCGCCCTAACGCCTTGACGTGCGGGGCGACGAACCCTACCTTCAGATCAGGCCGGTGAGCCCGCGGAGATGCTCGGACGTCCATAATGTCTATGGATATCCTAAACGCGGTTTGAACGCGTGACCCTCTCGGCACGGCCCGTTAAATTAAGGGCGATCCCAGGTTTTGGGGTCGCCCTTTTTTATTATTTCCGGTAGCAATATCACGATCCTGCATGACAAGAAAGATGTGGGCCGCGACGTGAGCAATGCACTCATCCTGTCCGATGAAAGCGGGGACCTGGGCTGGAAACTTGATCAGCCTAATCGTGACGGCGGCTCCAGTCGATATTTCGTCATTGCTGCTTGCCTTGGCGCCAATGGCGATCACATGAAGTTCGGCAAGGTTGTCCGAAAACTTTGGGAAGCCAAGGGCTGGACATCAAAGAATGAAAAGAAATGGATCGATCTGAAAGAAGGTGCCCGTTCTGATTTCTGCATTCTGGCATCGAAAATGCTGAGCCAGAACAGGGAAACAGCCAAACTTTTCGTATCCGTCATCAAAAAGGAGCTTATTCCTCTCCATATAAGGGATCATTTTCATCTGATCTATGCCATGGCATTTTCCCGATCAGTTTATGAAGAAATCAGCCGATATCGAAATGTTTCCCTATGTCCGGATAATTTGAATGCCGGCACGGGCTCGAAAGGACTGATTGAAAACATCACCAGAAGGGATGTTTGGTTACAAGGCAATGGTTCCACCACGATCGATCAAATCCACCGATCAAAACCGCTGGAGGATGGATTGGCCTTCTGCGACTATATCGCTGGTGCCGTCTGGAACCATTATGAAGAAGGAAGGTCGGACGCCTTTAGCCGGCTGTCCGGCCACATGCATGTGCATGAAATGTGGGGAAGGCGGCGGGACCCTGGCACCGGCGAGGACAATCCGTACCTGAAGCTGGCCTAGACCGCCCGACCGCGCCAAATTGCCCTTGGCATGGGAAAGGGACGCGGCGATAGAAGAGGGCCGTCAAGCCGCCAGGAACCCCACCAACCATGACCGCGCATTTTGTCACCGCCACCGGCACCGATATCGGCAAGACCTTCGTTTCCGCCTGTCTGCTGCGGCACTGGCGGGCGGCGGGGTTGGGGCCGGATGCGTTCAAGCCGCTGGTCAGCGGCATCGATCCCGATGATCCCAGGGGCAGCGATCCCGCCGCCCTGATCGATGCGATGGGCCTGGACCTGACGCCGGACACGCTGGACCGTGTTTCCCCCTGGCGTTTTGCCGCCCCGCTGGCCCCCAACATGGCGGCCAGGCGGGAAGGGCGGCAGGTGCCCTACAGCGCCATGCTGGCCGCCTGCCGCCGCCGCATCGCCGATGCGCGCGGGCCGCTGCTGATCGAAGGGGTGGGCGGCGTCATGGCCCCGGTGGATGATGGCGCCACCGTCCTGGACTGGATGGCGGCACTGGGGCTGCCGACGATCCTGGTGGCCGGCACCTATCTGGGCACCATCAGCCATATCCTGACCGCACATGCGGTGCTGCGGGCCCGGTCGCTGCGGGTGGCGGCCCTGGTCCTGTCAGAGACGCCGGGCGGGACCGTGCCGCCGGCCGATACGGTGGCGGCGCTGGCCCCGTTTCTGGACGGGCTGCCCATCCTCAGTCTGCCGCGTCTGCCGGCCGGGTGTTTCGACCACCCTGCGGTCACCGATCTGGCCACACTTTTGGGGTAATCCCTAGCCACCTGGATATCTATCCTTGGTGCAAGGAACAAGGACTACTGGCATACAGAAGATAGGTTGACGGCGGGGGGCACCCGTCAGGGCACAGGGGTTCCGTTTTGCAGATTTCCCACCGCACCCATGATGGCGGGCCGCGCCCGCGGACCATCCTGCTGCTGACGGCGGCGCTGATCCTGCTGGTGCTGGCCACGGCCTTCGTGGCCGGAAATCAGCAGCGGGAGCGCTACCAGGCGGACATGGATGTGCGGCTGCGCACCGTGCTGCTGCAACGGGTCAGCATCCTGTCGCGCACGCTGGAGGATCTGCGGGTACAGCTGCGCTTCCTGTCGCAGACGCCGTCGGTGGCGGGCATCGTGCGGTCCGATGCCGACGGGTTCGATGCCGCGGAAAGCACCGATGGTGCGCTCTGGCGCCGGCGGCTGGAATCGGTGCTGGCCGGCTATGCCCTGTCGCGGCCGGGGGTGGAACGTCTGGCCCTGCTGCGCACGCGGGACCCGGCGCCGCTGGTCGCCGTGGGAAGCCATGACGGACAGGCCCGTGCGGCACAGCCGGGCGCGGGCCCGCATCCCGACCTGGACCTGCTGGGTCTGCTGGCGACGCGGCCGGTGGGCGATATCCTGCTGGTGGATATGGACCTGGACCGTCATCCCGACGGGTCCATCGCGGAACCCGTCCGTCCGCTGCTGCGCCTGGCCGCCTCGGTTCCGGGCCCGGACGGCGCCGCCTTCGGCGCCATGACCATGGCGGTCGATGCGCGCGGGCTGTTGGCCGATCTGGTGAACGACATCAACCCCATCTTCCGCGTCTACCTGCTGGATGCCCAGGATAATTTCCTGCTGCACCCCGATGCCGGCCGGGCCTTCGGCATGGCGCGCGGCCGGCCCTGGCGCTGGCACGATGAATTCCAGGCGCTGGACGACGGCGCGCCGCGCGGCGGCACCGGCGTGACAACCTTCCAGGGGCCGGACGGGCCCCTGCATGTCATGCGTCAGCGCGTGACGCTGGACCGGGCCGATCCCGACCGGTTCGTCACCATCGCCATCGCCGTGCCCGACAGCATCGTCGCCGGCAATGCCGACAATGTGCGCTTCTGGGTGGCGGGGCTGGGCCTGCCGCTGGCGGGGCTGGTGGCCCTGCTGCTGGTGGTCGGGCGTGTGGCGCGGCGCCGCGACCGGCAACTGGCGGCCCGGGATGCCTGGCTGGGCGCCATCGTCAACAGCGCCAGCGATGCCATCATCGGTCTGGCGGCCGATGGCAGTGTGACCAGCTGGAACGCCGCCGCGGCCCGCCTGTTCGGGCGCAATGCCGCCGATGTCCTGGGCAAGCCCACCTTGTCGCTGATCGTGCCGCCCGGACTGGAGGCGCAGGAAGAAGACCTGCTGGCCCGGATCGGGCGGGGGGAGACGGTGCCCAACCTGCGCACCCGTCGCCAGCACCGGGATGGGCGGGCCATCGATGTCTCGATCACGGCCACGCCCGTGCGCGGCGGTGACGGCGCCCGCGGGGCCGCCCTGATCATCCGCGACATCACCGAACAGATGCAGGCAGAAACCAGCATCCGGGACATGAACAGCCGGTTGGAACAGCAGGTGCGTGAACGCACCATGGAGATCGAGGCTCTGGCCGCACTGCGCAATGCCATCCTGCATTGTGCCGGCTCTGCCATCATCGCCTGCGACCGGTCGGGCACCATCACCCTGTTCAACCCGGCGGCCGAATTCATGCTGGGCTATGCCCCGCAGGAGGTGATGGGCAAGGCCACGCCGGCCCTGTTCCACGATCCGGCCGAACTGGGCGCCCGCAGCGAGGCGATCCAGACCGATGGCGACCATATGCTGCTGTCGGCCATGGATGTGCTGGCCGCCGGGGCCCGGGATGGCGGGGTCGATACGCGGGAATGGAGCTATCTGCGCAAGGATGGCAGCCGTTTGCCCGTCCTGCTGGCCGTCACCACCCTGGCGGACCGGGGTGGCGGCATCACCGGTTACCTGATCATCGCCACCGACATTTCCGCCCAGGTGCACGACGCTGCCCGCCTGCGCGACGCGCTGGCCGGGGCGGAAGCGTCCAGCCGGGCCAAGTCCGCCTTCCTGGCCAATATGGGGCACGAGATCCGCACCCCGCTGAACGGGATCATCGGGTCGGCGCATCTGGTGCTGGACGAACCGCTGAGCGACAGCCAGCACACCCATGTCGACAGTATCCGCCGCTCGGCCAGTGCGCTGCTGGGCATCATCAATGACGTGCTGGATTATTCGCGCATCGATGCCGGGCTGCTGGTGCTGGAACCGGCGCCGTTCCGGCTGGCCGATCCGGTGGGGGCGGTGGCCGACCTGTTCGGCCCGGTGCTGCGCAACCGGCAGGTGTCCTTGGAGATTTCCATCGACACGACCCTGCCGTCCTGGGTGCTGGGCGATGCCGGGCGGGTGCGGCAGGTGCTGGACAATCTGGTGGGCAATGCCATGAAGTTCACGCCCGCCGGAACCGTCAGCGTCAATCTGCGCCGCACCGGCACCCGGCCCGACGGGGGGGTGGAGATGACCGTCACGGTCAGCGATACCGGCATCGGCATGGCGCCCGGCCAGGTGGCCCGCCTGTTCCAGCCCTTTGCCCTGGGCGATGACAGCCACCGGCGCCAGCATGGCGGCACGGGCCTGGGCCTGGCCCTGACCCACCGGCTGGTTGAGATGATGGGCGGCACCATCCGGGCCGAAAGCAACCAGGGCCTGGGCAGCCGCTTCATCATCGACCTGTGCCTGATGCCTGTCGATCCGCCCGCCGGCCTCAGCAGCCCGACCCCGCCCGCCGCCATCGCGAACCCGTTCGAGGATATGTCGGGCCTGGGCGGCGCGCAGATCCTGGTGGTGGAGGATAATGAGCTGAACCGCTTCGTGGCCAAGGGGTTCCTGGACCGGGCCGGCGCCGTCACCACCCTGGCCGTGAACGGGGCCGAGGCCGTGGCGGCGGTGGAGCGGGAGACGTTCGACCTTGTGCTGATGGATCTGCAGATGCCGGTGATGGACGGGCTGGAGGCCACCCGTGCCATCCGCGCCCTGCCGGCCGGCCGTGACCTGCCCATCCTGGCCCTGACGGCGGCGGGCCATGAACAGGATCTGCAATCCTGTCTGGATGCCGGTATGGACGACCATATCGACAAACCCTTCGTGCCGGCCCTGTTCCTGGCCACGCTGCGCCGCTGGCTGTCGCACGGGGCCGTGGCGCCGCCGCCCACACCCGTGACGCAACCGCCCATGCTGGCCCAGCCCGGCCCCATTCCCGGCATCGACATGGAACAGGCCATGGGCCGGGTCATGGGCAATCGTGCGCTGCTGGAAACCATCCTGGACCAGTTCGTGGCCCGGTTCGACGGGCTGGGCGCACGCCTGACTGCCCGGCTGGCCGCGGGTGAGATGGATCGCGTCGCACGCAAGCTGCATGAACTGCGCGGGGCGGCCGGCAATATTTCGGCGCTCAGCGTCGCGGAACAGGCAACCGTGCTGGAACGGCAGCTGCGGGCCGATCCGACCGGCGATTACGGGGCGGGTCTGGCAGGTCTGGACGCGGCGCTGACATCCCTGGTGGCGGCCATCCGCGCCCGGCCCCGGCCGCACCCGGCCGACACCGCGCCCGTGACCCCGCCGCCGGCCGGCCTGTCGCTGGACGAAGCACCGGATCTGGATGACCTGCGCGCGGCGCTGCGGTCCCGCCGGCTGACGGCGCTGGAGGTGTTGGCATCCCGAAAGGATGACTTGACCCGGCGGCTGGGGACGGACAAGGTCCGGGAGCTTTCCGGTCTGGTGGAGGCTCTGCGCTTTGAGGAGGCGCTGGCGCTTCTGGAGGTGGAGTTTACCCTTTGATTCCCGGCCTGCCCTTTGTCCATGCGCCTGCGCCGCCGCGTATCCTGATCGTCGATGATGATGTGGGCACCATCCGGCTGCTGGCGCAGGTGGTGCGTGACCTGGGCGATGTCCGTTTTGCGACCGGCGGGGCCGATGCCCTGGCCGCCACCCGCGCCGAGGCGCCGGATCTGGTCCTGCTGGACGCGGAGATGGAGGGCATGGACGGGTTCCAGACCTGTACCGCCCTGCGGGTCCTGCCGGGGATGGAGGCGGTGCCCATCCTGTTTGTCACTTCCCACAGCGGGGTCGATTCAGAAATCAAGGCCCTGGCCGCCGGGGCCGTCGATTTTATCACCAAGCCGTTCCATCCGCATATCGTGGAGGCCCGGGTGCGTACACATCTGGCGCTGAAACAGCGCACCGATGCGCTGCTGCGGCTGGCCACGCTGGACGGGCTGACCGGCATCGCCAACCGCCGCGCCTTTGACGGGGCGCTGGCCCAGGAAACGCTGCGCCTGGCCCAGGGCGGGGCGGGGCCGCTGTCGCTGGTTCTGGCCGATGTCGACCATTTCAAGCGCTTCAACGATTTTTACGGGCATCAGGCGGGCGACGATTGCCTGCGCGCCGTGGCCGGGGCGCTGTCCAGCGGCCTGCGCCATGGCGGAGAGGTCGCGGCCCGGTTCGGGGGGGAGGAATTTGCCATCCTGCTGCCCGGCCACGACCCGTCTGCCGCCCTTCGGGCCGCCGAACGGCTGCGCCGCACCGTGGCGGGCCTGTCCCTGCCGCATGCCGCCCGTCCTGATGGCGATCTGGTCACCATCAGCGCCGGCGCCGCCACCCTGGCCGAACCGGGCGACAGCGCCGCCCTGATCGCCGCCGCCGACCAGGCCCTCTACCGCGCCAAGTCCAGCGGCCGCAACCGGGTGATCCTGGCCAGTTGAATGTCGGCGCCAGTTGAATGTCAGCGAAGGCGGGCCGCCTTACCATTGACCATCGGTCAGGATTTTGTGCTGCTGAAATCGCGCCAACGACCCTTGACCCTGGAAGCGTGCGACATAGTTAATTCCCCCCCCGGCCTATGCCGATGGGTATAGGGGGCCTGATTTCGCGGGTTACCGGTCTCATCTATCATCCCTGCAGATGCCAGAATACGGACGTGTGCAGGGAGGTCGTGATGATTGAAGGCTTGCTGCGGCGACACGGTGACAGCGATCAGGTCCTTGCCGCCCTTAACCGGTCACAGGCCATCATTTCGTTTCAACCTGACGGGACGATCCTGGAGGCGAACCAGAACTTCTTGAATCTGATGGGCTATTCACTGGCGGAGGTCAGGGGGCAGCATCATCGCATGTTCGTCGACGCGGCGGAGCAGAACAGCCCCGACTACGCGTCCTTCTGGCAGACATTGCGGAAAGGTGAGTTCCAGGCCCGGCAATTCAAACGGATCGCCAAGGGCGGCAAGGTTGTCTGGATCGAAGCCTCCTACAACCCGATCCTGGGTCCGGATGGACGCGTCGTGAAGGTGGTCAAATACGCCACCGATATCACGCAGAAGGCATTGGAACATGCCAACCTGTCCGGGCAGGTCGACGCCATCCGAAAATCCCACGCCGTGATCGAATTCACCCTGGACGGCACCATCCTCTGGGCCAATGAGAACTTTCTGAAAACCCTGGGCTATACGCTTGACGAGATCAAGGGCCACCACCACAGCATGTTTGTCGAGCCGGCCGAACGCAGCAGCAGCGCCTATGCGGCCTTCTGGCAGTTGCTGCGCCAGGGTGAATATCAGGCCCGGCAGTTCAAGCGCATCGGCAAGGGCGGCAGGACGATCTGGATTGAAGCCTCCTACAACCCGATCCTGGACCCCAGCGGGAAGCTGGTGAAGGTGGCCAAATACGCCACGGACATCACCGCCCACACGGAGATGCTGGCCGATCTGAAAAACCTGATCGATCACAATTTCGGACAGATCGACCACGCGGTCGATCATTCTTCCCGTGAAGCCTCCAGCGCCAGCACGGCCGCCGACCAGACATCGGCGACCGTGCAGATGATGGCGTCCAGCGCCGAAGAGCTTGCCGCCTCCATCAGCGAGATTTCCCAGAGCATGGCCCTGTCACGCGGCGCAACCGACAGCGCGGTGGAGGTCACAGGCAAAGCAGATCAGGCCGCCCGCCGGCTGGATGAGGTGGCCCGATCCATGGAGGATGTGGTGGACGTGATCAGGACGATTGCCGGCCAGATCAACCTCCTGGCATTGAACGCTACCATCGAGGCGGCGCGGGCCGGTGACGCCGGACGCGGGTTTGCGGTTGTTGCGACCGAGGTGAAAAACCTTGCGAGCCAGTCGGCCGATGCAACCAAGAAGATTTCCGACGAGATTGCCGGCATCCAGAGCCTGTCCAGCGACATGGTTGTCGCCCTGCAGGATATCCGGTCCGCCGTCGGCAAGGTTCGGGAATATGTGTCCACCTCCGCCGCCGCTGTCGAGGAGCAAAGCGCGGTCACCCGCGACATGTCCTCCAACATGCAGACCACGGCATCGGCTGTGGAGACGGTGACCCGCAACCTCACCGCCATCAATGACTCGATCGGGAAAGTGACGGGTGCGGTATCCACCACCAAGCAGGCCGCCCGTATCCTGGCGCGGTAAGGGAACAGGGCGTTCCCGGTCCAACGATCAGCTGATTGTCACCGCGTTGTCGATGATCAGTTCCGCCCCGTTGACGAAACGGCTTTCATCGCTGGCCAGATAAAGGACCATGGCGGCCACATCGTCGGGGCTGCCGATGGGGGGCAGGTGTTGTTTCGCCGCCTCTTCGCTGCCGAACAGGGCGATATTGGCGGCGCGCACCATGGGTGTATCCATGGCGCCGGGATGGATGGTGTTGACCCGGATGTTGTATCCGTTCATCTGGCAATGGATGGCGATGGATTTGCTCATCCCGCGTACCGCGCCCTTGGCCGCCGAATAGGCGAAAAACACCGGATAGCCCAGATGTGTGGCGACGGAGCACATATTGATGATGCTGCCGCCGCCCTGGCGCTTCATCAGGCCGATGGCATGTTTGCAGCCCAGGAAGGTGCCTTCCGCACTGACGGCATTGACCTTGCGGAACTGTTCCAGCGTCGTGGTCTCCACCGTCTCCACCACCACGGTGCCGGCATTGTTGACCAGCACGTCCAGGCGGCCGAACCGCTGTTCCACGGCGGCCATGGTGGCGGCCCAGCTTTCCTCGCTGGTCACGTCATGGCGAACAAAGATCACGTCGGCCCCGGTGTCGGCCCGGATTTCCGCCGCCGCCTGTTCGCCGGCATCGGCGGCCACATCGGCCATCACCACCGCCGCCCCTTCCCGCGCCAGGGCCAGCGCATCCGCCCGGCCCAGCCCCATTGACGCCCCGGTGACCAGGCAGACCTTGCCCGCGACACGACCCATGATGTCCTCCCTTGACCTTATCGATTGGTGATCTGCGTGCGGGGGCGGGGGCACGGACGCCCCCATCCTCAATCCTCCGGCGCCAGCGTCACGCGCAGCCCGTCCAGCCGGTCCGTCACCCGGATCTGGCAGGACAGGCGCGAGGAGCCGTCGCGGAAATGCGGGCTGTCCTGCACCAGTTCGCGTTCGTCGGGCGCCTGCGGGTCCAGCGCGGCGGCCCCGTCGCCTTCCACATAGACATGACAGGTGGCGCACGAACAGCAGCCGCCGCAGATGGCCATCACCTCCAGGTCATTGTCGCGCAAGACTTCCATCAGTGACCGGCCCTTGTCGGCCGAAAGACGATGTTCCCGGCCCGCGCGGTCGATGGCGATGATGGTGGGCATGTTTCCTCCCGGATGACTCGCGTTCTTGCCGCCTAAAATATACATTTTCCATCGACATGCATACAGGATTTTGCCCATACTGATACAAGACGCCCGGAACAAGGGTGTGTGAGCAGGTGACAGGGGAGAGGGCGGCCATGGCCGGCTGGCGGTTCTGGGAAGACATCATCATCGGGGAACGCACGCAAAGCCGCGCCCTGGCCGTGACGGCAGGGGCGATGACGGAATTCGCCCTGCGCTATGACCCGCAATATTTCCATACCGACGCTATGCTGGCGGCACAGTCACCCTTTGGCGAACTGATCGCCAGTGGTCTTTATAATTGTGCCCTGTGGCGGGTGCTGGATCATGAGGAAAATGGCGATATCGCCTGGGTCTGCGGCATCGCCTGGGATAATGTCCGCTGGGCGGCCCCGCTGCGGCCGGGTGATGTGGTGCGCGCCACCTCTGTTGTCCTGTCCAAACGCCCCTCGGGCAAGCGCAGTGATGCCGGCATTGTCACCCTGCATCATCAATTGCTGAACCAGGATGACGCCGTGGTGATCCGGTTTGACAGCACCTCCTTCGTGCGCCTGCGCGCCACGGGCAGCCCGGCGCCCGCGCCCATGCCCTCGCCCTCGCGCCGGCTTCCGACCGATGGGGATGGGGCATGAGCCGGCTTTTCGGACCGATAATTCAGAATGGCTTTGTTGTGCGCGATCTGGACGCGGCCCTGCGCCATTGGGTGGAGGTGCTGGGCGTCGGCCCGTTTTTTGTGCTGCCACGCATCGACTTTGCCGAAACCCGGTTCCGGGGGCAGGGGGTCGATATCCAGATTGCGGTGGCCACCGCCTATAGCGGGGACCTGCAGATCGAACTGGTGCAGCAATTGAACGACGCGCCCAGCATCTATCAGGAATTCCTGGATGCAGGGCGGGAGGGGCTGCACCATGTCGGTGTCGCCAGCAGCGATTACGCCGCCGACCTGGCCCGCGCCACGGCAAAGGGCCTGACTGTGCTGCAGGGCGGGCACACCCTGGCCGGCACCGGCTTTGCCTATTTCGATACGGCCGGCGATTTCCAGGGCACGATGGTCGAACTGTTCGAAGCGACCCCGCCGCTGATGAAATTTTTCGCCAAGGTGCAGGCCGCCAGCCGCACCTGGGACGGCAGCGACCCGATCCGCCGCCCCCGCGCGGCCGGATGAACGGGAGGGGGAACACCCATGTCCAGACGGATCGATGTCTGCCTGATCGCCGGCGGCAAATATCATGATATCGACTTTGCGCGGCTGGAACTGCTGCGGCTGCTGGCCGAGCATGAGGCGGTGCGTGTCACGGTGCTGCACGATTACCGTGACGGGGCTGCCATCCGCGCCGCCGACATGCTGATCACCTATACGTGCGACATCGTTCCGGATGCGGACGGGGTGGCGGCCTTGCTGGACTTCCTGGGCCAGGGGCGGCGCTGGTTTGCCCTGCACGGCACCAATTCCATCCTGAATTTCCTGGAAGACGGCAAGGTCGACTGCCCCGATAGCGCGCCCGATTTTATGGAAATGCTGGGCAGCCAGTTTCAGGCCCATCCCCCCATCGGCCGGTTCAAGGTGAAGGTGGCCGACAAGGATCACGACCTGACGCGGGGCCTGCGCGATTTCTTTGTGGAGGATGAACAATATCTGTGCCGCTTCCACCCCGGCAACCACGCCCTGCTGACCACATGTTTTGCCGGCGCCACCCCGGAATTTGTGCGCGATGACTGGCCCGAACAGGAACATCTGGTCATGTATACACGGCCCAGCCATGGCGGGCAGGTGCTGTACCTGACCCTGGGCCATTGCCGGGGCCGGTTCGACCTGCGCCCCCTGGCCGATTTCTACCCGTTCGTGGAACGCGGCGCCTGGTCCCACCCCATCTATTACGAATTGCTGCGCCGGGGCATCCGCTGGGGCCTGGCCCGATAATATCGGTGTGTCCTGATCTGATACCAGCGGCATGAAATCTTGACCGGTGGTCACTCTTTCCTGCCCTCAATCGCCGGCGCCCCTATCCATGGGCTTGGCGACGCGCCACGTGGCGCGCGGCGGCGGTCGCCGCCGTACCGACGGTCAAGAATTTTGACCGTCGGTATGAGATCCGGCGCCTGCGCCCTCGCCCGGTTCTGTCCATGGTGCAGACAGGTCAAACCCGCGCCCAGCCATGGTCAGTCTGGGCATGCCATCCATTCCGACCAAAATCCATGCTTGTAATCAACCTTTATGATCGGGTATGCCACGATTCATTGCGCCAAACGTTCCAATTTAGATTAGTTTAATATTTTGCCGAATTTGTTGATACACTCAAAACCACACCAAGAAGGGGCGCGCCGAACATGGAACATACTGCGACACACCGCGAAGAACGTCTGGCTTTTGTTGGCATCGATGCCGGTGTGCGCGCCACGCTGGCTGCGGCGCGGCCCCAGATCGCCGCGGCCCTGCCCGGCGTCATTGAGGCGTTTTATGGTGACCTGAAACGCTGGCCCGAGATGATGAAGATGTTCCGCAATGACGCGGTCATGCGTCACGCCCGCGAACGGCAGTTGGAACATTGGCTGAACCTGTTCACCGGCCGGTTTGACGAGGCCTATTTCGACAGTGTGCGGGCCATCGGGCGGGTGCATTCGGTGCTGGGGCTGGAACCGCGCTGGTATCTGGGCGGCTATGCCACCACCCTGGCGCGCCTGTACAAGGCGCTGGTGGCGGGGTCCGGCAGCCGCTGGCAACCGGCGGCGGCCGCCGCCCGGCTGGCCGATACGATGCGGGCCGTGAACCTGGCCGTCATGCTGGACATGGATCTGGTCATCTCTGTCTATCTGGAGGAAAATGCCGCCGCCCATGACAAAAGGCTGGCGGGGATCGCGGCCAAGATGAACGACCATGTCCGCCATACGGTGGATGGGGTGGCCGATGCCGCCATCCGGCTGGATGGCAGTGCCACCATCCTGCGCCAGGCCGTGACCGACACGACCCAGTTGGCCCGCTCCGCCCAGACGGCTGCCGACCGCGCCGCCGACAATGTGTCCAGCGTGGCCTCGGCATCGGAGGAACTGTCCGCCTCCATCGGAGAGATCGTCAATCAGGTGGGTCGCTCCACCAATGTGGCGCGCGAGGCGGTGCTGGAGGCCGGCAATGCCGGCAGCACCATCGGCGCCCTGGCGGAGGCGGCAAGCCGCATCAACCAGGTGGTGGACCTGATCGCCGATATTGCCGAACAGACCAACCTGCTGGCCCTGAACGCCACCATCGAGGCGGCGCGCGCCGGAGAGGCCGGCAAGGGTTTTGCCGTGGTCGCGGGCGAGGTGAAGCAGCTGGCCAACCAGACGGCCCGCGCCACCCAGGATATTGCCAGCCAGGTGGCGGAGATGCAGGCCCGCATGGGCAAGGCTGTAGAGGCCATCGCCACCATCGACCGCACCATCCGCGAAATGAACCAGATTTCCGGCGCCATCGCGGCCGCCGTTGAACAGCAGGGCGCTGCCACCGCAGAGATTGCCCGCAATGTGCAGATGGCCGCCATGGCCACCGCCGAAGTGGGCGAAAATGTCTCCGGTGTGGCCGGTGCCGCCAACGAGGTCGGGATCGCCGCCGGCGAGGTGGGAACCGCGTCGACCAGCCTGTCGCGCGAAGCAGAGGGCCTGCGCCAGGGCTTCGACGCCGTCATTGTGGAACTGAGAGCCGTCCGCTGACCCCCCGTCGGTCAGGTCGCACCGCGCGAGCCCTGACCGACCACCACCACCGACGAACCGTTGCAAGAAATGATTTCCCATTATAGGATCAACGTCCCATAACACGGGGCGTTGATCATGCTGTCTTTCCCATTCACCGGCACCATCCCGTCGCCCGGACCCTGGCGAAATCTCCGAATGGCGACCCCTGGCCAAAACTCCGAATGGGTCCGGCCCTGGCACCAACTCCGAATCGTTGTGCCTGAAAGGCGCGGATTCATTGGGAGTCGGGGCGGGCTGGCAAAAACTCCGAATGGGGTGCAACGCCATGATTAATTCGTTGCATGATGATGCACAGCGGTTGCTGGCCACCAGCCTGCGCCCTGGCAAAATCTCCGAATGGCGGCGCTGGTCCAATCTCCGATTCGTGGTGGAAGGGGGTCGACGGCGGGGGGTCTGTCCGGCGGGGCCGCGGATTTTCCGCGCAAACCCTGGCGAAATCTCCGAATGCCCGTCCCCGGTCCCCACAAATCATCCGGCCGCGTGCCCTGGCAAAAACTCCGACTGCTTTGAAATCCCAGCCTTTCCTGATGATCCTAAGATTCCTTATAAGATTCCTAGAGGCCAAATCCCCCAATCATTCCAACGGTTTGCGACCCCATTCGGGGAGGTTTTGCCAGCCCTTCCGGGAGGTTTTGCCAGCCCCGAACGGGAGTTTTCGCCAGACCCGAACGGGAGTTTTGGCCAGGGGGTGGTGCGGGAATTCGGAGTTGCCGCCCTGTCACCTCCGACCTACACTCCCCCCATGGCAGTAAAACCACCCAGCACGGCCACGGCGCCCCGCAAGACCCCACTCACCCTGGTCAAGGCCACGGGTGCGGTGGAGATCAAGGCCGATGCTGACCTGACGCTGGCCGACCGCCGCCTGTTCAACCATCTGCTGGCCCATGCCTACGAGAATCTGGGCAAGGTGGAAAGCCATTCGATCGAGCTGGCTTCCATCCGCCGGTTTGCGGCGGAGGTGCGGGAAGGCACCGCCGATGTCAACAATACCCGTCTGAAGGCCAGCATCGAAACCCTGCAAAAGGTGCTGTGCCAGTTCAACTATCTGAAATCCGACGGCACGGCGGGCTGGGAAAGCTCGCAATTGCTGGGCCCCTGCCGGATTGAGGGCGGGACCCTGACCTACACGTTCCATAGCTGGGTGTCCGAACGCTTACGCGAACCGGCCCTTTATTCCTATCTGTCGCTGCGCATCATCTATGAATTTGAAAGCAAATATGCGCTGACCCTGTATGAGGTGCTGAAACGTTATGCCGACCGCAATGCCGCCGAACCCTATTGGCAGACCAAGGTCGATGAATTGCGCGCCATCCTGGGCTGTGTTGACAAGCTGAAGGACTGGAAAGATCTGCGCAAATACGCGCTTGATCCCGCGCTGGAGGAGATCGGGCGGCTGGGTGAGTTCACCGCCGCCCTGCATGAGATCCGCCAGGGGGGCGGGCGCGGTGGCGGGCGGGTGGTGGGCTGTGTGTTCCGCATCCACCGCAAGACGGCCGAAGATGCCGAACGGGCGGCCAAGGAAATGGCCAAGCCCAAGACCCAGCGCCGGGGCGAACGCCTGGCCGCCAAGGAAGACGGGGCCTTCGCGATCAAGGCCGATGCCGCCATCCGCTTCCTGGAAGGGGCGGAGGTGGGCAAGCGCATGGAATGGGCCAGGCGGGCCGAACAGCTGGGCATGACGCTGCCGCCGGCCGCCACCGCCAAGGAAAACCTGAAAAAATGGGTGGCCCCGCTGGCGGAGGTGATTGTGGAGGAAGAGCGGCTGCGCCTGCGCACGCCGCGGCCACCGGCCGCTGATATGGGCGGCGGCGCTTAACCAGTTGGTAAGGTTTCCGGTCTCTGTTATGGATCGTATACGAAATCCAGGGAGCTTCAACCGGACATGAAGTATCTTTTGCTGGCCACGGCCGCCCTTGCCGCCACCACGGCCTTTGCGGCTGAACCGCAGTTCGACATGAAGCGTGTATCCGATGATATCCGTGTCCTGTCGGCCGATGATTTTCAAGGCCGCGCGCCCGCCACCGTGGGGGAGACCAAGACCGTCGCCTTTCTGATCGACCGGATGAAGGCGGCGGGGCTGGAACCCGGCGGCAGCATCGGGGCCGATGGCCAGCGCGGCTGGACCCAGGATGTGCCGCTGCGCATGTCCGACATTGTGGGCAAACCCAGCCTGACGCTGACCTATGGCGGCAAGGCCCATGCCCTGAACCAGGGCAAAGAAATCGCGGTGCGCGCCGCCCTGACGGGCCAGGACAGTGTGACCCTGAAGGAGGCGCCGCTGCTGTTTGTCGGCTATGGCATCAAGGCGCCGGAACGCGGCTGGGATGATTTCAAGGGCCAGGACGTGAAGGGCAAGATCCTGGTCGTCCTGATCAACGACCCGGATTTTGAAGGGCCGGCGGGCAAGTTCGGCGGCAAGGCCATGACCTATTATGGTCGCTGGACCTACAAGTATGAAGAAGCCGCCCGTTTGGGCGCCGCCGGTGTCCTGATCGTGCATGAAACGGCCCCCGCCTCCTATGGCTGGGCGACCGTCGCCAGTTCCAATCCCAACACGATGTTCGACATCGTGCGCCCCGATCCCAAGGCCGCCCATACCCCGTTTGAAAGCTGGATTCAGCGCGACGTGGCGGTGGACCTGTTCAGGGCCTCGGGCCTGGATTTTGAGGCGCTGCGGGCAGAGGCGCGCAAGGACAGTTTCCAGCCCGTGCCCTTGAAGGCGACGCTGTCGGCCGATTACAAGGTGAAGACACAGATCATCACCTCCCAGAACGTGCTGGGCCGTCTCACGGGCCGCAAATATCCCGATGAAACCGTCGCCTATACGGCGCATTGGGACCATATCGGCGTGGGAGAGCCCGACGCCAATGGCGACACGATCTTCAATGGCGCGCTGGATAATGCCTCGGGCATCGCCAGCCTGCTGGAACTGGGCCGCGCCTTCAAGGCGGCGGGTCCGACCGAACGCTCGGTGCTGTTCCTGGCGGTGGCGGCAGAGGAAAAGGGCCTGCTGGGCTCCACCTATTATGCCAGCAGCCCCGTCTGGCCGCTGGGCAAGACGGTGGGTGTGCTGAACATGGATGGCACCATCGGGCCGGGCCCCGCCAAGGATTTCACCATTTCCGGCACGGCCAGGCTGGGCCTGCTCGACATGCTGGTGGAGGAGGGCAGGAAGGTCGGCCGTTCCTATACGCCCGATCCGCGCGTGGAAGCCGGCGGCTTCTTCCGCTCCGACCATTTCCCCATGGCCAAGGTCGGCGTGCCCGCCATTTCCTTCGGCGGCGGCATCGATCTGGTGAATGGTGGGGTGGCGGCCGGCAAGGCCTGGCGCGACGCTTATATCAAGGACAAGTACCACCAGCCCGACGATGAATGGTCGCCCGACTGGAACCTGGAGGGCGCCAGGCTGGACCTGGGCCTGCTCTACAGCCTGGGCCGCCGCCTGGCCGATGGCCGCGACTGGCCCAACTGGAGCCCGGACAGCGAATTCCGCGCGGCACGGGATGCGAGTGCGGCGGAGCGGAAGTAAGGCTCGGGAAGCCAGGGCAACGATGGGGGCTTCTCACATACGCGGTGATGAAAGCCCCCATCATGTCAGGACACATCGATTTTCTTGTCCTATACGGGCATGTAGGTAAACACTTACTCTCCTATATGCCAAGATCAGCATTGGCCTGTGATCCCGATAAGGCGGGATTAAAGGCTGCTGGCATTTTTGCTTGCCGGATACCTTTTGGTCGGACGGAGGGCAGCTTGAGTTTCTATGAATTCAGGCGAAAGCAGGCGCCGACGCCAACTGCCGGACAGACACCGCAGACAAAGGCACTGCGCGACAAGCGTACCGCGTTGCCTGGCAAGCCGCCGAGGCCGTTTGGCCCATCAATGCAATTGTTGGATCATCGACGGCCGGCGTCCGCGTTGCAACAGCGATTTGGCGGCAATGCCCCTCTGCAATTGATGCCGAAAAGCGTCGTGACGATGCTCACCAATACCAATCTGGAGGTTGAGCCGACTTTCATTGCAAAGGGTAATGCCAAATTTCGGATTACCAAGTTTGAAGCATCGCGCTTCCATGCGGAAAATGTGAAACGCTGGCTCTCGGCAGGGGAAGATAAAAATCTGGAGCTTACGGAAGAAGAGATTGAAGGATATGAATTCGTAAAAATGGATGAACCGGGGCCTCCTATCGAAAGCACTACTGACCTGTATAGTGTAGACGAGTCAGGTAAAGCCGGAGATAAATTTGCTCATGTGAGCGAGTATGGAAAATCAAAAATCAAAGACCTTACGGCTGATCGAGATGTTGCTTGGAGGTCAATCGTTGATCATGAAAAATTGCCCCCGCCATTGGCGAGTGAATTAACAACTGATGAGGAAAAATATCTATCATCTCAGTTACTTGCAACACAGATGATTAAATCTCTCATCGGCATACTTAATCCGCAGGCAGATGAAAAGGTCGACGAAATACCCGTTGCCAAGGAAGGGGCTGCTGAATCCGAAATCTCCTCCAGCCCTGTAAATGAGAAAACTCAAACGTGGCTTCAGAATGCGCCAGTAGATTTTCTTGCTCATGACAAGAGTATCGAACGACAGGAAGCAAAGGGCAATAACGTAGATCTTACCGAACATGTTGCTATTGTTGATGAATCCTCGAAGGCCGAATTTCATGAGAAAGTTAAAATCGCGGCAGAACTCTTAAACGCTTTATTTTCCGGTATTGCCCCGTCATTTTCACCGCCCGCTATCATTGTTCACCCCGTAAGGGGTACTCGGGCTTGGGCCAATGAGGATGCCCCGGAAATCGATATATGTATCAGCGATCCTGTGGAAATTATCGTTCATGAGGTTGGCCATTATATTGAACCAAAGTCCCATGACCTGCAAGATAATGTGCATGGTTTGATCAAGATGCGTCGTGATAAGGACTATGGACCCTATAAGATGATGGGAAAAGAATTTAATGATGATGAGATAAGATGGAAAGGAAAGTACCCGGTTACTGGACAATATACATCCAAGATTTATGCAACACAGAAAGGTGATTATAAGCCAGCAACGGAGGTGACATCCCTCACGTTGGAGAAGCTTGCAAAAAGCCCCGCTTCCTTAATGGCAATGGTCGAAGGTGATCCGCTTCAGGTCCTGAAAGTGCTGGGGCCGATCGCGCGAATGAGCGGCGGTCACAATCGCGAACTTACAGTCTTGGAAACCTGGCTCAGAAACCGGAACATAGTCACATTTCTTCGTTCAAGGGCCCATCATTATATCAAAGACATAACGGACGCTGGCGGCACGGTGGATAAATCCCATTGGTTTGGAAAGCTGGAGCCTAAATTTGCGTCCATGATGAAGGGTGAACGGTCCGAAGGAGAGTCTGTTTACAGGGTGATGGCGGACCTTAAGAAGGCATGGACTGATGCCACCAGCAAAAGTGGATGGTTCTGACAACCCTGTCAAAGCCCCTGGACAGCGCCGCCCTGTTTCCGCATGATAACGCTAACAATCCGAAACGGATAAGCGTGCGGGAGGAAACATGCGGTTGGGTCGATGGGCATCGCTGCTGGCGATGGGGTTGCTGCTGGGAACATCCGGCGTCGGATATGCCGGCGAGGCGCGGTTCGACTGGTTTGAATATCAGGGATCGGACCCGGCGGACCCCAAAACGGTCGCGGCCAATGAATACCGCAATCCCATCATCGCCGGTTTTTATCCCGACCCGTCGGTTACGCGGGTGGGAGAGGATTATTATCTCGTCAATTCCAGCTTTGGCTGGCTGCCGGGCCTGCCGGTGTTCCATTCCCGCGATCTGGTCACCTGGACCCAGATATCGAATGCCATTGCCCGGCCCGGTCTGGTGGATTTTGGCACGGGTGGCCTGACGGGCGGGCTGTTCGCGCCGGCCATCAGCCACCATGATGGTCTGTTCTACATCGTCAATACCAGCTTCTACAGCGGTGGGAACTTTGTGGTGACGGCCACGGATCCGGCCGGGCCCTGGTCCGATCCGGTCTGGCTGCCCGACCTGCGCGATGGCATCGACCCGTCCTTGTTCTTTGATGAGGATGGCCGCGCCTGGATCTTGAACAATGACCTGCCGGCAGGCGACAAGGAGGCCTATGACGGGCACCGCGCCATCTGGATTCAGGAGTTTGACGCCAAAAACCTGAAGACCATCGGCCCGCGCACCATGATCGTGAATGGCGGTGTCGATATCAGCACAAAGCCCGGCTATGTCGAAGGCCCGCATCTTTATAAGAAGGACGGCTTCTATTATCTGACGGCGGCGGAGGGCGGGACCGGCACCAGCCACGCCCAGATGATCTGGCGCGCACCCACCCCCACCGGCCCCTATACGCCCGGCCCCATCAACCCCATTCTGACGCAGCGCGACCTGGACCCCAACCGTCCCGACCCGATCGAGGCGGCGGGTCATGCCGACCTGGTCGAGACGCAGAAGGGGGCGTGGTGGGCCGTCTTCCTGGCCGTCCGCCCCTATGCGGGGGGCGAGATGTTTAATACCGGGCGGGAGACCTTTCTGCTGCCCGTGCGCTGGGTCGATGGCTGGCCGCGCATCCTGCCCCCCGGCACGCCCATCCCGCGCACCCATGTCCGGCCCGACCTGCCGGCCCAGCCGCCCGCCGCCCTGCCCACCGCCGGCCCCGTCACGGTGCGGGACGAGTTTGACGGCACCGGCTTGCCGCTTTACTGGATGACGCCGCGCCGGCTGGAGGGGGGCTGGTGGCGCCTGTCGGGCGGGTCGCTCTACCTGACGCCGCGGCCCGTCACCCTGTCCGACCGCGCCAGCCCCAGCCTGTGGGCCCGCCGGCAACAGCATCGCGATGCCCGCTTCACCACCGAACTCTCCTTTACCCCCGATCAGCCGGGGCAGCGTGCCGGCCTCGCCATTCTCCAGAATGACGAATCCTGGTTCCGCTTCACGGCCGAACGGCTGGACGGCGTGCGCACCCTGACCGTGACTGTCCGCGCCGGGGAAAATGATCCAAGGCCGGGCCGCATCCTGGCCCGTCACCCGGCCCCTGGCGACGGGCCCCTGCGCCTGCGCGTCACGGCGCGGGGTGGCGCCTATGATTTTGCCGTCGGCACCGGCAAGGATGGCTGGCAACCGGTCCTGACCGGTGCCGACGGCACCATCCTGTCCACCGCCAAAGCCCGTGGTTTTATGGGCGTCATGGTTGGGCCTTATGCGGAAAATGTGGGTCAGGTCGGGGCGGCAGCCCCGCCCTGACCGCATCAGATCGAAGGCCTTTTCTGTCAGGGCTTGTGCATCGCGCCCACCCTGACCTGCTGCCCACAATCAAAAACCAAACAAACCGGAGGAAACATGCGCGGATTGAAAGCGGCCACGCTGCTGGCCACGGCCCTGTTCACGGCCCCTCTGGCCCTGGCCGCCGATACGGCGCGGTTCAACTGGCTGGATTATCAGGGCGCCGACCCGTCGGACGCCGTGGTGAAGGCCGGGCCGGGCCAGTACCGCAATCCCATCCTGACCGGTTTTTACCCCGACCCGTCGATCACCCGGGTGGGCGATGATTATTACCTCGTCACCTCCACCTTTTCCTGGTTTCCCGGCATTCCCGTGTTCCATTCCCGCGATCTGGTGAGCTGGACCCAGATCGGCAATGCCATCGACCGGCCGGACCAGCTTGATTTTAAGGCGCTGGGCCTGTCGCGCGGGGTGTTTGCGCCGGCCATCGATTATCATGATGGCACCTTCTATATCCTGAACACCTGTGTCGATTGCGGCGGCAATTTTATCATCACCGCCAAGGACCCCAAGGGCCCCTGGTCGGACCCGATCTGGCTGCCCGATCTGGAGGGCGGCATCGATCCCTCGATCTTTTTTGACGAGGATGGCCGCACCTATATCGTCAATAACGGCCCGCCGGAGGGCAAGCCGCTCTATGAGGGGCACCGCGCCATCTGGGTGCAGGAACTGGACCTGAAAACCATGAAGACCATCGGCCCGCGCAAGGTGCTGGTCAATGGCGGTGTGGATCTCTCGACCAAGCCGATCTGGATCGAAGGCCCGCATATTTTCAAGAAGGATGGTTATTATTACCTGATCTGTGCCGAGGGGGGGACGGCCATCAACCATTCCCAGGTGGTGCTGCGCGGCAGCAGCCCCATGGGCCCGTTCACGCCCAACCCGGCCAACCCGATCCTGACACAGCGTGATCTGGACCCCGCCCGGCCCTTCCCCGTCACCTCGGCCGGGCATGCCGATTTTGTGCTGACCCCCAAGGGCGAATGGTGGGCCAGTTTCCTGGCCATCCGGCCCTATGGCGATGATCTCTACAATACCGGGCGGGAGACATTCCTGATGCCGGTGCGCTGGGTCGATGGCTGGCCGCGCCTGACCGATCCGGCCCAGCCCATCCCCCTGACCCATGCCAGGCCCGACCTGCCAGCCCAACCCGCACCCCCGGTGCCAACCAGCGGTGCCTTTCGGGTGCGGGACGAGTTTGATGGCGACCGTCTGCCCCCCTATTGGATGATGGCGCGCAATCCCAAGGGCGACTGGTACCGGCTGTCGGACGGGGCCTTGACCTTAAAATTGCTGCCCGTCGGCCTGTCCGACCATGGCAACCCCGCCTTCTGGGCACGGCGTCAGCAGCATCACAATGCCAGCATCACCACCGAAATGCTCTTCACGCCGGATCAACCGGGGGAACGGGCGGGCCTGGCCGCGGTGCAGAGTGATGAGAACTGGATACGCTTCACCCTTGAAAAGGACGGCGCACGGCTGGTGGCGCGCGTGGCGGCCCGCGCCGGCAAGGAGGCCCCGGCCGCCGGCCGCCTGCTGGCCAGCGTCGCGGTGACACCCGCCGCCGCCTACCGAATGCGCATCACGGCCCGCGGCGGGCAGTATGATTTTGACATCGCGGCCGGCCCCGATGCCGCTTGGCAACCCGTGCTGACGGGCGCCGACGGCACCATCCTGTCCACCCGAAAGGCCGGCGGCTTCATCGGCACCATGATCGGCCCGTTTGCCAGCCGCGCGCCCTAGACCCGTGGTGCCGATGGCTGGGGGCGCATTTTTTCGTCCTCCCAATGCCAAGCGGCTCATCCCGCCTCCCGCATCTCGCGGCCGCCGCGCAGCCGGTCGATGGCGGCCCAGATTTCCTGATTGCCGCGTTCATGCCGGTCGGACAGTTTCTGCAGGTCGGCCGACAGGTGGCCGATATCGGCGCTGATCTTGCTGACCAGGATTTCCACCGACCCAAAGGCCCGCCGCCCCGCCTTGTCATTGGCGATATCCGCCTCCGCCCGGTCCAGCCGTGCGCCCACCCGCACCAACTCCAGCCGCAGGGCCTGGATCAGCCCGGGCAACCCCTCGATCTCCCGCGCCTTGCCCGCCACCAGCCACCGCACCCCCGCCAGCGCCCCCGCCGCCGCCAGCCCCACCCCGGCCCCCATCAGGGTCTCCACACTGAACGCATCCATGACAGGCTCCTGGCAGAAGGGGGGAAGGATGCCGGGAGTATGGGCGTGGGGAGGGGAGGGTGTAAAGAATTAATTCCTATGACGAGGTGGGGGCAGGGGCGGGTTTATAGCTGAAAGGGGTCGGAAGCGGCCAGTCCGCTTTCGAGCCGCTGATACGCGATAGCCGCCGTGGCCGCAAACGCATTCGAACTTCGTTTCGCTCCTGTGGGCAACCGACAGCCGCTCTGAAGCGGCCATTGCAACTGAATGAGCGATAGGATTGCAGCGACAAATTTTCGAAGGGTGCGGCGAGAATTCGGCCTAGTCAGAACGGAGGGGGCCGCTGGCTGGTCGGTACGCCGCCACAAAGTGGACTAGTAATTTCCAAACGCCTTAAAACCAGTCCATCAAAAAGACATTATATCGCAATATGTTATGGCCTTATTGGAATATGTACTGAGTTTTTCCTGGATTCTAGTCCACTCCCATGGTACGAGTCGGCGATCAGATAAGAGGGCGTCGTGGCTGAACCAAAAACATTCCGAGGAACTGAAGAATTTATCGCGCTGGCGCGCCTAGCGCTGGGCGAGCGTCAGCAGGACGTGCCACTCTATCTTGGGAAGGTAGCGCGCCGCTACCGAGCGAGTGCACCGGAATTAGCAGAGGAGATCGGCGTACTTTTGAAGAATGCGTCGGGCCGTAGTTCGGCCTTGCGCCGTGAGACGGCGTTGCCTCTACCCGTCGATAGCGATTCCAGACTTCATCTGGTGCGGATGGAGCGCCCCACGCGCGAAATGCCAGAGCCCGTCTATTCGCCGGAAGTAGCGCGCGAGATCGAGACGATCATTCGGGAGCGTCATCAAGCCGAGCGACTGGCAGGCGCCGGACTGGAGCCAACCAGGTCCGCCCTGTTCATCGGCCCGCCGGGCGTGGGCAAGACGATGTCGGCGCGCTGGATTGCCTCGCAGCTCGATTTGCCTCTGCTCATCCTTGACCTCTCAGCGGTCATGAGCAGTTTTTTGGGTCGCACAGGAAACAACGTGCGGGCGGTGCTGGATTACGCCAAGCGGCAAAGCTGCGTCCTGCTACTGGATGAGCTGGATGCGATCGCCAAGCGGCGCGACGACGCCACCGAAATCGGCGAGCTAAAACGCCTTGTCACAGTGCTCCTGCAAGAGATTGACGAGTGGCCCGCCGATGGCCTGCTGCTCGCGGCGACCAATCACCCTGAACTGCTCGATCCTGCTGTGTGGCGGAGGTTTGATTCCATCGTCTCGTTCCCGGCTCCGCAGCGGGGCGAGATCGAACGGGCGATCTATGGGTATCTCGGCGGCGAAATCGAAATAGGCCGAGAATGGATCGATATCATGTCGATTATCTTCGGATCGATGAATTTCAGCGATATTAAGAAACGCGTGATGGGGCTTCGCCGGGATTCGATGATGAACAATCGCGATATCGGCGAAGAGGTGGAGGATTACATTCATCGCTTTGTGAAGTCTTTGCCCCGCGCCGATCAAATATCTCTTGCGACCAAATTGTACTCGATCAAGGGCGTCTCGCAACGACGGGCGGCGGAGATCACGGGGGTAAGCCGCGATACGCTTCGCAAGCGAGAAATCATCAAGGAAGTGAAGACTGACGCCCGGGAGGGGACGCATGGCTGAGAGAAAGAATTTTTTCCTCGGCAAGGGCGAGAGGCTCACGGAGCCGGTCACGCCTTCGGGTCGCAAGCTCGATAGGGAGCCTCCGTACACATATGAGCAAGCGCGCGCGCGTCTCGCGCCGATGCTCGATCAAATGATGCGCGCGTTCGCCGAACTTCCTGAGGCGGCCAAGCCTAAGGGCGAGGTCGTCGGCGGCATCGTGCTGAACCCGGAATACATCGCCAAGAGCTATTATCCTGAGCGAGTGCTGAAATTCTACGGGCTCAAGGCTGTCGGCAGCAAGCCGACCCTGGTGACGCCGGAAAGGCGCAGCCGCGACCGCGTTCCTGAAGAGAAGCCTACTACGAAGCTGTTCGTCGCCGGCGGCACGAGCAACTTTCGGCGTCTGTTGGCCGATATCGAGCGCGGTTCGATTGAGGAGGCGGTGCGAGGCGATCTTACCGCGCTGGAGCAGATCGATCCGATCGACGCGCAGGCCAAGATCAAAGGTAGATTCTCGGAGCTGGAGGTTAGCCCGCTTGAAGCCGTGATTCATGCCAGCGAGTTCCGCGGCGATCTCTATATCATCGAGGCGTTTCAGGAATACGTCGCATCTTTCGGACTGAAGGCGGACCTAGAGCATCGTTTTCATGCGGGCGGGCTGTGCTTCATCCGCATGATGGCTCCGCGCGAACTGCTCGGCGAGATCGCGCAATTTTCTTATCTGCGCGCGCTGCGCGAAATGCCCAGATTGCGGGATCTGTTTCCACTTCGCAGCCTCAAGGCCAAGGCAGCCGGAAATGTAATGCTTCCGGCCTCGCCTGCGGTCGATCCCAATGTGCGGGTCGCGATCTTCGACGGCGGGATGCCCGAAGGAACTATTCTGGACCCGTGGGTTACGCGCTTCGATCCGCCTGGAATCGGCGCTCCGGTGCAAGAAGCTCTGGATCACGGCTATGCTGTGACGAGCGCTGTCCTCTTTGGTTCGCACAAGCCGGGCGAGGCTCAGCCGCCGTTCGCGAACGTCGATCATATTCGCGTGTGGGACGTGAATTCCGGCGCCGATCCACTCGAGCTGTACGACGTTCTCGAGCGGATCAAGAACACGCTCGATAGCTCACCTAAGTACGATTTCATCAATCTTAGCCTCGGGCCGTCGCTGCCGATCGAAGATGATGACGTTCATGCGTGGACGGCTGTGCTGGATGAATATCTCGCCGATGGTTCATGCGTGGCGACTGTCGCAGTCGGCAACGACGGCGAGGCAAACGCGAATGCGCAACTAAACCGTGTTCAGGTGCCAGCCGATACGGTGAACGGTCTGGCAATCGGCGCAAGCGATTGCGAGGAAAAAATCTGGAAGCGGGCAAGCTACAGCTCGGTTGGACCGGGGCGCAGCCCCGGCGTCATCAAGCCGGACGTGGTCGCGTTCGGCGGATGCCAGGACACGCCTTACATGGTGCTGGCGCCGAGCTCAGGTACTGCGCTCGTTCCGCAGTGCGGGACCAGTTTTGCCTCGCCGCATGCGCTTCGTATCGGAACGGGAGTGAAGGCAAACTTCGGCGGCTCGCTGGAAGCCTTGGCGGTCAAAGCGTTGCTGATCCATACTGCAGAGGAAGGGCAAGAGCCCCAGTCCGATATCGGATGGGGTCGCGTGCGCGACGATATCGACCAGATCGCGGTATGCCCGGACGGGTCGGTGCGGGTCGTCTATCAGGGCGAACTGACAGCCTCAAAATACCTGCGCGCGGCGATCCCGCTTCCCGACGAGGATTTGAGGGGCAAGGTCAGGATCAAGGCGACGCTTTGCTACACGACCGAGATCGATTCCGCGCATCCGGGGACTTACACGAAGAGCGGGCTGGAAGTGTTCTTCCGCCCGCACGATGCACGTTTTGAGCCCAACGCCATGCACCCGAAGACCGAGCGGTTTTTCTCGCAATCAAACCTCTACGACAAAACCGAGGAGTCGATGCGGCGCGACGCGCACAAATGGGAGACGTGCCTGAACGGCGAGGCCCGCAAGCTGGGAAAAAGCTACAAGAACCCGGTTTTCGATATTCACTATGTCGCGCGGGATGAAGGGCATGCCGAGCGTCAGAGCCTGAAAATCAAATACGCGCTGATAATTACCATCGAGGCTCCGCGTCATGCCGACTTGTACGATATTATCGTGCGCAAATACCGCAACATCCTTGAGCCAATGCTGCCGCTGCAGGTGCCTATCCAACTTCAAGGCTAGTGAACGAAAAGCAGCACCAAATTCAGTTGTAGCTACAATCGGTAAGTAGCTGATTATAAGAAATGATCTGCGCAATAGAATTGCTCATTCTGGTGCAGTCGCCACGTTGGAACCGTCGACTGCAACGCCTTTTAAGTCGGACTTAACAGAAGCGGTCTTGCTGCAAAGTCTCATACTCAGCCGTCCCCACGTTGCGTGAAAGAACGGTAGCTTTCGGGATGGACCTGAAGGGTCTGGCATGACCGTTATGGGCGCAAACCCGCCCCTCCGCCACCCCCCAACCGCTGACTTTTCCCCCGACCCGTGCTATACTCCGCCCCGATCACAACACAGCCTTGTCCACCGCCGGCCCCCATTCGGAGCTGCTGACATCGGCGCTCTGAAACGCACCCGGTTTTTCTGTTGCACGATGTTGCATTGGCGGCCGCCATTCGGAGTCGCCGGCACCGGTCCTCCGGAACAGCGGTGGATTTACGGTTCACAGCGTTTCACAGGACCGGCCCATTCGGAGAGGCGTTGCCCGCCCCTCCGAATGCTGACACGGCTGCCGGCACTCACTCCGCCAGGGCCGCCGTGACGGCGCGGTCCAGTTCGGCGATGGCGCAGGTGATGTGGTAGAAGCTGCTGGCGGGTGCCGGTTCGTCGGTGAAATGGCCGGCGGGGGAGAGCTTGTCCCACCACAGGCCCTTGACCGGCGTGTCCAGATAGCGCAGCAGGCCGTCGGCCCCCTGGGTGGCGATGGTCCAGAAGGCGGGGTCGCCGGTGATTTCGGCGGCCAGGACGGCGGCTTTGATACGTTCGGTCTGCGGCCACAGGCGGGCGCCATGGTCATGGATGGAGAAATCATCCAGCAGGCTGTTGAAGCCCACACCGCGCGCCGGGTCCACGCCGTGGGTCTCGCCAATCTCCAGCAGGCGCAGGCCGGCCTGCACCGCGTCGGCCCGGCCGCGCTGCTGGCCCCAGCGCAGCAGCAGCCAGGCCCATTCGAACTGGTGCCCCGGTTCGACGATACGGCCCGGCGTGCCGGGCGCGGGCTGCCAGGTGCGGTCGAAAAATTCGCGCAGGGCGCCGGTATTGGTGTCGATGAAGCGGGTCAGGGCCAGGCCGGCAATGCCGTCGGCCATGGCGGTCCAGCCGGCATCGCCGCCCGCCGCTTCCCAGGCCAGCGAGGCCTCGAACAGGTGCATGTTGGGGTTGGATTGCAAGGTGGCGGCGGTGGGGTCCAGATCGGCGAACCCGCCCTGATGCGCGCAGCGGGCGGTCATCCGGTCGCGCAGGCTGGCAGCTACCGGGTGCAATCCGGCCAGATCGTCCAGCGCCTGGGCGGCATGGCACAGGCCGAACAGGGCAAAGGCCTGATCATAAAGATCGACGCTGTCATCCAGCACCGACCCGTCCGCCGCCACCAGGGTGCGGAACAGCCCGTCATCGCGGCGGTAGCGCGACAGATAGGTGGCCAGCGCCTGTTCGACGATCAGGCGGGCCGGACCCTGCCAGCCCAGGCTGGGGGCGATGGCATAAGAATAGATCTGGCGCGGCTGCACCCGCGCCCGGCGCGGGGCGTCAACGGGGCGGCCCGACGGGTCCAGCTTTTCATGAAAGCCACCGCGCGCATGATCATATCCCTGTTCCCACCACAGCGGATAGGCATGGTCACGCACCCAGGCGACCAGCCGGTCGCGGCGGCGGACGGTGTCGGCCAGGGGAAAGGGGGAGTTGGTCATCAGGTCGGTTCCCGGTCAGGATTGCCACAGGCGCGCCGCCCCGCGCACCCCCGAACTGTCGCCCCAGCGGGCCGGCGCGATGCGGGCCCGCCAGCTGTCACAGAAGACATGGGCGCGGATCACGGGGACCAGCCGCTCATACAGCTCGGCGACATTCGACAGGCCGCCACCTAACACGAACATGTCCGGATCGACAATGTTGCTGATCAAGGCCATGGCCCGGCCCAGCCGGTTGATATACCGGTCCAGGGCCGCCGACGCCCCGGCATCCCCGGCGCGGGCCGCCTTGATGATCCATTCGCCGGGCTGGTCATTGCCGGTCACGGCGGCATGGTCGCGGCGCAGGCCCGTGCCCGACACCCAGGTTTCCAGACAGCCCTTCTGCCCGCACCAGCAGGCGGGGCCGGGCACCTCGTCCGCCGTGGGCCAGGGCAGGGGCATGTGCCCCCATTCGCCGCCAATGCCATTGGCGCCTTCCACCAGCCTGCCATTCACAACCAGTCCGCCACCACAGCCTGTGCCGATGATGATGGCAAAGGCGACAGCGGCGCCGGCGGCGGCCCCGTCGACCGCCTCGGACAGGGCCAGGCAATTGGCGTCATTGGCCAGCCGCACGGGTCGGGCCAGGGCGGCGGACAGGTCG
>JAIXTS010000432.1 GCA_027483805.1 Azospirillum sp. | reverse complement strand
TTGCAGGGGCACAGTTCGTCGGTCTGCAGGGCGTCCAGCGTGCGCAGCACTTCCTGCACATTGCGGCCGACCGACAGGTCATGGACGGAGGCGAAGCGGATGATGCCTTCCGGATCGACAATGAAGGTGGCGCGCAGCGCAACGCCTTCGTTCTTGTCCAGAACGCCCAGGCCAGCGGACAGTTCACGCTTCACGTCAGCCAGCATCGGGAACGGCAGATCCTTCAGGTCGGCATGGTGCTGGCGCCAGGCCAGGTGCACGAACTCAGTGTCGATGGACGCACCCAGCACCTGGGCGTCGCGATCGGCAAAGTCGCCGTTCAGCTTGCCGAAGGCCGCAATTTCCGTCGGGCAGACGAAGGTGAAATCCTTCGGCCAGAAGAACACGACCAGCCACTTGCCCTTGTAGGTGTCGTTGTTGATCGACGTGAAGGCGGACTTGATGTCCGTGGAAACGGTGGCCTTCAGGTCGAACGCGGGAAACTTGTCGCCAACGGTCAGCATGGTAAACAACTCCGTTTTTTAGGTTGGTTTGGGTGCGGTGCCTAAGTCTGGCCCCTGCCGATACAGCTATCGGCCTGAGGCGTCACAGATATGTGGGTATTGCACCGCAAAATCCAATCGCATCTTCCGACTGCCGTCATAGGATGAACCAATGAACCCGGCGAACATTACCCTGCGGCAGTTGCGTTATCTGGTGGCCCTGGCCGATACGCTCCATTTCGGGCGTGCCGCCACCGCCTGCCACGTGTCGCAGCCTTCCTTGTCCGCACAGATCCAGCAGTTGGAAGACTTGCTGGGCGCCACCCTGGTGGAACGCACCAAGCATCGTGTCCTGCTGACGCCCGCGGGGGAGGGCGCGGTGGAGCGGGCGCGCGCGATCCTGGGCCAGGTAGACGATTTGTCACAGGCGGTGCGCGCCTCCGGCCGGCCGCTGTCGGGCACGCTGCGCCTGGGTGTCATCCCGACCAGCGGTCCCTATCTGCTGCCGCGTGTGCTGCCGGGCTTGCGGGCCGCCTACCCCGACCTGAAACTCTATCTGCGCGAGGATCTGACCGAACGCCTGCTGGACAGGCTGCGTGCCGGTGATCTGGACGCGGGTCTGCTGGCGTTGCCGGTGACCGAGCCGGGCGTGGACATCCTGCCGGTCTATGCGGAACCATTCCTGGTCGCCATGCCACGCGGCCATCGCCTGGACAATGCCGAAGCGGTGGAGGAAGGCGAGTTGAGGGAGGAGAAGCTGCTGCTGCTGGAGGATGGACACTGTTTCCGCGATCAGGCGCTGGATGTCTGCGCCCTGTCGGGGGCGCAGGCGGGGGACGGGTTCGCCGCCACCTCCCTGGCGACCCTGGTGGAGATGGTGGCGGGCGGCTTAGGCCTGACCCTGCTGCCGGCACTGGCGGCACCCTCGCTGGCCGCGAATGACCAGATCGGACTGCGGCGGTTCGCGGAACCCGCACCTTTGCGCACCATGGCGCTGGTCTGGCGCCGCGGCAGCCCGCGCAGCGGCGATATCTGCCGGCTGGCCGACATCATCACCCGACACCTGCCCGATGGCGCATCGCCGGTCAATTAACCCCCTCTTGCCGTGGCGCAAGACTGTGCCCATTCTATGGAAAGAAAGCTCCGGTGGTCGGGGCGATCATCCGGGAAGCGACGTGTGACCATCGACCGGTTGCTTGTCCTGTTGCTGAGCTTGTCATTCCTGCTGCTGGCACCGCCCGCGGCTGCACATGACCTTGGCCAGCCCGCGGCGCTGGCCCCGCTGTCCCTGCAAACGGACCCGGGTCAGGCACCCGCCCCCTCCCCGCTTCCCGGTGATCCCGGGGTTTTCCTGCTGACCACAGCGCCAGAGGCTCCGCATCCGGCCGGGACCGATGATGGTGGCGGCTCTGACGGCGCTGCCCCGGCGGCCACGGGCGACATCCCCCGTCGGCTGCATGCCGATCTCACCACATGCATGGCGGAATCGGCCATCAGCGGCCACGCTTGCGCACGTCCCTGGTCAACAGGCCCGCCGCTCGTCTGATTCTGTACGGGATCCATGCCGGACCCGCGCCCTTATTTTCTTCAAAAACCCACAAACAATCCATTCATACAATGAATGGAAATGGCTTTCTATTTCTGATTTATAAGTATTCGCGTCAAACCGATATTTAATCTACTGAAAATAATGTTTGACATTCCACTCGATCATTCACATTATTCCTCTCGTCCTGTCATCATTCATGCAGGATCCAACTGCCAAGACTTGATATCCCGCTCCTGCTCATCCAGGGGCGGGCTTTTTTCATTATGCATCGCCAGCAATCGACCTGCGTGATAAGAAGCCCCAATCAGGGGAGATGGGGTATTCGCAAATGGAAATGTTTTTCGAAATGTCGTTCTGGAACGCCCTTTGGCAGGTGATCCTGATCGACATCGTGCTGGCCGGCGACAATGCCATTGTTGTGGGTCTGGCGGCGGCCGGCGTGGCGGCGCATCAGCGGGCCAAGGTCATTTTCTGGGGCATCGCGGCCGCCGTTGTGCTGCGCATCATCTTCGCGCTGCTGACGACCCAGTTGCTGGGCATTGTCGGGCTGACGCTGGCCGGCGGTATCCTGCTGCTCTGGGTCTGCTGGAAGATGTGGCGTGAGGTTCGTCAGCAGAAGCAGGAAGAACTGGGTGCCGAGGTGGCGGACGAGGCTGTCAATCCCGGCGACAGCAATCCGGGAGCCGAAGCGCTGGCACCGGAAGGTAACAAGACGGTGCGTCAGGCCATCGTGCAGATCGTCATCGCCGATGTCTCCATGTCGCTGGACAATGTGCTGGCCGTTGCCGGTGCCGCACACGAACATCCGGAAGTGCTGATCCTGGGTCTGGCCCTGTCAGTGGCCTTCATGGGCGCTGCGGCCACGGCCATCGCCAAGCTGCTGTCGCGGTTCCACTGGATCGCTTATGTCGGTCTGGCGGTGATCTTCTATGTCGCGATCAAGATGATCATCGATGGCAGCGAACAGGTCCTGCCCTTCGTCGCCCCTCTGGCCGGCTGATCACGCGGCCGGCGACTGCGGGAAAACGCTCCCCAAGGGCCATGGCACATGGCCCTTGGGGGCCGGCGAGTGAGGGAACACAATACCTGAGGGCCATGGCACATGGCCCCCCAAAAAAAGAGGCGCCCCGGCTTGGCCGGCGGCGCCTTTTCTCATTCCGCCGCCAGCACGCGTGGCAACTTGAAGATCACATTCTCGGTGGCCGTCACCACTTCCTCCACCGTGACGGTGAACCGTTGGCGCAATGCTGACAGCACCTCATCCACCAGCACCTCCGGCGCCGACGCCCCGGCCGTGATGCCCAGGGTGCGGATCTTATCCAGGCGGTCCCAGTCGATCTGGGCGGCGCGCTGCACCAGCATGGCGCGGGTGCAGCCATGGGCGCGCGCCACCTCCACCAACCGGACGGAGTTCGACGAATTGGGGGCGCCCAGCACCAGCAGCGCGTCGGCACGCGGTGCGATGGCCTTCACCGCCCCCTGCCGGTTGGTGGTGGCATAGCAGATATCCTCGCGCTTCGGCCCGGCGATGCTGGGGAAGCGATCACGCAAAGCATCGACGATGGCACCCGTATCATCCACCGACAGGGTGGTCTGGGTCGCAAAGGCCAGGTTGTCGGGATCATCAACCGTCAGGGTCGCCACATCCTCCACATTCTCCACCAACTTCACCGCGCCGGGCGGCAACTGGCCGATGGTGCCCACAACTTCCGGGTGGCCCGCATGGCCGATCAGCAGGACGGTGCGCCCGGCCTCGTGATGATGTTCCGCCTCGCGGTGGACCTTGGAGACCAGCGGACAGGTGGCATCGACATAGATCATGTTGCGGCGCTGCGCCTCGGCGGGAATCGCCTTCGGCACGCCATGGGCGGAGAAGACGACGGGCCGATCGTCGGGCACCTCGTCCAGTTCCTTGACGAAGACGGCCCCCTTGGCCTCCAGGCTTTCCACCACGAAGCGGTTATGCACGATCTCATGCCGGACATAGACGGGGGCGCCAAACTTCTTCAGCGCCGTTTCCACGATCTGGATGGCCCGGTCCACCCCGGCACAGAAGCCGCGCGGCGCCGCCAACAGCACATGCAGGGGCGGAAGCGGGGCGGAGAGGGCGATATTGTCGGACATGGTGATGGGGGTGTCCCTGTCGATACGTGTCAGTGCCGGGTGCCACGCTTGCGCGGCTGGATGCCCACCTATATTGTCGCAACCCGGCGTGTGGGAAGGTGCCATTCTTATGACATGGTCGCCGCCCATTCATGTCCCGGTGATATGGAAGTGAACGGACGTTTGATGACCAGCCCCATGATGACCACCCGGCCCAACCATAGCCCGGTTCTGCACGCCAGGAAAGAAGCCCGCCGATGGACCCTGGCCGCGCTGGCCGGCATGGGTATGCTGGCGCTGGCCGGCTGTGCCGAAAATGACGCCATGGTGGCCGGCTGCCCCAATGTCGGCGTGCTGCGCGATGCCGGGACCCTGCGCACCGATCAGGGCGTTGCCATCCTGTCGGGCATCCTGGCCAATTGCGGCTATGACGACACCTCTGTCACCATCGCCGCCAATCTGGTGATCACGGGCCGCGCCAATGAGGGTGCGGCGGGCGGCACCATCCCCGTCACCTATTTCGTGGCGGTCACCGACCCGAACCGCAACATCCTGTCGAAAAAGACCTTCACCACCAGCGTGACCGTCGGATCGGAGACGCAGGAGACCCTGACCCAGGTCATCCCGGTGCCCAAGACCATGGATGCCCGCTGGTTCGAGGTCCTGGTCGGGTTCCAGCTGACACCCGAACAGGTAGCCGCGAACCGCAACGCCAACGAGGGTCGGTAAGCCTGCGGCGTGGGGTCACGCCTCTCGCGGCGTTGCCCTGCGTGACTTTGCATTGACAGCGACGCCGCAAAGCGTAGTTTGTCGCCGATCAGCCGACGACCCCATGCGGGAGAGACCGGTAACCTGCCCTTTCACCAGGAACAGGCTATCGGCGCCGAAGGAGCAACCGCCCCCGGAAACTCTCAGGCAAAAGGACCGCGCAGGGTAGGCACATCTGGAAAGCAGGCGGGCTCGGGATGACCGGGCCGACAGCCCACCGACGGAGTAAGTGGACGCCGAATGGCGCCGCGAATCTCTCAGGGGCCAGGACAGAGGGGGGCAACCGCCGCGGGGACGATCCCCGTGACGGGTGAAACCTGTCCTG
>JAIXTS010000171.1 GCA_027483805.1 Azospirillum sp. | reverse complement strand
GCCTTGCCCTCCACCAGACCCGACACGACCCGGCCCTGATTCTGGGCGAAGTCGCGCAGACGGCCCACCAGGGCGGCATCTTCGCCCATCCGTTCCACCAGGATGGCGCGTGCGCCTTCCAATGCCGCTTTCACATCGGCGACGCCCTTTTCAGCGCTGACAAAACCGGTGGCTTCGGTTTCCGGCGCCAGGGTGGGCGTAGACAGCAGCCGATCGGCCAGCGGCTCCAGTCCCGCCTCACGCGCGATCATCGCCTTGGTACGGCGCTTGGGACGATAGGGGAGGTACAGGTCCTCCAGCCGCGTCTTGGTATCGGCCTCAACGATCTGCTTCTGCAATTCGGGCGTCATCTTGCCCTGTTCATTGATGCTGGCCAGGATCGTGGCGCGGCGTTCTTCCATCTCCCGCAGATAGCGCAGCCGTTCCTCCAGATTGCGCAGCTGCGTATCATCAAGGCCGCCTGTCACTTCCTTGCGGTAGCGTGCAATGAAGGGAACGGTTGAGCCCTCATCCAGCAAGCCGACGGCCGCCTCTACCTGGGCGGGGCGGACGGAGAGTTCGGCTGCGATCTTGTGGGCGATGGACAGCATGGGACAGGCCTTGGAGAGTTCACCAGGGCCGCGGTGATAGCGCATCAAGGGGGCAAGGGGAAGCGATCAAGGCTAGCCGGGGGCCATCAGCAGCCAGCACTCTTCTTGCCGAAGGTCGCTGATGGTCACCGCCCCGTTGTTGCCGCAGTGCAGAGATGCGTCGCTGGCCACCGGCTTTAACCATTCCATAACCCCTCTGCCCTATAACCACTCTCAGCAACATCTTCTGTTGTTTCCCTCCCAGAAGTTCCCACCTTCAAAACCCCGGCGCTGTATGGCGACGGGGTTTTTTTTACGCCATGATCCGCAGGGGCCCGGGCGGAGAGGGAATGATGAATATCGGCGAGGCGGCGGCGGCCACAGGCGTGTCGGCCAAGATGATCCGGCATTATGAAAGCATCGGCCTTATCAGGCCGGCGCTTCGCACCGACTCCGGCTACCGTGTCTATACCGATACTGATATCCATTCCCTGCGTTTTGTCCGCCACGCCCGCGATTTGGGATTCGCGCTGGAAGATATCGCCGCACTTTTGCGCCTGTGGGGCGACCGCGGGCGGTCATCGTGCGAGGTGAAGAAGCTGGCACAGGACCATATCGAAACGCTGGATCGCAAGATTGCCGAGCTTCAGGCCATGCGGACCAGCCTGACCGACCTTGCGGATCGCTGCCAGGGGGATGATCGGCCGCACTGCCCGATTCTCGATGGGCTGGCGGGCTGAAAACGCTTTGACCCGATCTATCGACCCTGAATAAGGGGCGGATGGGGGGTGCTTAAGACTTTTTTAAGCCATCGGAAGAAAATGGCTTGACCCTGGGCGCGATTTGAAACAAATAGTCGTCACCCAGGCCGGAGCGTTTCACTTGTTACAAGTGGTACGTTTCGGGCTCACGATGCAGGCAAAAAGAAAGGCCGCTACGTGAGCGGCCTGAGTTTAGGGAGGAAACGCCCGATAAGGGCAAGCAGCACAACGTGCTGCGATGCAAAATATGGCGCCAACGCGTGCCAATGGCAAGTACAAAGACAGCCCCTCACGGGGCTGTTTCTGTTTCCAATGCCACCGGTGGACAGAGCCGGCTGTTCACTGCCAAACGCCATGCGCGGCGCCGGCTTTGCCCTGTCGCACCATAAACCCTTCCAAATGAATATGAATTGCTGTTCATCCACAGGGATGGCAGCGCCCTGCTCATGCTGCGACGCAGCATAATGCATGCGCTTGCGTTCATCGTGGTATGCGCGCAGTGCATGGTTTACTGTTATGCCCTTGTTCCAGGCCGCATGGTCCACCAGGATAGATCGAACCGAATTAATTCCATATTCGATCTAATATCGATCTGAATTTCATTCAATGTCCTTAACGAAAGGGGCAGATTGGCCCCGAGCAATGTGGCTATTGCTTAAAGGGTATGCGGCAAGGTCACGGCCCAATTCTGGCCATTTCATGACAGATTTACTGGTATAGGCCGAAAGTATTCGGAAAGTACGGCGTTAGAGGGGTGTTGGACGCCAATGGAGAGGGCTAAACTCTATAGGGATTGAAAATGCCGGTGCCTGTCGATCCCCCACCTGGATCGGTTGTTCCCCCGCCGGCCGGGTAGGGGTCAATGCCATGAGCACGCAAACCGTTTTGCTGATCGACGCGAACAAGCTGTTCCGGGAGGGCTTGAGCCGCCTGCTGCTGGACGTGCCATTTCGGGTGACGGCCGAATATGCCAGCGTGGAGGAGGCGGTTGCCGACCCGTCGATACAGGCCGATCTGGTTCTGGTCGATCCGGGCGAGGATGCCGGGGCCGCGTCGCGTATCGGCGCCCTGCGCCGGCAACGGCCGGAAGCGCCGCTGGTGATCCTGACCGGCGGTCTGGATGCCCGCCGCCTGACCCAGGCCCTGGAGGCGGGGGTATCCGGTTACCTGATGAAGGATATGTCCGCCGATGCGCTGGCGCAATCATTGCGGCTGGTGATGATGGGGGAGAAGGTGTTTCCCACCCATCTGGCCGAACTGCTGGTCTCCGGCCAGATGCAGCCGCAGCCGGCGTCCGAGATCACCGCCCTGCGCAAGGGCCTGTCCCAACGGGAGACGCAGATCCTGCGCTGTCTGATCGATGGCGATAGCAATAAGATCATCGCCAGCAGCCTGGGCATCACCGAAGCCACAGTGAAGGTTCACCTGAAAAGCCTGTTGCGCAAGATCAACGCGGTCAACCGCACGCAGGCCGCCATTTGGGCCATGAACAATGGAATCGGGCAGGCTGATGCGGCCCCGGCCGCCAACAGCGATATGCCCGCGGCCGCTGTGGGCGCCTCTGCCTGAACCTGCCCTGCGCCATTCAATGCCGCTGCCCTGACGACCGGGGCGGCGGCATTTGCACATGTGCATATGACAAGCGCAATCCTTCCGAGACTGCATATATAAGTATGGTTTTGCCCCATACAGGGTTGGCAACGCGCCCATATGCGGCGATCACGGGGCTGGGTCCTCACTATCCTGTGGGATAGCGCGTTACATGGGTATTACATTTTTAGTTTTTTGATATAAATTGAGTATCAACATGAGTGCCTGGGGATTTCGTTAATAGTTTCCTAAAATCCAACTGGAAACTATTAACTCACGCACAGCGGGCTTGAAGCTCGACTTAAGTGCTTGAGCGATCGTTGACGGAACCCTATCCGTAAGCACACGTTCAGTACACCATATAAGTGGTGCAATGGATTGCCGACGGGTGGGTTTGGTCCAGCGGATCGTGCGATGGGGATTTCCAGGCGTCGGACGATTTTTACAGCGGTTGCTGCATAAAATTGTAGGAAGCCGAAAGCTCATGTATAGTAGGGAAATTCCGTTGCCCAGCATCCATGGCAGGTTGCGGGACAAGCGTAGAGGCCGTGAACAATGCGTCTGATACTGATCGATCATGAAGCCGCCTTTGTCACCCGCGTCCGGCAGGTGGCCCGCCGTGTCGGGCTGATCGAACCGGTTGACGAGGTTGCCGACCTGGCGGGGCTGGCGCGCTTGGCAGAGCGCAATCCGCAACTGCCGCTCGTTGGCATGGTCTCCACCACCATGGCCGTTCGCGGGGCCATCAAGGAATTCGTGCAGCGCTGTCCGCAGGTGCCCTTGATCGCGGTGGGTGGTAACGATCCCGAACGCATGCGGGCGGCCCTGGGTGAAGGTGCGCGCGCCTATATCCGTCGCGGCGACGTGGGGGAGGAATTGCCCAGCGCCCTGGACGTGGTCCGTGATGGCGGTGTTTTCGTGCCGCCCATCGTCGCCATGCGGCCCGGCGGAGAACCGCTGATGACTGTGGCCGGTCCGGTGCCCGCCGGATTTTTCCGGGAGGATGCAGGCAAACAACTGACCCCGCGTCAACGCGAAATCCTGTCCATGATACGCGCCGGCCGTAACAACCAGGAAATTGCGGAGACACTGGACCTGACGGTCGGCACCGTAAAGATTCATATCACGGCCATTTTCAAGGCGCTGGGCGTGCGCAACCGCACGCAGGCCATGGTGGCTGCGGACTGGCTGGACCTGCCCATCCGGGCACAGCCCGTGCCGACGGAGGCCTGAGCATTCCTCTGTTTCATGATGAATGGGCCATAAGGCGGGGCGGCTTGATGCCGCCCCTTTGCTTTTTGCCCCGCAATTGCCAGAAAGCAGCGTATTGTATCCGGCATGAGCACCGCTTGTTCCGCCCTGCCCGGGCGTGCAAGGGGGGAACCGCGGGGGCAGCCGCCTTGACCCGGGACGGGGCGTCTGCTATCGCCGCCCTTTATTTATTCGGTTCGGCAAGCGGCCGAGGGTGATGCATGTCCGATATCTTTCGCGAAGTTGACGAGGATCTGCGCCGCGACCAGATCATGAAGTTCTGGAAACGGTATGGCAGCCTGGTCATCGGGGCTGCTGTCCTGGTAGTGGCGGCGACAGCCGGCAATGTCGGTTGGAAGCACTGGCGCACCACCCACATGGAGGAACGGACGGCAGTTCTGTCCGAAGCTCTGTCCAATCTGCGCCCGGCGGACGAAAATGCCCGGCCCGACACCAAGGCTGCCGCGGATGCGCTGGCCGCTGCCGGTGCCAAGCTGGACGAGGGGCACGCCGATATCGCCCGCCTGTATGAGGCGGGTCTGCGCGCCCGTGAAGGTGAACGCGACAAGGCTGTCGCGCTTTATGATCAGGTGGCGGGCACGGCCGGCAGCAATGCGATGCTGCGTGATCTTGCGACTCTGATGTCGGTCCAGCTGCAACTGGATACGGGCGACGCGGCCGCGCTGCGCACCCGTCTGACCCCGCTGCTGAAGACCGGCAATGCCTGGAAGGCATCGGCCACCGAGGCGTCCGCCCTTCTGGCCGCCCGCGCCGGGGATCATGCCGCTGCCGCCGCCCTGTTCAAGGAACTGTCGGAAGACAGCACCGCCCCGCAGGCGCTGCGCGCCCGTGCCACCGAGCTTGCCGCGCTTTATGCGGCGACGAAATAAGTCCGGGATCAAGGATAAGATGGTCGACACCACTCGTTCCGCCGCCGCGCTCACCCGCCCCGGCACCGCGCCGACCCGGACCCGCTATCGCCTGGCTGCCCGTGTGGCGGCCCCGCTGCTGGCCTGTCTGCTGCTGTCGGGATGCGGCATCACCGACTGGTTCTCCAGTGATGATGACGCCCCCAAGCTTGGCGGCAACCGCATCTCCGTCCTGCAGCTGCAACAGCAGTTGGAGGTCGATCCGCAAGTGACGGCGGCCGAGGTCACCCTGCCCGAGGCCGTGGTCAATGCGGACTGGGCCCAGTCCGGCGGCAATCCGGCCCATAATCCTGGCCATGTCGCATTGGGCCGCAGCCTTTCCAAGGCCTGGAGCACGTCCGTATCCGGCTCCAGCAGCAGCGCGCGTCTGCTGGCGGGCCCGGTCATCGCCGGTGGCCGGCTGTTCGTGCTGGACACCGATTACGACCTGCATGCCTATGATGCCAAGAACGGCAAACGTATCTGGACGCGTAACATCCTGCGGGAAAACCAGGATGGTGAGGCCTTTGGCGGCGGTGTGGCGGTCTATGAGAATCGCATCTACACCACCAATGGCTTCGGCGAGGCCGTGGCCCTGGACTATGACAACGGCACTGTCATCTGGCGCCGCCGCATCGCGGGTCCGATTCGTTCCGCCCCCACCGTGCTGGATGGTCGCGTCTTCGTATCGACCGTCGATAACCAGATGATCACCCTGTCGGCGGAAAACGGTGCCCTGCAATGGTACCACACCGGCTTCCTGGAGCCGGCGGCGCTGCTGGGCGGCTCGGCGCCGGCTGTCGAAGGGGATACGGCCATCGTTCCCTATTCGTCGGGGGAGCTGTTTGCTCTGCGGGTGGAGAACGGGCGACAGTCCTGGCAGGACAGCCTGGCGGCGGTGCGACGGGGCGAGAACCTGACAGGTCTGGCCGACATCCGCGGTCTGCCCGTCATCGCTGACGGCATTGCCTATGCCATCAGCCATTCCGGCCGCATGGCCGCCGTGGATATCCGGTCGGGCCAGCGTGTCTGGGAACAGGATGTCGGCGGCATCACCACACCGGCCGTCATTGGTGATTGGGTATTTGTCACCACCAATGACAGCCAGGTGGTGGCGCTGACCCGAAAGGATGGCCGCGTCCGCTGGATCAGCCCGTTGCAGCAATGGGAAGACCCGGAGGACAAGGAAGACCCCGTCCTCTGGACCGGCCCGGTCGTTGCGGGCGGCCGCCTGCTGCTGACCAACAACCAGGGTGAGTTGCTGGAACTCTCGGTGACCGATGGTAAGGTCATCAAGAAGACCGACCTGCCCGCCGCCACCATCCAGGCCCCTGTCGTGGCCGGAGAAACCCTGTATCTTTTGACAGAAGATGGCGACCTGGTCGCCTATCGGTAAACGGAGTTTTCAGTGATCAAGGCCACGCACCGACTGACGGTCGCCATCATCGGGCGACCGAATGTCGGCAAGTCCACCCTGTTCAACCG
>JAIXTS010000226.1 GCA_027483805.1 Azospirillum sp. | reverse complement strand
CAGCTTCCTGGCCTATGGGTTCCCGAAGAATGTGCCGTTCCTGCGCATCCACAGCTATTTCATCCATCCCGACCATGGCGACATCCTGCTGAACCGCGCCATGCATGGCCGCATCGACGCGCATCAGGGGGACATCTTCTGGCTGGTCGCGCATTGGGAAGTGTGGACGGCGGACCATATTCTTCCCCATTACGGGCTGGCCGCCGACATGGGCGATTGTGGGCTGGTGAAGTCCAACCTGGATGAACCGATGATGTTGTGTCGGTTGCGCAAGGTGGCACCTCTCCCTTGAAGCGATGCGGAGATAAGCATAGTCTCAGGTAAGGAAACTCCTTTCGGTTATGGTCATGATCACGAGCAAGCTGACCAGCAAGGCGCAGACAACCATTCCTCAATCGGTGCGGGCGGCCCTTCATCTGAAGGAGGGCGATGAAATCGCCTATGCGATTGAGGATGGGCGTGTGGTCATGACACGGGTATCGGTGGTGCGTGTAGAGGACCCATTCGGCACCTTTACAGAATGGTCATCGGAAGCGGATCAGCGGGCCTATGCCGATCTTTGAGCCATGGGCCATCGTCAAGGTCCCGTTCCCTTATACAGATCGGCCCGTGCGGCAACGACGCCCGGCGCTTGTCGTGGCGGCTGGTAACATCCAGCAGGCCCATGGATTATTATGGGTGGTGATGATAACCAGCGCCGATAACCGGGGCTGGCCCGGTGATGTTCCGGTTTCGGATATTGCCGTTTCAGGTTTGCCGGCACCCTCTGTCGTGCGAACCGCTAAGATTGCCACGATTGAGGCCAAGGAAGCAGAGGCTATTGGGCGTTTGCCAGAGGCAGATCGCGAAACGGTGCGGCGTCTTCTGCTCGGGGTGTTGGCCCACGCCACCAACTGATCAATGCCCCCGTCCAACGGACATGAAAGCGCCGCGTTTCCGCCGCAGCTTTCCCTGAATATCCGTGTTATCTGTGTGCTTATCCAACCCTTGTCCAACCGGACCCGAATATCCCATGTCTGACAGTCTGACCCAGGGTGCGCCGAGCATCGCCGTTCTGGTGCCCTGCTATAACGAGGAAGCGTCCATCGAAGCCGTCGTGCGCGACTTCAAGGAAGCATTGCCGACCGCCACCATCTATGTCTATGACAACAACTCCAAGGACCGCACCTCGGAGATTGCCAGGGCTGCCGGGGCCGTGGTCCGGCGGGAGCCGTTGCAGGGCAAGGGCAATGTCGTGCGCCGCATGTTCGCGGACATTGAGGCCGATGTCTATGTGATGGTGGATGGCGACGACACCTATCACGCGCCCAGCGCCGGAAAGCTGGTGGCCAAGCTTCTGGATGAGAAGCTGGACATGGTGAATGGTGCGCGCGTCACCGACTGGGAGAATTACCGGGCCGGTCACCGGCTGGGCAATATCATGCTGACCACGCTTGTCACCATGGTGTTCGGCAAGCGCACCGACGATCTTCTGTCCGGTTACCGCGTCTTTTCCCGCCGTTTCGTGAAAAGCTTCCCCGTCCTGGCCGGCGGGTTTGAGATTGAGACGGAACTGGTGGTGCATGCGCTGGAAATGAGCATGCCGCTGGGCGAGGTGGAAACGCCCTATAAGGACCGCGCGCCGGGGTCAGTGTCGAAACTGTCCACCTTCCGCGACGGGTTCCGCATCCTGTGGATGATCGGCAAGCTGATCAAGGAAGAGCGGCCGATGCAGTCCTTCGCCATCATCGCCGGTCTGCTGGCGCTGGTTTCCATCATCATCGCGGTGCCGCTGTTCATCACCTATTACGAGACGGGGCTGGTGCCGCGCTTCCCCACGGCCGTGCTGGCCACGGGCCTGGGGCTTTTGTCCTTCCTGTCGCTGACCTGCGGCCTGATCCTGGACACGGTCACGCGCGGCCGGCGGGAGATGAAGCGCCTGCGCTATCTGGAAATTCCGGCCCCGGATTTCGACAGCGGGTTTTTGAAGTAGTACCAACGGTCAAAATTCTTGACCGTTGGTCGGCGGCGACTGCCGTCGCGCGCCCCGTGGCGCGTAGCCAAGCCCACGGATGTGGGCGCCGGCGATTGAGGGGCAGGAAAGATTGACCACAGGTCAAGATTTCATGCCGTGGGTATAAGCAGAAGGGCGGGTTCGGTGACGGACCCGCCCGAATTCTTTCAGGGCTTCTGTTCTTCCGTCGCCTTCTGCTGGCGGAAGGCCTCTGCCTCCTGCCTGACCTTTTCGGCCTGGGCCTTGGCCTCCTCCTCGGACAGCAGCGAGGGGAAGACGGCGATGGTCTTCTCTTCCAGCTTGAAATAGCCCATGCCGACCCCGGCGATCCAGGCGGGGATGGTCAGGGCGCCGATGCCCGCTGCGATCAGGCCGATCAGGCGTGTCTTGGTCCGTCCCATCTTCAGGCGGCGGACGGTTTCTTCTGATGTCGGCTCTGCCGACCAGGCCCGCTTCAGTACCATTCCACCACCATCCTTTCCAAAATCTCCAGCCGGTCGGCTTCAGCCGCCGGCTTGTCCCAGCGCAGCCGCGACACGCGGGGGAAACGCATGGCGATGCCGCTCTTATGCCGTGTGGAGCGGTGGACGCTGTCAAACGCCACCTCGAACACCAGACCGGGCGCCACCTCCCGCACGGGACCGAAACGGTTGGTGGTATGGTTGCGCACCCAGCGGTCAATCTCCACCAGTTCTGCGTCGGTGAAGCCGAAATAGGCCTTGCCGACGGGCACCAGTTCGCCGCCTTCCCCTGGCGTACCGCGCCAGGCGCCGAATGTATAGTCGCTGTAGAAGCTGGAGCGTTTGCCATGCCCGCGCTGGGCGTACATCAGCACACAATCCGCCGTCAATGGCCCGCGCTTCCACTTGAACCAGGGGCCTTTCGGCCGGCCGCCGATATAGGCGCTGTCGCCGCGTTTCAGCATCAGCCCTTCGATGGCGCCGTCCTCCACCCCCTGATCGCGGGCTGACAGGCGCAGATGGGCCAGATGGTCCCAGTCGGTGAAGGGGACCAGGGGCGACAGGTCCATGCCGGGCGGGCGGGTGCGCACGAACCAATCTTCCAGCCGGCGGCGGCGTTCATCGAAGGGCAGGGCGCGCAGATCCTCTTCCCCATCGAACAGCATGTCGTAAAGCCGCACCCAGGCGGGGAAGTCACGCAGCATTGATGCCGTCACGCGCTTGCGGTTCAGCCGTTGCTGAATGTCGTTGAAGGGGGCGATGCGGCCGTCGCGCGCCACCAGCAATTCGCCGTCCAGCACGGCGTGAAAGCCCATATGGGCCGCCAGATCGGGGAAAGTCCCGGCGATTTCGTCGCCCGTGCGGCTGTAGAGGCGGGCCCCGTCCGGGGTCCCGCGCGCCACCAGTTGCACGCGGATACCATCCCATTTCCATTCAGCCCGGTAATCGGCGGGGCGCAGGGCCTGGATGTCACTTTCTTCCAGCGGGTGGGCCAGCATCATGGGGCGGAAGCCGCCCGTATCCGTGACGTCGGGTTTTCCCGCCTGGCCGGTCAGCCAGTCGAACAGGGGTGCATAGGGCGGGGACAGGCCGTGCCACAGTTCCTCCACCTCTTCCACGCTGGCCGCCACGCCCCTGGCCTTGGCCCAGTCGACCAGGGCCGTCTTGGCCATGCGGGCCGACACCCCGATGCGCAAACCCCCGGTGATCAGTTTCAGCAGCGCCCAGCGGCCCGTGGCATCAAGATTGTCCAGCCAGCCAGACAGCAGCGCGGGGACGGTGCCGCGCTTGGCGCTTGCCAGCCCCTCCACCACTTCTGCCAGTCCCGGTGGCGGGTGGTTGATCCCGGTCGGGGCCGGCCAGATCAGGGCCACGGTTTCGGCCAGATCGCCGACAAAATCATAGGACCAGCCGAACAGGGCCGGGTCCACGCGCGTCGCCACCAGTTCCTTGATCATCCCGGCCTTGGCCGCCGTGAAGGACAGGTCGCCGGTCAGGGCGGCCAGCCCATAGCCCCGGTCGGGATCGGGCGCATGGTCCAGATAGTCGGCAATCAGGCGCAGTTTGCCGTTGCGCGACGGCATATAGGCGAGCGCGTCAAGGAGGGTGGCGAAGTGCTGCATTATGATATGTCCCGATGATTGTTGCCGATCATCGGCCTCAAGCGCCGGCGGCCACATCCGTGGCCTTGGCTTACGCGGCATGGGCCGCGCGGCGGCAGTCGCCGCCGTGCCAAATCCCGACCTTTCGGAGAAAGACCGGGATTTGGCATCACTCGTCCTCCCCTCGCCCGACCAGATGCAGGGGCTTGGCCTTTAAGCCCTGGGTCGTGGCCCAATGGACCAGGGCTTCCTCGCTGCCATGGGTGACCCAGAGTTCGCCGGGCGAAACATCCTTCACCGTCCGGCAGAGCTCGTCCCAATCGGCATGGTCAGACACGATCAGGGGCAGTTCGATGCCATGCTGTCGCGCCCTGGCCCGTACCCGCATCCAGCCCGACGCATAGGCGGGCAGCGGGTCCGGCATCCGGCGCAGCCATTTGTCGGCCATGGAAGATGGCGGGGCCAGCACGATGCCGCCGCGCATGGATGAGGCATCGGCGACGGTGGCGGGGCGCAGGTCGCCCAGGTCCACGCCCTGTTCCTGATAGAGCGCGCAGAGCGGCAGGTGGGCGCCATGCAGATAGAGGGGTTTGTCGTACCCCGCCCGGCGCAGTTCGGTGATCAGGCGCTGGCACTTGCCCAGCGCGTAACAGCCGACAGTGATGGTGCGTTCCGGGAAGACCGACAATGTGTGCAGCAGCCGGGCGATTTCGCCTTCCACGGGCGGATGCCGGAAGACGGGCAGGCCAAAGGTGGCCTCGGTGATGAAGGCGTCGCAGGAAACAGGTTCAAAGGGATCGCATGTGGGATCAAAGCGGCGTTTGTAATCGCCTGACACCACCACCCGGCTGCCCCGCCATTCCATCACCACCTGGGCTGACCCCAGCACATGGCCGGCGGGCACAAAACTGACCGTCACCTCCCCGATACGGATCGGTTGATGATAGGGCAAAGGCTGCTGCGAAAGCCCCGCCCCATCGCCCAGGCGCGCCCGCATGATGGCCAGCGTGCCTTGCGTGGCCAGGACATTTGCATGTCCTGGTCGTGCATGGTCGGAATGGCCATGGGTGATCACCGCGCGGTCGACAGGCCGGGTCGGGTCGACATGGAAGCCGCCCGGTTCCACCCACAAGCCCCCGCCCCTGTCGGGCGGGCAGGGGGTGACCCAGCTGTCGGGCGCAGGGATCATCAGGACCCGGTCGGCATGTGGATGACCGCGCCGGGACCCAGCGGCAGTTCCAGCATGTACCAGCCGCAGAACAACGCCATGGCCCCGATGCCCATCCACAGGGCCAGCGGCAGCATGGTGGCCAGCAGCGAGCCGATGCCGAAGCTGGGCACATAACGCTGACACATGATCAGGATCAGCGGGAAATAGGGCAGCAGCGGCGTGATCGGGTTGGTGAAGCTGTCACCCACGCGATAGGCTGCCTGTGTTGCTTCCGGCGTGATGCCCAACAGCATCAGCATCGGCACCATCACCGGCCCCAGGATGGCCCATTTGGCTGATGCACTGCCGATCAGGATGTTGATCAGGGCCGAGACGATGATGATGGCCACCAGCAGCGGCAGGCCCGTGAAGCCCGCATCCTTCAGGAAGGCCGCCCCATTGACGGCCAGGATGCCGCCCAGGTTGGACCAGCCGAACAGCGCGATGAACACCGCGCAGCAGAAGGCCAGCACGATATAGCCGCCCATGTCGGACATGGACTGGCTCATCATCTTCACGACATCGCGGTCGGAGCGGATGACACGCGCGCCAATGCCATAGGCGATGCCGATGACCAGAAAGCTGATGAACAGCACGGCCACAATGCCGCGCAGGAAGGGTTCAACCGTGCCATTGTCATCGCGCAGGATGGCGCCTTCCGGTACCACGGCAACCCCGAACAGGGCGGTGATGGCCAGCAGTGCCAGACCGGCAGAGCGCAGGCCGCGCTTTTCGTTGGCCTGCTGTTCGGCGCTGGGTTCCTCCATGGCGATGGTCAGGCCGGCGGCGACCGGGGCCGTGCGTTGCAGACGCGGTTCGATCAGCCGTTCGGTAACGATGGCGCCGATGAGGGTGAACAGCGGCACAAAGGCCGCCATCAGGTACCAGTTGGCCGTGGCCAGCACTTCATAGTTCGGATCGACCAGCCGGGCCGCCGCCGTGCTGATCCCGCCCAGCAGCGGGTCGAGCGAGGTGACCAGCAGGTTGGAGGAAAAGCCCCCCGCCACCCCGGCAAAGGCCGCCGCGATGCCCGCGATCGGATGCCGACCGGAGCTGTGGAACAGCATGCCGGCCAGCGGGACCAGCACGACATAGCCGGCGTCGGTCGCCATGCTGGACTGCACGCCGGCAAAGACCACGATCATGGTCAGCATGCTTTTCGGCACCGACCGCACCAGCGCGCCCAGCGAAACGCCGATCAGGCCGGTCTTTTCCGCCACGCCCACACCCATCACACAGAGCAGCACGACGGCCAGCGGCGGGAAGCTGGCGAAGATGGTGGGCAGGTCGGTCAGGAAGCGGCGGATATTCTCCGCCGACAGAAGATTGGTGGCCGCCAGTTCCTTGCCGGTGCCGGGATGGGTGGCCGACACGCCCATGCTCGACAGGATGGCGGACAGCGCCACCAGAATGACGATGGCGATCAGGAACAGGGTGGCCGGATCCGGCAATCGGTTGCCCACCCGCTCAATCGCCCCCAGGATGCCACCGCCCGCTTTTACCTCAATGTCCGAAGCTGCCATGTTCTATCCTCTAATGCCTTGCGCCCGTTTGCCGGACGTCGCGGGCGAAGATAGAGCATGTAGCGTGATCGGGCGAGGGGGCAGTGGTCAGTCGCGATCCTGTGCCCCGTGCCAGACACGCAGGATGCGGACATCGTCGCCGTCTGCCACTTCGTAGACCAGGATATAGGGATGCACGACGGCCAGTTCCCGCGTGCCGTCGGGTCGGGCCTTGCCGCGTTTGGGGAACGTGCAGAGGCTGTTGCCGGCGGTGATAAGACGCGCCGCCATTCGATCGCCCGCAGCCGGGTTGTACTGGTCGATATAAGCGATATGACCCGTGAGATCGGCGATGGCCTGATCGGTCCAGATCACCTGCGCCATCTCAGATGGTCAGTCCTGACGGGGTAAGGTGTGGGAGTAAGGCGGCGGCGGCCGTTCCCCCTTTGCCAGACGTTCCAGCCATTGCGCCACCACCGCATGCGGCACAACCCGCCCGGCGGCCACATCGGCGCGTGCCTCTTCGATGGCGCGGGCCTTCCGCGCCTCATCCACATCGTCGAAGATGGATGCCGCAATCTCAGTCATGAAACCAGTATGGCACCAACTATTGATGCCAGCAACAATACCCTATCCCCGTGTGGCTAGCTTGTGAAATGTCCTTTGTATGTAGCTCGTGAAGTGTCCGGTTTTAATGTCGTCCCTGATTGGGAGGGCAGATGGACCGGGCACGTCTCCACGAAGGCATACGCAGGAT
>JAIXTS010000355.1 GCA_027483805.1 Azospirillum sp. | reverse complement strand
GGGCAAGCCGACCATGCCGCAGAAGGCCGCCGCCCCCAGGGCAGCCGCCAAGCCCAAAGGGTTTTTTGCCCGCCTGTTCAGCTGACACCAACAGAGCTGGACCCTTGTTCCTGTTCCATCAGCGCCGGGCCGGCGCCATCCCGCGGCTTGGCTGGGCCGGCGCCGGCTGCATCTTCATGATGCAGGCTCTTTGGCCGCCCAATGATAGAAGCAACATAATTATAAAGAATGGCTGCAATTGGCAATGATAAGCCAATCTGGCACTCATAATATTAAAGATATCTGGAAATCATATTAGTGAGTTTCCAGAGTATCCAACAACGAGAAAACAATAAAGACACCTTTTTTCATTTATTGAGTGGGGCCGGCCCCTATACAAAAGAATATATATACAATTTCACCGTCGAATTATTAAGCGGCGCCACAGATAACAGGGGCAGCAACCCCCACCGCAGGTGTCATTGTGGACCTTTCGCGCCTCAGCATCTCCACCCGTGTCATCAGCGTCATCATCATGATGGGCCTTCTGGTCTTGTTCGTGTCGATTTTCGCCAGCACACGCTTGATGAAGATTGACTCAGTGTACTATGAGCTGCTGGAAAATGACGCGAAGGCCATGGACGAACTGGCTGTGGCCAACCGGTCGATCATCGCCATCGGCCGCCAGACCTATAAGCTGATCGCCCAGGATGATGCCAAGCGGAAACAGGATGCCCTCGAAACGATTGCCCGCAACCGGGATAATGTCATCAAAGCCTATGACACCGTGCCGCAACTGATGCCAGCACACACACAGCATATTGCCGATCTGCGACGCCGTTTTGACAGCGTAATGCTTGAGCTGGAGCAGATCAAACCGCTGGCCCTGGCCAACAAGGATGACGAAGCCCTGGCACTGCTCAATCAAAGTTTCGACCCGAAGCTTGACGCCTTGCGCGACGACAACATTAAAAAGACCACGGATTTCCGCAAAAACGTGGATGAACAGACCGCCGCGCTGACCGAGGATTCCATCTTCTCCCGCAATCTGGTTTATGCGGTTTCGAGTATCGGCCTGGCGCTGCTCGGCGGCTTGGCTTTTTATATCGCCCGCTTCACCATCGCCGCCCCCATCGGCCGCCTGACCGACGCCATGACCAGCGTGGCCGGCGGCAATCTGTCCCTGGCGGTGCCAGACCTGGATCGCCAGGATGAGATCGGCAAGCTGGCCGGGGCATTGGAAACCTTCAAGGCCAATGGCATCCGCGCGCGGCAACTGGAAGAGGAAGCCAAGGAGGCGGAAAAGCGGGCGGAAGTTGAACGCCGCGCCCTGATGATGAAAATGGCCGACAATTTCGAATCCAGCGTCATGGGGGTGGTTTCGCTGGTCGCGTCGGCGGCCACCGAACTGAACGCCAATGCCCAATCGCTGGCCACCGGGGCGGATCAGGCCCGCAGCCAGACCAGCATCGTCTCTGCCGCCACCGAACAGACGTCTGCCAATGTGCAGACGGTCGCGGCGTCGGCCGAGGAGATGACCAGTTCCATCGGTGAGATCACCCGCCAGGTCGGCTCTTCCGCCAGCATCGCGCGCAACGCCGCCGAGCGAGCCGAAGGAACCAACAATACCATTCAGGAACTGGCGCGCGAGGCCGAGGCCATCGGCGCCGTGGTCAAGCTGATCGCCGAAATCGCCGGGCAGACCAACCTTCTGGCCCTGAACGCCACGATCGAGGCGGCACGGGCCGGGGACGCCGGCAAGGGCTTTGCTGTGGTGGCCAGCGAGGTGAAAAGCCTGGCCAGCCAGACAGCCAAGGCGACGGAGGATATCTCCACCCGCATCAACAGCATCCAGCTGGCGACCAACAATGCCGTCTCGGCAACGCTGGAAGTCACTAAGACCATCACGGAGATCAATCACATCGCCACGGCCATCGCCGCGGCGGTGGAGGAACAGGATGCTGCGACGCGGGAAATCGCCCGCAATGTGCAGCAGGCCGCCGTCGGTACGCAGGAGATCGCCAACAATATTGCCGGCGTGCAGACCACGACCCAGGGGGCAGCCAGTTCCGCCGATAACGTGCTGTCCGCGGCCAGCACCCTGTCGCGTGAGGCGGAGACGCTGCGCCGCGAGGTCGATGGCTTCATCAACCGGATCCGCGCCGCATGACCCAGGACAGATGCAGGATCATGGCCTGACCCGGTGGCCGGCAACGGTCACCGGGCGGCCAGGAAACGCTTCATTCCCTCTGCCGCCGCGACGGCGGTGGCATAGCAGCCCTGGAGCAGGTAGCCGCCCGTCGGCGCCTCCCAGTCCAGCATCTCCCCACAGGCGAAGGTGCCCGGCAGGGCGGTCAGCATCAGGTTGGCATCCAGGGCCGACAATTTGATACCGCCGGCACTTGAGATGGCGCGGTCCAGGCCGCGCTGTCCGGTCAGGGGCACGGGCAGCGCCTTGACCAGGGCAGCCAGACTGGTGCTCCGGCCCAGATCGACCTCGCCGGCAAATTCCCGGATCAGGGCACCCATGGGCGGACCCAGGGTCAGGCCCTTGCGCAGCTTGTTGGCCAGACTGTCAGCCGGCGGCGTGCGGGCCAGCTTGTTCTGCACCTGCGACAAGGTCAGGTCGGGCTTCAGGTCCAGATGGACAATGGCCCGCCCCTCCCGTTCGATCATGTCGCGCAGGGGCGCCGACAGGGCGTAGAGCGCGCCGCCTTCCAGCCCCGTGCGGGTCACCACCAGTTCGCCGGGCACGGTGCGATCCTTGACGGTCAGGGCGATTCGTTTCAGCGGCTCCCCCTCCGCCCGTTCCAGGAACCCCGCGCTCCAGGCCACATCGAATCCGCTGTTGGAAGGGCGAAAGGGTGCCAGCGGCACGCCATGGGCCGCCAGCAGCGGTGCCCAGCCGCCATCGGAGCCCAGCCGGGGCCAACTGGCCCCGCCCAGCGCCAGCAGGGTGGCCGCAGGGGTCACGCAGAGGGGGCCATTCGGCGTATCAAAGGTCACGGCCCCATCCGCCGCCCAGCCTGTCCAGCGATGGCGGGTATGCAGGGTCACGCCCAAGCCATTCAGCCGCAGCAGCCAGGCGCGCAGCAGGGTAGAGGCCTTGAAGCTTTTCGGGAACACCCGGCCGGAAGAGCCGACGAATGTCTCCACCCCCAGCCCGTGACACCAGTCGCGCAGGGCTGTCGGGGTAAAGGCGCGGATCAGCGGATCCAGAAAGGGCCGGGCGGCACCATAGCGGGTGATGAACCGGTCCAGCGGTTCGGAATGGGTGAGGTTCAGCCCACCACGACCCGCCATCAGGAACTTGCGCGCCGGGCTGGGCATGGAGTCGTGGATTGCCACACCATGGCCGGCCGCAGCCAGGATTTCGGCCGCCATCAGGCCCGCGGGGCCGGCACCGACGATCAGGATGGGGCGGGTCATGTCCAAAAGTCCGAACGGTAAAGCGGGAACAGCATCATGAATGCGAAAAGGCGGCGCCGTCGCCGGCACCGCCCTTTTCCAATCTCACGACACGCGATCAGGCGTGGGTGATGGCGCGCTCAACCAGCTGACCCAGATGCTGGGTACGCTTGGTCAGGCTCTGCAGCACGGCGGAGATTTCGGCCGTTGCGGCGGCGGTCTGGCCCGACAGGTTCTTCACCTCACCGGCCACGACTGCGAAGCCCTTGCCGGCCTCACCCGCGCGGGCGGCTTCGATGGTGGCGTTCAGCGCCAGCAGGTTGGTCTGCTTGGCGATGGCGTCAATCTGCTGCGCCACCGTGCCGACCTTCTCAATTTCGGTCCGCAGGCCTTCCAGTTCACGGCTGATTTCCTGCAAGGCGGAGGAAACCTCGCTCTTGCCAGCGCCGGAGAAATTGCTCGATTCGCTGCCGTACTTCATCTGCAAAGGCCTTGCGTCTCTGGGGTTGTCAGATCATGGGCCCGGGTCTGCCGGGTCCTTCAGACTACATAGCACAAACTGTCGAACACCATGATTACGATTTTCCGTCCAAGCCATCACTTTCGGATAGGCCAGGGCCGAAAGGAAAGGGGGAGAGCAGACGCCCTCCCCCTTACGATACCGATCTTCCTCATGCGCCGGGCGCCGGCCTGCAATCCGCCAAAGGCCAAGCCTTCGGCAGATTGTTTGTCCATTGCCGGAGGATGGATCAGGCAAAGGCCAGTTCGGTGGCGCGCACCACGCTGGGCAGGGCGCGGATGGTGGCCAGCAGCGCGTCATCCACCTTCTGATCGACCGACACCAGGCAGATGGCGTTCGCACCCGGCGCCGTGCGGCCCAGATGGAAGGTGGCGATATTGACGCTGGCATTGCCCAGCGTTGTGCCCAGCTTGCCGATGAAGCCCGGCTTGTCCTCGTTGCGGACAAACAGCATGAAGGGCGTAACCTCGGCTTCGATCGGCACTTCGTCAATTTCGACCAGACGGGGCTTGTCACCGCCGAACAGGGTGCCGGTGACGCTGTTGGTGCCCTTGTCGGTGGTGACGATGATACGGACCAGGGTCTGGTAATCACCATCATTGGTGCGCTTGGTCTCGGCCACCTTGATGTCACGCTCCTTGGCGATGACGGGGGCGTTGACCATGTTCACCGATTCCATCAGCGGACCCAGCAGGCCCTTCAGCACAATGGCGGTCAGCGGCTTGGTGTTCAGCGTCGCGGCCTGGCCTTCATATTCAATGGCGACACCCTTCAGGCTGCCATCGATCAGCTGGCCCACGAAGCCGCCCAGCTGTTCGGCCAGCTTCATATAGGGGCGCAGGCGCGGGGCCTCTTCCGCCGTGACCGACGGCATGTTGAGCGCGTTGACGACGGCGCCATTGACCAGATAGTCGGCCAGCTGTTCGGCCACCTGCAACGCCACATTCTCCTGCGCTTCGGTGGTGGAGGCGCCCAGATGCGGGGTGGCGACAACCTTTTCATTGCCGAACAGCGGATGGGCCTTGGCCGGCTCCTCCGCAAACACGTCCAGGGCAGCACCGGCCACATGGCCCGCCTCGATGGCGGCCTGCAGGGCCTCTTCCACGATCAGGCCGCCACGCGCGCAGTTGATGATGCGCACACCCTTCTTGGTCTTGGCCAGGGCCTTGGCGTCCAGCACACCCTTGGTGGCCTCGGTCAGCGGCGTGTGCAGGGTGATGAAGTCGGCACGGCGAAGCAGGTCTTCCAGTTCCACCTTCTCCACGCCGATTTCGGTGGCGCGCTCGGGCGACAGGAACGGGTCGAAGGCGATGACCTTCATCTTCAGGCCGATGGCGCGATCGGCAACGATGCCGCCGATATTGCCGCAGCCGATCACGCCCAGCACCTTGCCGAACAGCTCCACGCCCATGAAGCGGTTCTTTTCCCACTTGCCGGCATGGGTGGAGGCGTTGGCGGCCGGGATCTCACGGGCCAGCGCAAACATCATGGCGATGGCGTGCTCGGCCGTCGTGATGGAATTACCGAACGGCGTGTTCATCACAACGACGCCACGGGCCGTGGCGGCCGGGATGTCGACATTGTCGACACCGATACCGGCGCGGCCGACAACCTTCAGGTTGGTGGCGGCGGCCAGGATATCCTTGGTCACCTTGGTGTTGGAGCGGATGGCCAGACCATCATACTCGCCGATGATAGCCTTCAACTCGTCGGGCTTCAGACCGACCTTGACGTCGACCTCGACGCCGCGCTCCTTGAAAATCTCAACGGCGCGGGGGGACAGGCTGTCGGAAATCAGAACCTTGGGCATGGGTATGTCCTTCGCATGAAGATGCGGGATGTGTCGGGCACCGTAGGTCAGGTCGAGGCCACAGCCGAGCCCTGACAGTATGGCTTTCAATCCATCGCTGTCAGGGCTCGGGCGCAAGCGCCCTCGACCTGACCTACGGCGAGAAATCACGGAGATAGATCAGCCGGCCTTGACCGTGGCATAGGCCCAGTCGAGCCAGGGCAGCAGGGCCACGATGTCGGCATTTTCGACGGTGGCACCGCCCCAGATGCGGATGCCCGGCGGGGCATCGCGGTAGGAGCC
>JAIXTS010000502.1 GCA_027483805.1 Azospirillum sp. | reverse complement strand
TGCGGGTTGGACAGCGGCACCAGCAGCCGGTCGTTCAGCTTTTTGTGGTGCGTGGTGAGATAGCCCAGCACATGTCGATCCACCGGGTCGCGGCCCCGGTTGGGCTTGGTCGCGATCTGGTCCAGGGCCGACAGCAGCTCGGCCGGTGACAGGACATAGTAATCGCGCAGATGCGGCGACAGACACGGACAGGCGGGGCACAGTTCATAGATGATCCGTTCGATCCCGAAACCCATGCCCACATGTTCCAGCAAGGCCCGGTAGCCATCATAGGCCTGGACCATGGGGACATATTCCGGCCGGAAGTCGGTCTGGCAATTCACCCAAAAATGCGGAAACTGGGCCAGGACAAATTCGGCGAAGGGCTGAACGCTGCTGTTCTGCCACGCGGCCTCGGCCAGGGCCGGTCCCAACCCGTCGGGCAGGATGGAAAGGCCGCGATAGCGGATCGGGGCGGGCGGGTCCAGGGCGATCGATACGCGGGTGACCAGCTTATCCTCCTGGCTGGCGCCGCGCCCGCCAGCCCCGGCGGAGGAAATGGCGGTCTGCATCGCCTCGGCCCGTGCCTCATCGCCTACGGACCGCCTTACCCATTTTTCCACATCCCCACGTTCGATCAGGGCGGCGGCGGCGGCACTGTGCCGGGCCAGGGACCGGGAGAGCGCCCGACAATGCATCAGCTCCTCGCCCTGGAACTCGAACGGCCGGGCCCCGCGCCGGGGGATCTGCGGCTGTTTGGGCGACATGCGCCGGCCCTGGAGCCACAGATCCAGGTCGGAGACCGACCAGCGCTGCTTGGGATCATCGATCATCAGGCCGCGCAGCGGTTCCACAAGCCCCTGCGGCAGGCGGATCTGGCTGGTCAGGGCCGGATAGGTGCCCTTGTCCATCTTCAACTTCAGGATGCTTTCATCATCCAGGTCGGCCAGCGGGTTGCGGCCCAGATGCAGTATCAGCAAGGTCACGCCCAGCGCATAGAGATCGTCGGCGATGGTCCCAGGTCCGCGTCCGGCCGGCTGGGCCATGCCACGTTCGATCGTTTCAACCAGCAGCGGCTGTCCATAACCGACCGGTGTGGACAGGCAGTCGCCGAGGCAGAGGACGGGTGAGGCCGGGTCCTTGTGGAACAGGTTGGTGGGCCGCACCGCCCCGCAGGTCATGCCCCGCGCATTCATCTCCCGCAGCGCGAACAGCAATGTCGGGATGGCAGACCGGGTGATCTGATCATCGGGCAGGGGCTCCCGCGTTTCGGTCATGTCCTGCATCACGCGGCGGCCGCCCGGACGCTCATAGATCAGGACAAACCGTTTTTTCCCCTCCGGCGTCCAGTCGACAGTGCCCCAGTCCAGCAGCCGCAGCACCGCCGGATTCTCGATGGACCGGTATGTCGCCATCATGTCGATACGGGCCGGCACGGGCTGGTCCGTGACGATGGCGAAGGCCTCTGTCTTGCGATCACGGGCCAGACGCGCGGCAAAGGCCGGGCCACCGGCCGAATCCAATGCCTGCATGGGCGTGCCGGGCATGATTTCGCATCGTCCGCCCAGATCCACCGGCATGGCGGGCGATATCGCCTCCAAGCTTCGGCGCGACGATGTGGGGGCCGGCTTTTCGTCGGGATCGGCGCTGCTGGCCATGGCGGGGGGCGGACTCGCTCTGCGGTCGGGAGGACGGGGAATGATTGGTGGCCCGATCATCGCAAACCATGTGCAATTGCACAATGCCGCCCAAAGGTGCGGGCCCCGCCCAGCCTTTTTACAGAGGGGCCTATGCCCCCCGTCGCCGGATGCCAAGAGCCATGGCTCTTGGTTTGTGCCTGGTCCCACAATCGCCGGGCGCCGCCATGCGGCGGTTTTGTATCAGTGACGGTGGCGCAGTTCCAGGATCTGATCCGGGTTCAGCGGCCGGTAATAGAAATAACCCTGACCATAGTCGCAGCCCGCATCGGCCAGGGCCACCAGCTGGTTCAGATGTTCGATCCCCTCCACCACCGTCTCCATCCCCAGGCGGCGGGCCAGATCGACGATAAAATGCACCACGGCCAGCTGCCGCTCATTCTCCACCACATTGTCGACAAAGCTCTTGTCGATCTTCAAGGTCGTGGCCGGGCAATTGACCAGAAGCGACAAGGCCGAATGTTCGCGCCCGAAATCGTCCACGGCAATGCCGAAACCAGCCCTGGCGATCTGCCGCACCTGTCCCATCACCTCGGCATTGCTCAACAACCCCTCGGTGATTTCGATCTCCAGATCCTCATGGCGCAGGTCCAGGCGCCGGCATTCCCGGGTCATTGTCTCCAGCACCGACGCTTCGTCCGTTACCGTCTCCAGCTGCAGGGGGGAGACGTTGATGGACATGCGGATATCCTGTCCATCGCGGCGCCAGATATATTTCTGATTCAATGTCGTCCGCAGCAGCCATTCACCGATGGGCAGGATGGTGCGTGTACGCTCGGCCAGCGGGATGAACTCAGCTGGAGAAACAGCGCCCAGTTCCGGGTGCCGCCAGCGCAGCAACGCCTCCACCCCCATCACCTTGCCGGCGCGGATATCGATCTTGGGCTGATAGACCAGAGAGAGGCCGCTGCCGTCGCGGGCGAACCAGAGCCCGTCCTCTATCGCCCGTTGCCGGGCCAGACGGCGGCGCATGTCGTCGGCGTACCAGCCCACCTGCCGCTGGGCGCGTTGTGCATCCTGCTTCGCCGACCGGGCCGCCATGATCAGCATGTCCATATTGTCGGTGGGATCGGTGGAGGTGGCGACCCCGCAGGACAGGGAGAGGTGGTAGTTGGTCAAATCGATCCGCAGTGGCGCTTCCAGTGCATGGATCGTCCCTTCGATACCGATATGGCCGTCAGGCAGCAGGATGGCGAACCGTTCACTGTCGAACCGGGCCAGCAATGCCTGCGTGCCGAACACCTCCTGCATCCGGTCGCGCATCGTGGTCAGCAGCACCAGCGAGGCGTCATAGCCCAGGCGGCAGATCAGGCCATCATAATCGTTCAGTTCCATATAGATGAGAACAGTGCTGCGGCCCTGGGCCGCCAGCTGCTGCAACATCAGGTTCCCATGCGTAACGAAGCCATTCTTGTTGTAGAGGCCAGTCAGCGGATCGTGCAGGAGTTGTGGCGCATTATAGGCGCAGGCGCATTCCGCAGGCTCTGTCTCAGTTGGAGGCAAATGTTCCATAGGTAGCACCAAGTGAATGATTTCATGGACATTAATGAGAAATTATCATTATTTCAGCCGTTCAAAGGTTCAGGTTTCCAAAGTTCCCGTTCGGCGACAAAAACATACATAAGTAGTCTATGGCTGTCCTGGTCAGGTGTCTGACCGTAGCCCGGCGATACGATCGCCACATATCGGCCGGTAGTAAAAATACCCCTGACCATAATCGCATCCACAAGCGGCAACAGCCACCAGCTGGCGGATATGTTCGATCCCCTCCACCACGGTGCGCATGCCCAGATCATGCGCCAGCTCGGTGATGAAACGGATGATGGCGGCCGGGCGCTCGTTCAGCAGGCGGGTCAGCGGGTCCCGCTGCGCCACCACGTCCTCCTGGAGAACCATGGGCGGAGGCGGGATGTCCGTGCCGATTTGTTGCGCCAACGCGTGCATTTGCCACCAGCGATCCGTTTTTGCACAGCTTAGGTGTTGCCAGCGCTCCTGTCAGAGGTCCAGACGGATAGAGGCGGTTTTCTTAAATAATCAAAATGCCAACCCAGTAATCGTCAGTACGGGTCCTGGATTTCCATGTCCTGTTCCGGTCTGGCGCCTTGGAAAACCGCCGTAATCTGTGCGTCCATGCGTCTGTGCGCCTTGCGGGTCAAGGTTGGCGATGCCCAATGTTTCTGGTTAATGGCCCCGTTATTTCAGGAGCCCTGTCACACGCCCCACACCCGGCATTATTCCGCGGCGAGACGGGCGGTGTGTTCCAGCGCATAGTCGCGCAGCACATGAACCAGCTTGACCAGATCCTCCCGCAACTCATGGAAGCCGGCATGCAGTTCCAACGTCTCTTCATTCATATAGAGGCGGCGGTCAATTTCCAGTTGCAGCGAATGTCGGCCGCGGGCGGGGTTCGAATAGCGGCGGACCAGTTCAACGCCCTTGTACGGATCGTTCAGGCGGACATTATAGCCCATGGCGCGCAATGTTTCGACCACCAGCCGCGTGAAGCCCCGTTCCGCCGTGGAGCCATCGCGGTCGCCGACCACAAAATCGGGCGACTGCCGTTCCGGTCCGATCACAAAGGACGGCATGGAATGGCAGTTGATGTGATAGACGGCGCCGAACCGGGCGTGCAACCCGTCCATGGTTTCGGCCAACAGGTCATGGTAGGGCCGCCAGTAATTCTCGATCCGGTCCTGCACCACCGATACCGGCAGGCGCCCGTCATACATGGGCACGCCGGGACGGCAGAGATGGCGGACCAGACCCATGCCCGCCAGACTCTTTGGCGAGGGGTTGACCGGTGTCGGCCACACCCCGTCCAGCATGGCGGGATCGATATCGTCCGGCGCGCGGTTCACATCAATGTAGGACCGCGGAAACAGGGCGCAGAGGAAGGTCGCGCCCAGTTCCGGGACCATGCCGAACAGGTCATCCACATGCGTATCTTCTGCCTGGCGCAGCAGGGGGAAGGGGCAGGTGAAGTCGAAATCGGCAGGATAGCGGGTACCGCTATGCGGGCTGTCGAACAGCAAAGGGACCGCGGGCCCGACCGGATCATGCCGGACGACCACATCATCGATCACCAAACTCATTCAACCCGTCCCCGGCTTCGGAAAGTCGCGATGAAGAGGCGGCAGGAATGAAACCGCTCTTTCATCGAAATGACTTGGAACCTATACATTGGCATAGGGGCCGGCGTCGATAGTGCAGAAGGCATGCCTGCCTTTGTATGTCCGGTCTGGCCAATCCAGACGATGCGCAGTCGCGGCAGCGGAGAGGGGGCATGGCAGGTATCGAACCCTTGGCGCAGGGTGATCTCTGGCCGCCCGACCTGTCTGCCTGGGCAGGGGGGAATGATGGTACGGGCTTTGTCCACCGCTTCCACAGCGGCCGGCCGGGTCCGCATGTCGTGATCAATGCCCTGATGCATGGCAATGAATATTCCGGCGCGATTGCCGCCGCGACCCTGCTGGCGGCGGGCATCCGTCCCGTCCGTGGCACCCTGTCCTTCGTCTTTGCCAATTGCGCGGCGTTCGCACAGTTCGACCCCGGTTTTCCCATCATGTCGCGCTATGTGGACGAGGATATGAACAGGGTCTGGTCACCCGCGTCCCTGACCGATGGGGCGGACAGCGTCGAGCGGCGCCGGGCGCGGGAACTCTGGCCCCTGTTTGGTACGGCCGATCTGCTTCTGGACCTGCATTCGATGCAGCATGACCGCATTCCGCTGATGCTGTGCGGTCGCTCACGCCGCGGATGCGAGCTTGCCCGCCGCGTGGGGCTGCCGGGTGTGATCGTGGCCGATCCGGGTCATGCGGGCGGCAGCCGGCTGATCGACCATCCGCGCTTCACGGAGGGCGCTGACGGCCCTGTCGCGCTGCTGGCTGAATGCGGTCAGCATTGGGATCCGGTCAGTGCCGAGACCGCCCTGGCCGTTGCCGCCCGGTTCCTGCTGGTCTCCGGGGTGGTGGAGGCGGCTGCGCTTCGCCCATGGCTGCCATCCGCTGAACCGTCGCCGCCCCGGCTTGTCGAGGTGACAGAAACCATTACGGTGACCAGCGAGCGTTTCCGGTTCCTGAAGGAATACCAGGGTATGGATGTCATCCCCACCGCCGGCACCGTCTATGCCCTGGATGGCGGGGTGCCCCTGCGCACCCCCCATGATGATTGTGTGATGATCATGCCCTCGCGCCGCCATGCCGACCGCGGACACACGGCCGTGCGGTTGGGGCGGTTCGGGGCATGACCGCCCCCTGCACCGACCCGGCTCCGAACCCGCATCGCCGCCGCTTCGACTGGCCCGCCTTTGTCGCCGCCATGGTCCTGGGGACGGCCGGCGGCAGCCTCTGCTTCAAGCTGCATGTGCCGCTGGCCTTCATGATCGGCGCCATGCTGGCCACCACCGTCGCGGCGCTGGCTGGTGTGCGGACCCTGGTTCCGCAGGGTTTGCGCGATGGGCTGGTCATCGTGCTGGGCATCATGCTGGGCAGTTCCTTTACACCGGCGCTGCTGGGGCATCTGGCCGAATGGTCGGTCAGTCTGGTGTTCATGGCCGTCTATATCGTGATCGCCGCGGCGGCGGGCACCTTCTATCTGCGCCGTTTCGCCCGCTATGACCCGCCCACCGCCTATTTTACGGCGATGCCGGGCGGGTTCACGGAGATGGTAATGATGGGGGGCGCGCTGGGCGGTGATGACCGGTCCATTGCGCTGGGCCACAGCCTGCGGATCATGCTGGTCGTGATGACGGTGCCCTTCGCCTTTCAGGCATTGCCCGGATATGACCCGGCGGGGCGCGACTGGAGCCTGCATGGGCTGGGGCCGTACCCCTGGGAACTGAACCTTGCGGACTATGCCATGATTGCCATCTGCTTCATCGGCGCGCCGGTGGCGCAGAAGCTGGGCATACCGGCCGGCATCCTGGTGGGGCCGATGCTGCTGTCCGCTGTGCTGCATCTGACGGGTGTGACCGCGGTGAAGCCGCCGGGCCTGCTGGTGGCAGCTTCCCAGGTGGTGATCGGTGCGTCCATCGGCGGACGGTTCCAGAGGGTCCCTCTGATGCGCATCGCGCGCACGGCCGGGGTGGCGGCGGGCCTGACACTGGTCTTGCTGCTGGTGACGCTGGCCCTGGCGCTGGCTGTGCATCTGCTGACGGGGCTCAGCCTGCCGGGCCTGATCCTGGCCTATGCGCCAGGCGGGCTGGCGGAGATGAGCCTGGTGGCCCTGGCCCTGCATGCGGACGCCGCCTTCGTCGCCACGCACCATATCGTGCGCATCGTCCTGATCATCCTGTTCGCGCCCGCCGCCTATCACCTGTGGCGGCGTTGGATCGCCCGACGACAGCCGCCCGGCGCCTGACGCGGGGATCACATGAACTGCGCCTGACGCAGCAGGCCGTAGAATTGCCGCAGGGCGTTGGCCTGTTCCTGTGGTGTGTTCAGCCCTTCCACGAACTTCCCGTCGAAATTCGGCTGACGCAGATGGCCGACGATCTGGTCGCGCACCATCTTGCGGGCCTTGGGGCTGGACAGGACGTCGTTGGCGGCGAACTGCATCAACCGGGTGGCGCGGATGCGCAGCGACCCCGAGGGATCGTCCAGGCGTTCGATTACCTTGGCCTGCGCGATGTAGCTGGCGACCATTTCGTCGATCCGGTCGGCCAGCATGGCCCGCGCCTCATCCGGCAGCCCGGACTTGACCACGGCCGTGTAGAGGGAGGCCATGGACTGCATCTTGGGCTTCAGCGGCACCTGCAGACCGATAAGCTGGTTGACGTCGCGGTCGGTGGACAGAAGCGGACGCAGCCGGGCCACCACCGTGTCGATCTCCCGCTGCCCGACATCGCCGCCGGCCAGTTCCGCCAGATAAAGGGCCCGGTCGCGCAGGCAGGGCAGCACGCCCATCACCCCCTCGATCGACAGGCGCCGTCCCTCGCCGCCGCCCTGTTCGATGAAGCGCAGATAGCCCAAAGTCAGAGCATCCGCCACACGTGACCCACCGAACAGACCTGACGGCGTGATCAGCCGGGTGGCGATGGTTGTGAAGCTGGTGCGGTTGCGTTCGGGGTCACGGGCCAGGGGCGCTGTGCCACGCAGGGAACGCAGGAACCCTTCCAGCACCACCTGCCAGGTCTGCGGGGCGTGGCCGGAGCCCAGCCAATTGCTCAGCACCTTTGCGATGGGCGGGGCCATCTCCCGTTCCGTCGGCTCGAACTTGCCTTCCAGCATATCCAGCATGCGCTGCAGGGCCGTCGCCAGATCCGGCTGGCGGCCCAGCAGATCCTGCAGAACCGACGGGAAGCTGCTGGCATCAGCCACCAGCGTGTCGATGATATGGATATGAGCCGTCTTGTTCTGTGCAGCGTCACCGGCGCTTTCCAGCAGCCATTCAACCTTGCCCAGCAGATTGCGGATCTGTACCAGATCGCGGCAGAGGATGACCTTGGACAGATAATCCGCGTCCGCGTCATTGCCGTTGCACAGCGCCTCCACCTTTTCCAGCGCGCCCCGGAAACCATCCTGCTTCACACTGAAGCTGGCGCGCTTCTGGGCCTCCTCCGCCTTGCTGCGCAGGTCGGTCAGGCTGGAATAGATCAGGTCGCGGCGTTCGCGCACATCCTGACCCGTGACCTTGCCCTGGATGCTGGCGACACGGCCCACAGCGGTGGGCACCAGATTTTCGAAATTGATGGCACGCTTCATCTCGGCCGCGTTGTAGAGCAGCTCCGACGCTGTCAGCGCCTTGTCTTCCAGATATTGCCGCAGCAGCTTGGAAATGGTTTGCCGGCTGTCCGCCTGCAGGTAATCACGCGTGTCGGTGCAGACGGGGCTGTCATCAATCGGCTGGACCGCGATGGTCTTGCCCTTCTTCTCCCGCATCTCGGAGAAGATGATGGTTTCCGTGGCAGGTTTCCCCGGGACACCCGCAAAATCGCGGATGATGCGCACACCCTCACGGTTGGGCAGCAGCTTGGTGGCCAATGCCCTGGCCTCTTCCTCCGTGGCCAGACTATCTTCAATTACCCAGTGGTCCGCCTTGAAGGTCTGGACCTCGAAATTCAAGCGTCGGCCAATGGCTCCGCCACCGCCGCCCCCGAGCAGGCTGGACACCCACATAACCTTATCCCCATTTTGGAGTATGCATCGTCCCTTTGGGATGGGGATACATAGCACCGAACGGCGTGGAGAATAAACCTTATATTAACCCATTTGTGGGGGGTTTGCCAAAGAAAACCGGGGGAACCCTTGCTGCGGTGGCCGGCTTTACTTGGGCTTTCCCTTCTCCCAGGTCGGGCTGGCCGCGAACAGCGGCACCGTGGAGATGGACATTTTCGCCGATGCGTCCTTCACCTGCCGGCTGTAGACGACATAGATCAGCGTATCGTTGGCCTTGTCATAGATGCGGCGCACCGCGATCGACTTGAACACCAGGCTCTTGCGTTCGGAGAACACTTCCTCGCCACGCCGGGACAGGTCGATATCGCCGATGACCACCGGGCCGGTCTGACGGCAGGCGATGGAGGCATTGGACGGATCCTCAAACCAGTTTCCTTTCGACAACCGATCCCAGACTGAGCGGTCGAAATCCACGATATGGCAGGTGATGCCCTTCACATCCGGATCGGGAAAGGCCGTGATGTCCAGTTCATTGCCGGTCCAGTCATTGCTGAACTCGCCCACCACCTCCTGGGCAGCGGATGGCAGGACCAGTGCCAGAGAGAGCAGCAGGGCGGCGAGGGGGCGGCGCATGGGGTACTCCTGTTCTGACATGGGTCGGCCGCAGGCTATGCCGGTCGGCTCGCGGGGGCAAGAAGCGGCTGGAAGCGGACCTTTGGGAAAATCGGTTAATGGTTGTGCGTACTCTCTTGCGCTCGCCTTTTACCCTTCCCACATGCGATGCTGGAGGCATGGGTTCAAGGGGGGAACGGTACCATGGAGCTGATGATTTTTGCCGGCGTCGTGGCCTTTTTCGGCATGATGCTGGCCTTTGCCGGTATCAAGACGGTGCCACAGGGCATGGAGTTTACGGTCGAACGGTTCGGACGCTATACCCATACGCTGCGCCCCGGCCTGCATTTCATCGTGCCCTTCATCGACAGTATCGGCGCCAAGATGAACATGATGGAGATCGTGCTGGACGTGCCCAGCCAGGAGGTCATCACCAAAGACAATGCCATGGTGAAGGTGGATGGCGTCGTCTTCTATCAGGTGCTGGACGCCGCCAAGGCCGCCTATGAGGTCAGCCAGCTGCAGGTCGCCATCCTGAACCTGACCATGACCAATATCCGCACCGTCATGGGCTCCATGGACCTGGATGAGCTTTTGTCGCAGCGCGACCGCATCAATGCCCAGCTGCTGCATGTCGTCGATGAGGCGACGCAGCCCTGGGGCATCAAGGTCACCCGTATCGAAATCCGCGACATCCAGCCGCCGCGCGATCTGGTCGACAGCATGGCCCGCCAGATGAAGGCGGAGCGCGACCGCCGCGCCCTGATCCTGGAGGCGGAGGGCGCCCGGCAATCGGCCATTCTGAAGGCCGAGGGTCAGAAGCAGGCGGCGATTCTGGAAGCCGAGGGCCGGCGCGAGGCTGCCTTCCGCGATGCCGAGGCGCGTGAGCGTGAGGCGGAGGCCGAGGCTGCCGCCACCCGCATGGTGTCCGATGCCATCGCCGGCGGCAACGTGCAGGCCATCAATTACTTTGTCGCCCAGCAATATCTGACCACCTTCAAGGAATTCGCCCACAGCCCCAATCAGAAGGTGTTCTTCATGCCGATGGAGGCGACCGGTATCATCAGTTCGCTGGGCGGTCTGGCCGAGCTGGCCAAGGATGCGTTCAAGGG
>JAIXTS010000361.1 GCA_027483805.1 Azospirillum sp. | reverse complement strand
GGGAGGTCGTTCCAGCCCTGTGTGTGCGGTTCCAGACAGGATTTTCCCCGTGATCACAAGACCCTGGCCGAAAGAGCATGGTGTCTGCCCCTTGTCACAGGCCCGCCGCCTGTGGCATCAGATTTAACTTGGCCGGCGGAATAGCGGCGGATCGGAACGGCGTATGCGGACCCTCTTTCACCATCCCCTCTCCCCCTTTTCACGCAAGGTGCGGGTGGCGCTGGCGGAAAAGCGTCTGGAATTCGCCCTGGAGCTGGAAAAGCCGTGGGAGCGCCGTGACGAGTTCATGATGATGAACCCCGCCGGCGAGGTGCCCGTTCTGGTGGAAGCCGATGGCGCCGCCATCGCCGACCAGAATACGATCTGCGAATATCTGGAAGACGCCTATCCCGCCACAACCCTGCTGGGCAGCGATGTGGCACAGCGGGTGGAGGTGCGGCGTCTGGTCGGCTGGTTCGATATAAAGTTCAAGGCGGAAGTGACGGACCTGCTGGTCGGGGAAAAGCTGTTTAAGCGTTTCTCCGGCCAGGGTACGCCCCATGCCCAATCCATCCGCGCCGGCCTGGCCAATATCCATTACCACCTGGATTATATCGGCTGGCTCTGCGACCGCCGCACCTGGCTGGCCGGCGACCAGTTCAGCTGGGCCGACATTGCCGCCGCCGCACAACTGTCCTGTATCGATTATCTGGGGGACGTGCCCTGGGATGATCATCCAGAAGCCAAGAATTTCTATGCCCGCGTGAAAAGCAGGCCGAGCTTCCGCCACATCCTGACGGATCATCAACCGGGTCTGCCGCCGCCCAAACATTACGCCGACCTGGATTTCTGATCCTTTCCGCATTCTTGTCGCAATTCGGCCCCAAGCCGGAGGGTAGGATGCGTGCATGGGCGTTACCGCCCGAACAGGAAAGCGTTGGAGAGATCATATGCGCCGGTCGTTGGTTCCCTTTGCCCTTGCCAGCCTGCTGGTGACCGCCATCCCGGCCGTTTCCGCCCAGAATGTGGCACCGCCCGTCACCGATACGGTGAGCCTCAGCCTGTCGGCCGAGGAATGGGTGAAGACGGAGACGGCGCTGGTCACCCTGGTGGTCGACCTGGCCGGCAATGGCAACAGCGGCACGGTGCGCAACGACGTGCTGAAAGCCGTCGCCGGGGTGGCCGACCGGGCCGAATGGCGCATCATCGCCCTCAATCCGCAGAGCGACAGCGCCGGCCTGGAACGCTGGCAGGCCCTGTTGCAGGCGCGTCTGCCGGAAAGCCAACTGGCTTCCCTGGGCGATCGCGCCAAGAAGGCCAGCAAGCCCGGCCAGCAGGTACGGGTGGACAGCATCGCCTTCGACCCGACCCTGGCGGAGACGGAGGCGACGCGCGGCGCCCTGCGCGACAAGATCTATGCCCAGGTGAATGCCGAGTTGAAGCGCCTGAACGCCGCCTTCCCCGGCCGCACCTACCGTGTGGGCACGATCCAGTTCGGGGACGTGAGCAGCGTCACCGTCAGCGGATACCGCAAGTCGGAGATGATGATGGCCGCCGCCCCGGAAGCACCGATGGCCGATGCCTTGCCGGGCGTGCAGGATAAGCTGGTGATGAACGCCCGTGTCACCCTGTCGGTCTTTGCCACGCCCTGACCCACCACCCCCGCCGGACCGTCCGGGTTGCGGCGGGGTTCACCCTGCAAGCCAGGTATTGAGCGCGTAGAGCAGGCCGCCAATGGCTGCTCCCAGAATGGTGCCGTTGATCCGGATATATTGCAGGTCGCGGCCAACCCGCAGTTCCAGGCGGTGGGTGAATTCTCCCACATCCTGCGCCTTCAAGGTGCGGGCCACAAAATCGCGGATCGCCTGGCGCCAGCGCGGCAGGGCGGCGGTGAAAGCCTGCTCTACCGCCTGGTTCAACCGATCGCGGACAGGCGGTTCCTGCATGGCGTCCGCCAGTGATTCCGCCACCCCATGCAGCGCCGACCGGATATGACCGTCAGGCCGATCCAGGTCGCGCAGAGCGGCATCCCGCAGGCCCCCCAGCAAATCATGCAGCAGCGGGCCGGCCACGGAGGGCCCGGTGAACTGACGCATGGCTTCCAGCAGGCGCTGCGCCAGTTCGCTGCCTTCCGCCACCTCGTCCGGCAGCGCCTTCAGCCAGTCGCGCAATTCCTGCCCCGCCGGGGCATGCGGGCTGCGCAGGTCCCAGAGATGGCCCAGCACCGCCTCGTTGATCGTATCCGCCAGGGATTTGTCGACCGACGACGGCATCCACCAGCGCGACTTGCCGGCCACCGCAGCCTCCACGAAACCGCGCTTGCTGTGGACCAGATGGATTAACCTGTCGACCAGTTCCCGCAGCAATGGTTCCAGCGCGTCGCTGTTCACGAAATGCCGCAATGCCCCGGCCATGGCCGGGCGCAGGTCGGCCTGGGACAGCCCGGCGGCCAGGGCGCGGCCCAAGGCCTGTGCCAGCGGCGCCTCCCCCTGCCTGGACAGCAGGCCCGGCAGCATGCCGGCCACCAGATCCACCAGCTTGTCCCGATCGGCGGGATCGGCCAGAAGGCCGGCGATGCGGGCCGCCGGGTCCATGCGCCGCACCTGCTCCACCAGCATGGCGGGTTCCAGGAATTCCCGGTCGATATAGGCGGCGATACCGTCGGCGATGCGGTCACGGTTGCGCGGCACCAGAGCCGTGTGGGGTATGGGCAGGCCCAGCGGCCGGCGGAACAGGGCCGTGACCGCGAACCAGTCCGCCAGTCCGCCGACCATGCCGGCTTCCGCCACGGCCCGCAGGGCCGGTGCGATGCCCGCAGGCATGAAGGGGGCATGGCTGACGGCCCAACCGCCCGCCGCCAGCGCCAGACAACCACCCGCCATCCAGCGGTGGCGCGAGAGATCGCGGGCCAGACTGTCATCGTCGGCGGGATCGGGAAGGTTGCGCGGGCTCGGGTCGATACTGCTCATACCGTGATGCTACTCCCGCTTTTTGGGCTACGCGCGGTGATTTACCTGCGCGTTACAGGCCCGATACCATGTGTCTCCGCCGCCACCTGGGCGGCCAGCCCTTCCCGATAGGTGGGGTGGAGCAGTCGATAACCCAACACCTGTTTCAGCCGGTCGTTCCGCACACGTCGGTTGTCGGCATAGAAACTGGCGGCCATCGCCGACAGGGACGCAGGATCGAACGGCTCCAGCGGCGGTGGCTCCACACCCAGCAGCCGGGCGGCATGTTCCACCACCTGGGCTGCGGGGGCCGGTTCATCATCGACGATGTTCCAGGCCGTACCCGGCATCGGTTGCGCCATGGAGGCCATCAGGGCGCCGACGATGTCATCCACATGGATACGACAGAAGACCTGCCCCGCCTTGTCGATGCGCCGGGCTGTTCCGGCCCGCACCGAATCGATGGCACTGCGTCCGGGCCCATAGATGCCGGGAAGGCGGAACAGATGTACCGGCAGCCCTGGCCCGTCATGCAGTTCTATCCAGCCCTGCTCCGCCGCCACGCGGCGCTGGCCGCGCGGCCCCGCGGCAGCCAAGGGGGAGGTTTCGTCCACCCATTCCCCACCCGTGTCGCCGTAAACCCCGGTGGTTGACAGATATCCGACCCAGCGCAGAGTGCCGGCCCGTGCCGCGATATCGGCCCGGTGCATGTCCAGCACCGGATCGCCCTTGTCATCGGGCGGTACGGAGGACAGGAGATGGGTCACCCCCGCCAGGGCCCTATCGGCCAATTGCCGGTCACGATCGAAGGTGAAGGCATCAATCCCAGATACGCGCAGGGCCGCCGCCTTCTCCGCCCCCCGCGTGGTACCGGCCACGGACCAGCCCAGGCCGCGCAGACGGTCAGCCAACCGCAGCGACGTGTAACCAAGGCCAAAGATGAACAGCCGGCCAGCCGGCAGGGGATGCGGATCGATCATGACTTTTTTGACACTTGCCTGCAGGGGACGGATCAGGATTTGTACAGCGCCATGAGCCGCCTTCTCAATGCCGGGGCGTTGACCGCCCTCACCCTTCTCTGCCTGCCACTGTCCGCAGCGGGCCATGAAGGGACCGTGTTCGCCAACCGTGCCGCCTGTCTGACGCGCGCGGAGGAACTGCCCGACTTCGCTTTCGAAGAAGCGAAGCTTTGGGAAAAGCAGGGGGCGGGGGCCGACGCACGGCTATGTCAGGCGCTGGCGCTGCTGCTGCGCGGTGACTGGCTGCTGGCGGCTCCGGCGCTGGAGGCATCGGCGGCAGAGATGGGCCGCGAATCGGTGTCGATGCGTGCCAACCTGTATGGCCGCGCCGCCATGGCCTGGTCCAGCGCCCATAAGCTGCCGGAAGCCGAAGCGGCGTTTGGCAAGGCCGTGGACCTGACGCCGCACGACACTCAACTCCTGATGGATCGAGCCATCGCCCGGGCCGGCATGGAGAAATACTGGGACGCCATCGCCGACCTGGATCGGGTGATCGAACGGGCGCCGAAAATGTCGGAAGCCTGGCTGCTGCGCGCCCAGGCCCACCATGTGCTGGCGCTGGATGCCAAATCCATGAGGGATGTCGAAGAGGCGCTGCGCCTGTCGCCGCAAAGCGGGGAGGCGCTGCTGCTGCGCGCCAATCTGCGCGCTGCAAAGAGCGATATGCTCCATGCAAAGCAGGATTGGGAGGCGGTCCGTCGTGTGGCGCCGGGATCGCCCGCTGCCGCCGTGGCCATGCAGAACCTGAATGCCCTGGACCGCGCCCAGACGGAACAGAAGCGCGAATCGAAGAAGAAGCAGGAACAGTAAGGGTCACGCCCCCGGCAGTTCCGGGGGCCGGTCCTGCTTCAAGCCAATGCCGGTCAGTTTCAGACGCCGCGCCTGCGACATCAGCCAGGCAATCAGGTCGGCCGCCAGAGCAGGGGCATAGCCGTCGGGGCGGATGTTGGAGACACAGTTGCGCTCCGCGTCCCGGGTGAGACCCGGCCGCGGGCGGAAGGTCAGATAGGCGCCGATACTGTCAGCCGCCGTCAGACCCGGCCGTTCCCCGATCAGCATGACCACGATGGCGGCATTGAGCGCCGCCGCCACATCATCGCCCAGCGCCACCCGCGCCTGGCGTGCCAGGATCAGCGGGGCAATGTCCCATCCCGCCAGCCGGGGCAGCAATTCATCCACCAGAGCCTTGCCATGGTCATGCAGGGCGCGGGCGGACAGCCCGTCGGCCAGAACGATGACGGCGTCATAGGATTTCTTCGGTCCCTGCCCCTGACAGCGCATGCCCGACAGCAGCGCCAGATCATCCGCATGCAGGCGGCGGCCCAGATCTGGACGTTGCAGATAGGTGGCACGATCGGGTGCCTGGCTGCGCACCAGCAAGGTCGGATGGTCGGCCAGGGTATCGGCCAGCCCATCCGCGTCGAAGGGTTGATGCACCGCATCCCGTGCCAGGGCATGTGCGGCCTGAAATTCCAGCAGCCGCGCCAGAGGCAGGGCGTCGCCCGCGCGGCCCAATGCAATTCGGGCCGGCGTGAAGCGACGCAGGTTTGACCAGGAATCGAAACCATCGCTCATGTCGTCACCCCGTCGATCAGCCGGCGCGCGCCGCTGCCGGCGGCGAGCGCCGGACGCACCCGTCCGCCAGCATCCATCACACCCATCCGTGTCAGCCACGCCTCGAATTCCGGGGCGGGACGCAGGCCCAGCACGCCGCGCACGTAATTGGCGTCGTGGAAACTGGTGCTCTGATAAGACAGCATCACGTCGTCCGCCCCCGGCACGCCCATGATGTAGGAACAGCCCGCCACGCCCAGCAGGGTCAGCAGCGTATCCATGTCGTCCTGATCGGCCTCGGCATGGTTGGTGTAGCAGACATCGACCCCCATCGGCAGGCCCAGCAGCTTGCCGCAGCAATGATCCTCCAGGCCCGCCCGGATGATCTGCTTGCCATCGTAAAGATATTCAGGACCGATAAACCCGACGACAGTATTGACCAGCAGCGGATCAAAGGCCCGGGCGACCGCATAGGCCCGCACCTCCATCGTCTGCTGGTCCAGGCCGTGATGCGCCTCGGCCGACAGCGCGCTGCCCTGCCCGGTCTCAAAATACATGACATTCTGCCCGACCGTGCCGCGCTTGAGGCTGGTGGCCGCTTGATGCGCCTCGTTCAGGATGGACAGGTCAATGCCGAAGGAGCGGTTGGCAGCCTGCGAGCCGGCGATGGACTGGAACACCAGATCGACCGGACCGCCCCGTTCCATCACCTGGATCAGGGTGGTGACATGGGCTAGCACGCAGGACTGCACTGGCACATCGAAACGCCGGCGCAGATCGTCGATCATCGACAGAAGCTCCAGGCAGCGCCCCACCGAATCGGTGGCGGGATTAATGCCGATGGTGGCGTCGCCGCTGCCATACATCAGCCCGTCCAGGATGCTGGCCGCAATGGCCTTGGGATCGTCGGTCGGGTGGTTGGGCTGCAACCGCACGGAAAGACGGCCGGGCAAACCGATGGTGGTGCGAAACGCGGTCACCACCCGCGCCTTGCGTCCGACCGTGATCAGGTCCTGGTTGCGCATCAGCTTCGACACTGCTGCCACCATTTCCGGCGTCAGACCGGGGGCCAGGGCCGACAGCGCATCGGAGGTGGCAGCATCCGACAACAACCAGTCGCGCCACTGCCCGACGGTGAAGGACGCAACCGGGGCAAAGGCGCCGGCATCATGGCTGTCCATGATCAGCCGCGTAACCTCATCTGTCTCATAGGGGACCAGCGCCTCGGACAGGAAGGTCTTCAGCGGCAAATCCGCAAGGGCGATGCGCGCCGCCACCCGCTCCGTATCGCTGGACGCCGCCAGACCTGCAAGCTGGTCACCCGACCGGGCAGGGGTGGCCCTGGCCAGCAGGGTTTTAAGATCCGGGAACCGGTATGCCGTCTGCCCCACGGTCGCGCTGTATGCCATGCCCGCCCCCGCTGATTGACAGCCAGCAGCCTAGCAAAGCGGTGCCATCTGGCAAGATGCTGCGGTGCAAAAAATTGATCGGGATTCCGGCGCTTACGTCATCCAGCCGGGGAACAATGCCCGCAGGCCGGCGGCGATGATCTCCACCGCAACGGCGGCCAGCAGCAGACCCGTCAGGCGGTTCATGATGTTCAGACCGGTCTGGCCCAGCTTGTTGCCGATGGGCACGGCCAGGCGCAGCGTCAACAGCAGGAAGGCACAGACGATCAGGATGCAGCCGACCAGCACTGCGAAATGTTCCCAGCCGCTGCCGCGCTGCACCTCGATGATGACAGCGGAGATGGAGCCGGGGCCGGCCAGCAGCGGCAAGCCCAGCGGCACCACACCGATGGCCTGGCGCGTTCCGGCCTCATCCGCCTCCTGCGGCGTCTGCTTGACACCCGACACGGTCGCGTTCAGCAGCGACAGGGCGATCAGCAGCAGAACGATGCCACCGCCGACGCGGAAACTGGCCAGGCTGGTCCCCAGCACGGTCAGGATCGCATCCCCCAGAAAGACGGAACTGACCAGCACAGTGGCCACCGTCATCACAGCTGACAAGGCGATGGAGTTTCGCTCTTTGGCGCCCCGCCCCTCCGTCATGCCCAGGAAGAT
>JAIXTS010000439.1 GCA_027483805.1 Azospirillum sp. | reverse complement strand
GGCATAGCGTGTGAAAGGGCGGCCGGTTGTCACCGACGAGAAGCGCAGGTTTGGCGGATCACCCGCCTGCGATGCGGATGCCCCGCGTGGCCCTGTCAGTTCGCCGGCACTGAGATGCAGAACCTCGATCCCCTGCGCGGCCAGCCAGCGGGCCAAGGGGATAATGAAGGCGTAGCAGCCAAAATCATGCAGCAGAACACGCATCACCTAGCCCCTGACGCCATAAGGGCGGGAAACGACAGGATGTCGGCACCGAAATGTAGATATATCAGGCTGAGCATTACTGGATATTAATCCCATGTGATGGAGGGGCTGCGCAACGAGGCATTTCAAAACATACTTTTCCATACTATGAATGGTGGTCATTGCTCAGCGGAGGCTGGTCATCATTTTGCCAAACTCTCTCCGGGAGGCGGATGGGGAATCTGTGATATGGAAGGCATAAAATTGCATTATAGTGAAAAATCATCCAAAAACTATACAAAAAGCCGCTTGGTAATTGCCGGAATTTTCCGGCATGTTTTTCTGATTTCTTTTGATCTGATATCGTTTGTTTTATCATTTTTCTTGGCTTTGTTGATTGGTGTTCTGATAAATCACTTTTTCATGGACCAGGGCTATTTCGAAGGAATTGCTGATACATTCAGTCACAGGACCGCCCAGTTCGCGGTTCTTGCTGGTTTTGCCCTTTTCATCTTCTTCGCTCAGGGCCATTACCGGCTCCCGCTGCCGGCTTGGACGGCCTATCGCCATGTCGTGGTTGTATGTCTCATCATGCTGCTGGCGGAAGGTTTCCTGGTTTATGCCGCTAAATATCACCTGTCTCGCCTCTGGCTGGTCAATACCTGGCTGCTGACGGCTCTGATCATCCCCCTGGGACGCGCTGTCGCCCGGCGGATCCTTGATGGTCTTGGCTTGTGGCGGATCCCGTCGCTTGTGGTGGGGACTGGCGATCTGGCCCAGCATGTCCGGCAGGCTTTCACCGCAGATGCCGCCATGGGGTATGAGGTGATCGATATCGTTGATCCCGTCCTCATGCAGTCGCCTCAAAATGGCCTGGTCTGGGCTGATCTCTGCGAACAGCGGGATGCACGCTTTGTCATTCTGGCCCTCTCAGCCCAGGAGATGATCACCTACGGAGACCTCTTGTCCGATCTGGTTCGCGAGCGATTGCCCTTTGCCGTCATTCCGTCCCTGGGGGGATTGCCCATCCTGGGTTTTGATCAGTTGAGCTTCATCGGCCGCGATTTCATGCTGCTTGTGGCCCGCAACAATCTGGGCCAGCCCCTGCGCCGTCTGGTAAAACTGGCCTTCGATCTAGTGATCGCCAGCCTGTTTGTGCTGATCTGTCTGCCGTTGTTCTTGATGTTTGCCGTACTGATCTCCCGCGATGGCGGGCCGGTTCTGTTCCGGCACCGGCGCGTGGGGCGCAACGGCCGTCTGTTCGACTGTCTGAAGTTCCGGACGATGGTTCCCAATGCCCATAAGATCCTGGAGCAGCATCTGGCTGAAAGCCCGGCGGCAGCGGCGGAATGGGAGCTGAATTTCAAGCTGCGCAACGATCCCCGTGTCACACCCATCGGTCGTTTTCTGCGCTCCACCAGCCTGGATGAAATTCCCCAGCTTCTGAACGTGCTGCGCGGCGAGATGAGTCTGGTTGGCCCCCGTCCCATCACGCAACAGGAACTCTCCTATTACGGGCGGGATGTGATGTTCTACCTGGAGACACGGCCGGGCATCACGGGCCTGTGGCAGGTCAGCGGTCGCAGCAACACTTCTTATGAGCAGCGTGTCATGTTCGATACCTGGTATGCGAAGAACTGGAGCCTGTGGCAGGATATCGCCATCCTGGTCAAGACGGTTCCTGTTGTCTTTGGTCGTAACGGTGCCGTATGAGCAGCGCGGGTCCGATGTTTTCCCGGGAAGTTCAACCCTGAGAAGGCAAGATGCAATCAAGCCACCTCCGATATGGAGCGCTCTTCCCCGGCGCATATGGGGACATGAGAAGGTATTGCTGAATGGTGACGAGCAGGACCCCCTTCCGGATTTCGCTGTTCGGGGGTGGAACGGATTATCCCGCCTGGTGGCGCGAGCATGGCGGTGCCGTGCTGGGTATGGCGATCAACAAATATTGCTATATCCGCCTGGCATCCCTGCCCGCGGCGGCGGATGGATACCGCATCGCCTATTCCCGCGAGGAGCATGTAAGCAGCATCAGCGCCATCCAGCACCCAGCGGTCCGCGCGGTCTATGCGGAGGAGGCTGTGGGGCCGGGGCTCGACATGGTCCATATGTCCGATCTTCCAGCCCGTTCCGGCCTCGGGTCCAGTTCAGCCTTTGTCGTGGGGCTGGTGAATGCATTGCGGGCCCGTACCGGGCAACGCCCGGATCAGCACTGGCTTGCCCGTGAGGCTGTTCGTATAGAACAGGATGTCATCCGAGAGAATGTCGGATGTCAGGATCAGGTCCGCCGCCTGTCCCGTCTGAAATGCGTCGATATCGGGATTGATGATACGGGCAGCATCATTCTGCCTGAAGACTGTTGATGGCGCCCATGGGATTGCAACGCAACCGGCGGCGTGTCGGTGTCCGTAACAGCCGGTGGATCGTCTATCTGGATGATGTCACCGATGGCGCGGGGCGCCGGGTCGAGGATTTCCTGGTCCTGGCGCCGACTGTCGAGCGCCCGGATCTCCTGACAGGTGCTGCCGTCGTACCCGTCATCGGCGGGCGCGTTGGGCTGTTGCGTAATGAACGCCATCCCGTCGGGGGCGCCTGCTGGGAAATCGTCAAGGGTTTCATTGATGCCGGAGAAGCGCCCGCCGCCGCCGCCCACCGTGAGTTGCGAGAAGAGACAGGCCATGACTGTGCTGCCGACGATCTGATTCCGTTGGGCACCTTTCTGCCGGAAGCGGCAGCCATGGCCGTGCGTGGCGCCCTGTTCCTGGCCCGTGATTGCCGGCCTGCTGCCGTCGCCCTGGATAACCACGAAATGGGCCTGGGTCAGATGAGGCTGTTCACCCCGGCTGAAATCATGGAGATGATTCACGCCTCTGTGATTGAGGATGCCTGTTCCCTGATCGGCCTGTTCCGGGCCATGCCATGGTTGCGGTCCCAGGATGCTACCTAGGCGTGCAGACCTTTCCACGGCGCTGGCATCCGGGCCGGCCGCTGGTGTATCAAGCCTGTCGGTAACAGGCGGGCCTTTCCGCGCCGCCAATTCCGCCCATTGATGAGCAGCCCCGCATGGACAGCCCCGCCCTGAACGTTCCTGAGACTTTAGTCAGGCTTTACCGTTCCCTCTATCTGGTGCGCCGGGTCGAGGAACGTGTTGCGGAGATTTATCCGACGGATCGGATCAAGAGCCCCGTTCATCTGTCCATCGGGCAGGAGGCGATTGCTGTCGGCATCTGCGACCTGTTGCGCGCCGACGACATCGTGTCCGGCACCTATCGCGGGCACGCTACCTACCTGGCTAAAGGGGGCGATCCCAAGGCCATGCTGGCGGAGATGTTCGGCAAGGTCGGCGGCTGTGCGCGCGGCAAGGGCGGCTCCATGCATCTGGTCGGGCTGGAACAGGGTATTCTGGGCTGTTCAGCCGTTGTCGGCACCAATGTGCCTGTGGCGGCCGGCTATGCCCTGGCCCTGAAGCGCCGGGGCCGGGGGCAGGTGGCGGCCGTCTTCTATGGCGATGGGGCCAGCGAGGAGGGATGCGTCTATGAAACGCTGAACTTCGCCGCTCTGCATAAGCTGCCCATTCTCTTCATCTGCGAGAATAACTTCTTCGCCATCCATGAACCGCTGCATCGCCGCTGGGCGGTTGACCAGTTGACGGAACGGGTGGCGACCTTCGGCATGCCGGCCCGGCGCATCACCTCCGGCGATATTTTCGAGATCCGCGACGCCGCATCCGGCCTGATCGCCGCCATGCGCGAGGGCGGCGGTCCGGCCTTCCTGGAATGTCACACCTATCGCTGGCGCGAACATGTCGGACCGGCCGAGGATTACGCCGCCGGCTATCGGTCACGCGCTGACATGGAGGAATGGGAGCGCCGCGATCAGGTGGCGCGTCTGGCCGCCATGCTGCCCGAGGCCGAGCGGCGGCAGATCGAAGCCGAGATCGAGGCGGAGGTAGAGGCGGCTGTCGCCTATGCCGAAGCAAGCCCCTTCCCCGCGGCAGAGGAGCTGCACGCCCATGTCTTCGCCTG
>JAIXTS010000446.1 GCA_027483805.1 Azospirillum sp. | reverse complement strand
TTCCAGACCACCAAGATTTCCCTGAAATGTTTTGCCGCCGCCGGGGCGCGGATGGCGACCATCGAAGCACCCGTGGTGATCAGCACCGAAGGTCGGCTGGGTTTGACCATCACCGACCTGAAGCTTGAAGCTGATCCCAGCAACGCTGTCTGCCCGGCGAAGTGAGGCTGGACCGACCCGTTTCGCCCCACCGGCACGGGTGCGGGCGATAACGGTTCTCTCTCTTCTTGTCACCCCTCCTCGGGCCGCCCCTCAACCGGGCGGCCCTTTTTCTTTCAGATGACCCCAGCAACCGCATCACCGCAGGCCAGGTCGAGCGGAACGGGAGCCCTGGCAGATAGGGATCGAAAGCCCTTGCTGTCAGGGCGAGGCTCCGCCGCGACCTGACCTACGGAAACCGTTGGCCCATCGCCTCAATCACCCGCACCGCTGCGGCCAGCCCCTCCTCTGCCTGCACACGGACGCCCAATGCAGCCGCCCTGTCCCGCAAACCCTGGTCGTCCAGACAGCGGCGGATGGCAGCGGCCAGCGCATCGGCAGTCAGCGCCCCGTGGCGGATCGTGCCACCCGACACGCCCAGCATTTCCAACCGCCAGGCCCAGAAGAACTGGTCGGCGATGAAGGGCACCACAACAGCCGGAACGCCGGCCCGCACGCCTGCCGCCGTCGTCCCCGCCCCGCCATGGTGCACCACGGCAGCCATATGCGGCAGCAACCGGTCATGCGGTGCGGCATCAAGCGCGAATATATCTGGTGTCGGTTCGTCCAGCTTCAGCCCGCCCCAGCCACCAGCCAGAACCGCGCGGCACCCCGCCAACCTCACGGCGCTGACAATTTTGGCCGTTGTTGCGGCCGGGTCGCCCGGCATCATGCTGCCAAAGCCGATATAGACAGGCGGCGGCCCGGCGGCCAGAAACGCCGCCAGATCGGGCGGCATCACCCAGTCAGGATGATCCAGCCACCAATAGCCCGTGACATGGATGGAATCGGGCCAATCCGCCGGGCGGGGCAGGATGGATGGGCTGTATCCGTTCAGCATCGGCACATGCTGCGCGCGCATCACGCCATAGGGTCCCAGAAATGGCCAGGGTTTCAGCCCCAGCATCTCGCGACGCAGACGATTCACGCCGGATCGAAACACCTGCCAGAAAAATTGCGCGGCAAGCAACGCCCCCACCAGATTGGACCAGGGCATCGGACGGCGCAGCGGCGGGACCAGGGCGCTGGGGCTGTACCTTGTCGGCATGATCGGCTGCGGATAGGCATGGATGCAGGGCTTGCCCAACGCCTCTGCCACCGACGCCCCGATAAAGACTGCACTGCCGGTGGGCAGAATCAGGTCGGCATCGGCGGCGTGCCGCAGCAGGTCGCGCGTCCAGCCCTCGGCATATTGCTCCCCCAGCGACCGCATGGCGCGGGCCAGCGCAAAGGGGCTGGCCCGTTCATCGAATATCCGCCGCACGACATCGCTGCGCATATCCTGGCGAACATCGCCATGGGTGGGGATCAGCGTCACACCCCGGCCCGTAAACAGGTCAGCAAAGGTCGGGTCGGCCAGCATCCGTACATCATGGCCGCGCGCCGCCAGCCCCGCCGCCAGGGCCGCGAAGGGCTGCACATCCCCGCGTGAGCCCAGCGCCATCATCACGATCCGCATCTCAACCTGCTCCGTTACCCTGCCCCCACAATGTCACACCCTTGCCGCCGCGCGGGCACGGGTCCGTTAAGAACCTGGCACAGATTGACTGGCATAGTTGATGCACAGCTTGGGATGACCCGGGAAGAACGGAGGCAAAAATGTCCGACATTGCGGCCAGCAGCCGAAAAACTGACACTACCGGCAAAAAAGTGGTGGATCGTCTCATGGTGGTGGCCCTGTGGACCGGCCTGCTGGCGGCGGCCTGGTCGCTGCCCGTGCTGGACCGCATCGCCGCCCAGGCGGAACGGGAAAAGATGCAGTCCGGCTATTACTACACGCCCCAGCGTCCCGCCGCCGCCTACGCCGAAGCCGCCGTCGAACAGTGACCGTCAGGCCGCCATCAACGCCTGCGTGAACGGCTCCGCGGACAGGCGCAGGGTGCGGCAGAACAGGGCGATGGTCCGGTAATATCCCGCCAGCGCGATCAGTTCCACCACCTGTTCCGCCGAACACCGTGCCGACAGCGCCGCCCATTGCCCGTCCGACAGGTCCCCCGCCGCGAACAGCGCATCCGCCGTGTCCAGGATCAGCAGATCGTCTTGCGACCAGTCCGGCCCCAGCGGATTGTCACGCACCGTGGCCGCCACCTGCGCGCCATCCAGGCCCGCCGCCGCCGCGAACAGGGCCGCATGCACGCCCCATTCATACATCGCCCCCGCCTGGGCACAGGTACGCAGGATCATCAGTTCCCGGTGGCGCACCGACACGCTTCCCGCATCCAGAAGCCCGCCCGCGAACAGCCGCGACAGCACGCGCGGATTATGGGCCAGGGTCGTGAACAGGGTCAGCGGCGCCGCCCCCGGCGGGCGCAGCCGGTCGATCTGGTCGGCCACCAGCGGGTCATGGGGGGCGGCAACGGGATCAAGACGCGCAGACATGGGCATTCCTCCCCTGGTCATGATTGTGCTACAGAATTCGTAGCGCATTCAGAAAGGGGTCGCTACGAAAATCGTAGCGCAAGCGGCATGACATCCACGACCGGCAAATCGACCCGTCCCATCATGGTGCTGATGGACCTGCTGGGCCGCCGCTGGACCCTGCGCATCCTCTGGGAACTGCACCGCCA
>JAIXTS010000031.1 GCA_027483805.1 Azospirillum sp. | reverse complement strand
GGGCGCAGAAGCTGCTGGACCATCCGCGCTGGGGGCCGATGCTGCGCGACTGGCATGAACAAAGGGCCATCCCGACCCGGGCGAAGATCGCGGCGGTGACGGTGATGGCCCTGTCCTGGATCGTTGTGTTTTTCACCAGCAAAGGCACCTGGTTGCCCGTGATTGTCGGTATCATCCTGTGCTGCACGGCGCTCTTTATCGCCACGCGTCCGGCACCGAAACGGGGATAGGGGCGGTCGGATAGACCGCCCCATTCACTGTTCCTCAGTCGCCGGCGCCCACATCCGTGGGCTAGGCTACCCCGCCAGCAGCCCGCGCAACTGCCGGCCGGCCACCGCCAGCATGGCGATGTCGAGCACCCCCACACTGCGCAACTCGGCCTGCAGGCTGTTGATGCGCTCCAGCGGGCCCTGGCGCTGGGCTGCCCAGGCATCGAACGGGTCGCCGCCGCCCTGGACCTGCACCAGCACGCGCGCCGTCAGGCGGGCCTGCAGGTTGAACAGGTCGTCCAGCGACGCTGCGACCGCCTGGCGCTGCCAATGGTTCTCACACCGAACCTCGGCCGTGCGGGCCCGCAGATATTCCAGGCCCAGGCGGTCGCCCAGGTCGAAATACAGGCTGGCCACGTCCGAGGGGTCACGGCCCGCCTCGACCGCGATTTCCGCGATGTCGGTGCTGGCCGCCAGCAGCGGCAGGGCTGCCACACGGCGGGCCAGATCACCCGGCACCCCGTCCTTGGACCAGGTGCCCGCCGTCTCAGCCAGCCATTTAAGGGCCGTGGGCGACAGAACATCGGGCAGATGGCCGGTCAGTTCCTCCACCACGGGGGCCAGACGCGCCACTTCGGCGGCGATATCCAGCGGATAGGCGCCATGGGACAGAACCCAGGGCACCGCCCGGCGCATCAGCCGACCGGTATAGAGCATCATGGCGGTCTGCACGCCCGCCGGTACCTTGGTGTCCAACGCCTCCACCGCGTCCCAAAGCCGGCGCAGGCCGAAGGCATCGCGGACGATCAGATAGGCGCGGGCCACATCACCCTCGCTGCGGCCCGTCTGTTCCACCATTTCCCAGGTGAAGGTCGGGCCGACGCGGTTGACCATGCCATTGGTGACGGCGGTGCAGATGATCTCGCGCCGCAGCTGATGCCGGCCCACGGCGTTGGGGAACTTCTCCTGCAACGGCTTGGGGAAGTACCGCATCAGATCGCGTTCGACACTCTTATCCTCCGGCAGGTCAGAGGCCAGCAGCCGGTCATAGAGGTCAATCTTGGCATAGGCCAGCAGCACCGCCGTCTCCGGCCGCGTCAGGCCCCGCTTGGCATTGGCGCGGGCGGCGATTTCCTCGTCATCGGGCAGGAACTCGATGGCGCGGGAAAGCTTGCCGGCCTTTTCCATGGTGCGGGCGAAGCGGGCCTGATCCTCCAGCGTTTCCACCGAAATGGCCTGGGCGATGGTCAGGGCCTGGGTCTGCTTGTAATTGTCGGCCAGGACCAGGTCCGCCACCTCGTCCGTCATCTGGGCCAGCAGCACGTCGCGCTGTTCACGCGTCATGCCGCCGCCATCCATGACGTCACGCAGCAGGATCTTGATATTCACCTCATGGTCCGACGTGTCGACGCCGGCGGAATTGTCGATGGCGTCGGTATTGATCGACACGCCGGCGGTTGCGGCCTCAATACGGCCCCGCTGGGTGAAGCCCAGATTGGCGCCCTCGCCCACCACCTGGGCCCGCAGCTCACGGCCATTCAGGCGAATCGGATCATTGGCCTTGTCACCGGCATCGGCGTTGGTCTCGTCACTCGACTTCACATAGGTGCCGATGCCGCCCAGCCACAGCAGCTCCACCTTGGCGCGCAGCACGGCGCGCATCAGCTCCGTCGGCGTCACGCGTTCGGCCTGGATTTCCAGGGCCTGGCGGATTTCGGTCGACAGGGTGAGGGACTTCGCCCCCCGGTCGAAGATGGCACCACCGGGCGACAGTTTCGTCGTGTCGTAATCCGCCCAGGAAGAGCGCGGAAGGTCGAACAGGCGCTTGCGCTCCGCCCAGCTGCTGGCCGCATCCGGGTTGGGATCGACAAAGATATGGCGATGGTCGAAGGCAGCGATCAGGCGGATATGGTGGGACAGCAGCATGCCGTTGCCGAACACGTCGCCCGACATGTCGCCCACGCCGACACAGGTGAAATCGTCGTTCTGGATATCCTTGCCCAGCTCGCGGAAATGGCGCTTCACCGCCTCCCACGCACCGCGCGCGGTAATGCCCATGCCCTTATGGTCGTACCCGGCCGACCCGCCAGAGGCAAAGGCATCATCCAGCCAGAAGCCATAGTCGCGCGACACGCCATTGGCGATGTCGCTGAAGGTCGCCGTGCCCTTGTCGGCGGCCACCACCAGGTAAGGATCATCGCTGTCCAGGCGCACCACATCGGCCGGCGGAATCACGACACCGTTTTTCAGGTTGTCGGTGATGTCCAGCAGGCCGCGCATCATCGTCTTATAGCATTCGATGACCTCGGCCATCACGGCCTCGCGCCCGGCACTGGCCGGCACGGGGTTCTTGACGATGAAGCCGCCCTTGCTGCCCACGGGCACGATCACCGCATTCTTGACAATCTGCGCCTTGATCAGGCCCAGGATCTCCGTGCGGAAATCTTCCTTGCGGTCGGACCAGCGGATGCCGCCGCGCGCCACCTTGCCACCGCGCAGATGGATGGCCTCCACCCGCGGGCTGTAGACCCAAATCTCCCGCCACGGGCGCGGCAGGGGCAGATCATCGATCGACCCGCTGTCCAGCTTGAAGGAAATGTAGGATTTGGGCTTCCCGTTGGCACCCGACTGGAAAAAGTTGGTGCGCAGCGTGGCGCGGATAATGTTCAGCATCCGGCGCAGGATGCGGTCTTCATCCAGGTTGGTAACAGCGTCCAGCGCGTGGTCGATCTCCAGGATCAGGCCCTTGCGCCTGGTATCCACCTCGTCCCGGCCCAGCGTGGCCAGCACCGCCGGATCATGGCTGAGGCGGAACAGGTCCAGCAGCAACCGGGCGATCTTGGAATGGGTCGAGAGCGTATTCTCTATATATTCCTGGGTGAAATCGAACTTGGCCTGCTTCAGATATTTGGCATAGGCGCGGAAAATGGTGACCTCGCGCCATTCCATGCCGGACAGTAGGACCAGACGGTTGAACCCGTCCGACTGCGCCTCGCCGGTCCAGACGCGGCGGAACGCATCCTCAAACGCGGCCTTCACCCGGTCCAGTTCGACGGCGCGGCCATCGGCGGTCCGCATGTCAAAATCCTGCATGAAGACATTGGACGTATCCCCGGGGAATTCCACCTCGAACGGGCCGCCCTCGGCCAGGATGCGCAGACCCAGATGCTCCAGCATGGGCAGAACCTTGGACAGTTCCACCGGCCCGCCGGTCTGATAGACCTTGAAGAACAGCTGGTGACTGTCCGCCTCCACCGGCCGGTGCAGGTTCAACGCGATGCCGCCTTGCCCCAGGATCTGTTCGATCCGGGCGATATCGACCACCGCCTCATCCGGCGTATAGGCCTCCTGGTAGGATGCCGGCAGGGCGCCATTATACTTGCGGGCCAGCGCCAGACCGGCCGCCTCGCCCTTTTCCTCCACCAGCGCCTGGGTGAAGCGGTCGCGCCAGCCGCGCGACGCCTCGATCAGCTGGCTTTCCAGCTCACCCACATCCACATCCGGCAGCTTGCCGGGATTGGTCTGCACGATCAGATGGACACGGGCCAGCACGCTTTCCGACAGCGACACATTCACCTGGGACGAGGTGCCGTCATAGGCCTTCTCGATCAGGCTTTGCAGGCGCTTGCGCAGGTCGGTGTCATACCGGTCGCGCGGCACATGGATCAGGGCCGACACAAACCGTTCGAACGGGTCCTTGCGCACAAACAGGGCGACACGCTGGCGCTCCTGCAGATGCAGCACGCCCATGGCGATGTCGTACAGGTCGTCATCGCCGATCTGGAACAGCTCGTCGCGCGGATAGGTCTCCAGGATATGGACCAGCGCCTTGCCATCATGACCGCGCCCGTCAAAACCCGACCGTTCAATGACCCGGTTCACCTTCTGGCGCAGGAACGGGATATCGCGGGAGGAGCGGTTATAGGCGGTGCTGGTGAACAAGCCGACGAACAGCCGTTCGCCCACCTCTTCGCCCGCCTCGTTGAACAGCTTGACCATGACGGCGTCCAGGGGCGCGCGGCGATGGACGGTGCTGTCCTTGTTGGCCTTGGTCACCATCATGAAACGCGGATGGCGGACAAAGGCCTTCACCTCTGGCGGCAGGGTGGAGAAATAGCGCAGGCCGTCAAAGACGCTGACCTCGTCATCACGCAGCAGACCCAGGCCGGCGCCGGTCTGGATGTCCAGCGTCTCCTCGCCATTATCCTTGCCCAGGCGGTATTCGCGGATGCCAAGGAAAATGAAATGGTCTTCATCCATCCAGCGCAGGAAGGCCAGGCCCTCCTCCCGCTCATTCTCGGCAACCGGGCCATGCTGGCCGTCGATGGTCTCGATCAGGCGCGCGCGCATGGCGTGGAAATCGGTAACCGATGCCCGCACATCGGCCAGAACGGCGGCGATGCTGGCGCGGATCGCGTCCAGTTCCTCGGTACCGGTGATCTGGTCGACCTCGATATGCATCACCGATTCGGGCGTAGCATCGGCAGGCGCCTCGCCATTCTGCCAGATGGCGGTCAGGCGGCCATCGCCGTCACGGCTGACCTTGATCACCGGATGGACCACCAGATGGACCGTCAGGCCGCGCCGGTTCAGTTCGGCGGAAACGCTGTCCACGAGGAAGGGCATGTCGTCATTGACGATCTCCACCACCGTATGGTGGGCATGCCAGCCGTCGCTGTCGACGCGCGGATTGACCACGCGGACCAGCGCATCACCGCGCTTGCGCGTACCCCCGAACTGCAGGATGGCAATGGCCGCGCCATATAGCTCATCTGCGGTGGACCGCAGCATGTCGTCGGGCGACACGTTGCGATAGAAGGCCCGGACAAACGCTTCGGCCAGGCCGGCCTTTTCCTTGGACAGGCGACCGCGCAGCTTGGCGATGACCTGATCCAGCAGCTCGGACTTACGCTGTTCGAGCTTGAACGCCATGGTGTATCTCCCGCAATGGACCGCATCTTGTCGGGGCGGTTTTGTGGCTGGATTTGCCCCGGCACGGTTTGCGGGCAACACCT
>JAIXTS010000201.1 GCA_027483805.1 Azospirillum sp. | reverse complement strand
GCTGTCTTGATGACCGGCACCCGCCCACGGCGACCCCGATAACCACGCCCGACCCGACCAGGGACGCGGGGTCCATGCTACGCCCCATGCTGCACTGCGGCCATGGCTAAAGCGGGGGAGCCGTGGGAATTCGGCGGCGGCCGGGGTGCGGCGGGCCTGTGCAACATGGTGAAACAGTTTTTGATGCGTGTTGCACGGGCGTCGGGTGGGGCCGTCCGCGCAACGAAGTGAAACACGATGAAGGCCAGTGTTGCACAGCGGGTGGCGCGCGGGGTGGTGCCTGTGCAACCTTGTGAAATACGGATTTTGTGTCTCACCCATGGGGTGCGGTGGTTCCTGCGCAACGCTGTGCAACATGCCGTGATGGGATGTTTCACGGGGGGTGGGGGTGAGGGGCACCGGGCGGGGGCGCTGCGTCGTGGGGGGAGCGGGGGAGGGTGAGGCGGCGTGCATGGGGGCGGTGCCGGGGTGGTTGATAGGATGAAAAGCCTATCACGGATGGGGTGGGGCGGACAGAGTTAGGGCGGGTGGTGGGGGCGTCATTGGCAGGAAGCATAGTATGCCTCATCGTCATCCCAGCGGAAGCCGGGACCCAGGGGCCAAGGGCACCGTAATCGACGCCCGCGCGTCAGCGCTGTTCCAGCCCTTCCCAGACGGCGAGGTCGTCGGCGTCCATGGGTTCCAGAAAATCCGGGGCTTGGCTTAGCTTGCCTTTCAGGATGCCGATCTTGAAGGTGGGGTTTTTCGGGTCGCTTGTTGTCCCACCGCTGTGCAGGCGCGGCGTGTCCTGTTGCGCCGTTTTATCCATGATCCGTCCCACCCGTCCCCTGCCGCGAACCCGAATAGGGTGGCAGACGAGGCGGGAGAGGGGAAGGGCATTTGCCGGTTTGTCGCTGGCATGCGATACTCACCCTGTAAACAACCTGCGGGAATGACGGCGATGCGATCCGTACCGGTGCTTTAATGCGGGCTTCCATGCAGGCACTGAGCGACCGCAAGGACACGGTTGCTTCCATCTCTGGTGCCCTGGGGTAGAAGATATTGGCTGTATTGCTTTAATTTTATGTGCTATTTTCGACAAGAATTTAATGTGGGGGGGCTGGTGCTATGTCCGAAGAGGCGGTGGGGCGTATCTTTAATGATCAGAAATCTTTATTTAGAACGACAACAATATTGTCTTTTGCTTCGGAAAAATTATTGACATTGAATGCTCGACATCAAAGAGAAATCAGAATGTCTATTGATGTGTCGACATGTAAGGGTTATGTGCGCGCAAGATATTATCTTGATGGGAGATATGTGCATCAGTTATTTGTTCGTTCGAGTGCAATTGGCCCATGTGGAAAAGACGCGAGTAATAATAGAAATAATATATACAAAAAATATAATATCGATTATAAAAATTTTATGTCTGATTGCTATTCAGTAAATACTGATGAATTAGGCGATGACTTTTTTACAAAAAAATATAACATTGATCATGCGGTTCCTGTGATGTGGTTGATGAAAGAGCTTGGAGATTCCGGTGATTATGAGAGTGAGGGCTATCAATATGTTTCTCTCCTTTTAACTGATGCCAGCATAAACAAATCATGGGGTTCTTCTTTTGAGAAAAGTTACTATAATAATCGCGCTAGGGTTAGAATGGGTGGTGCGGCGAGTTTTTTTACATTGTGTAAAGTTTATGGAATTTATCCACCGCTTCGCACTGGCGACCGTATCGAAACTCCAAAAGAGTTTGAAGAGAGAATACTGGGTGTTCTGAGGAATAACAATGTTGATGGATCTAATTATGAGTCGTCTCTATGTTCAATTAAAATCAACAAATATACTTTGAGTAAAATTGGAAAAAATATGAAGGAAGTATATAGTATTAAAGAAGACGGAACGATTGATAATGTAAGCCTATTACAGTACGCATGGTTTGGTGGTATATATGGGTTTGAAAATATAAACTGTGCGAGTAATTGAAATTCATAAAAGTTGATCAGCACAGTCAGATTTTAGCGTTTTCTCCATACAACTGCCGATCAAACGGCACCCGCATCGCCTCCTCAATCTTGAACCCGCCCGGCTCTGCATGGAGCGGGTTCAGGAGCAGGTTCCAGACGCCGGGGATGATGGCGCTGGGGACGCGCAGCAGGCAGGTTTCGCCCGTGACGAGCCATTCATCCCCAACCCGCCGTGTGACCGCCGGGTTCTCCACCCAATTGTCGGGCAGGGCGGGGCAGTCGGTGATGGGGGCGTCGCCGACGACTTTCAACAGGGTGTAATGGGTGGGCAGGTCCTCGACCCGCGTGACCTCGATATGGACCAGCACCTCCAGCAAGGCGCCGGGCTGGCTTTCGGCCAGATAGACCACAGGCCGGCCCCGACTGTGCCAACGACCGGCGGCTTTCAGACCGCCAATGCCGCGCAGGTCGGCATGGTTGCTGATCCGCCAGAGGATCACGCGAAATAGCCCTCGTCGATGCTGTAGAGCAGTTCTTCCACCGCGCGCGCGCCGGGTTCGGTGTCGAGAAGGTCTATCGGAGCCTCGTTGCCTAAGCTGCGCTTGGGGGAGGTCAGCCAGGAAAGGGCCTTTTGCCGGTCGCCCATCACGGTTTCGGCCAGGGCCAGGATGCTGGCGACGCGATAGGCGCGTTCGCTTTCTTCCTGGGTCAGGGGTTCCTGCCGCTGGCGGCGATGTTCCAGGGTGCGGCGGGGGATGACGCGGTGCAGGATGCCGAAATCAATCCCGGCACGGCCCAGGCGGGCGATGACGTCGGGGGAGAAGCGGTTGCGGACCAGACGCATGGCGTCCAGGTCGGAAGCGGGGCGTTCGGCCAAGCCCAGCAGGCTACCGATGATTTCCCATTGGCGGTCCTGAAGCGTCAGGTCGGTCATGGCGTGCCCTTCCGCAAGTTGCGCCATTCAATATGGCATCTTGCGAGAGGAGGGGCAAGGTTTGGGGCGGGGGGCTTGCGGGCGGGCGGGGGAGTCATGTCGGCGCTGACCGCGCCTTACGCTGGGTCCCGGCTTTCGTCGGGATGACGTTGGGTGTGGGATGACGGTGGGGCGGGGGCGGGCGGCGCTGATGAGCCTCACGCCGCCGTCACCGCCGCCCGCTCCGCTGCATCCGGGTCGTAGTTCAGGTTGGGGGCCAGCCAGCGTTCCATGTCGGGGAGGGTCATGCCCTTGCGGGTGGCGTAGTCGGCGACCTGGTCGCGTTCGATTTTGGCGACGCCGAAATATTTGGCGTCGGGGTGGGCGAAGTACCAGCCGCTGACGGCGGCGGTCGGCAGCATGGCGAAGCTTTCGGTCAGCGTGATGCCGGCGATATTGGTGGCGTCCAGCAGGCGGAACAGGGTGGATTTTTCCGTGTGGTCGGGGCAGGCGGGATATCCTGGGGCGGGGCGGATGCCGCGATATTCCTCGGCGATCAACTGCTCATTGGTCAGGGTCTCACCCGCTGTGTAGCCCCAGAGTTCGGTGCGGACGCGTTCATGCAGGCGTTCGGCAAAGGCCTCGGCCAGACGGTCGCCCAGGGCCTTCAGCAGGATGGCGCTGTAATCATCGTGCGCGGCCTCGAATGCCTTGGCGCGTTCGTCCAGGCCGATGCCGGCGGTGCAGGCAAAGCCGCCGATCCAGTCGGCAATGCCGCTGGATTTGGGGGCGATATAGTCGGCCAGCGACAGGTTCGCCCGCTCCCGGCCCGGATCGCGGGCCATCTGCTGACGCAGCATGTGCAGGCGGTCCAGCACTTTTGTGCGGGT
>JAIXTS010000464.1 GCA_027483805.1 Azospirillum sp. | reverse complement strand
GCGGGGCTGGACGGGCGCATGGAGGGGCGGGACCATCCGCAGCGCGTGCAACTGAATGACGAGTTGCATGCCCGGCCGCATATGCGCATCACGACGCCGGCCCGCCTGACCCATGTCGCACATCTGACCGGCGAGCTGGGCGCGGATCATGCCCATCTGCTGGACCTATGCCGCGCTGTCGGCCTGCCGCTACCGGGTACCGAACTGCGGCAGGTGCAGTTGCTGGTCGATGGCCGAACCGTGAAGTGGGAACGGCACACCGAATTCACCGCCATCTCCATCGCTGACATGGCGCCGGTGGAGACCGGGGCCTGGTCGGCCCTGTCCCCGCGTCTGGCCGACTGGCTGGCGCGGCTGCCCGGCCTTCGGCTGGTCGCCTGTCATCTGCGGCTGGAAGCGGACACCGAACCGCGCCACAACCCGGAAAGCCTGTCCGCCATCTTCCCGCGTGGGGAGGTGCTGGGCAGTGAGGTCGCGGGGGGCGAGGCGCTGGTCTGGACCGATTTCCGGCTGTTCCCCGACGGGTTTACCCGCATCCTGGTCCGCGACAAGGGCCTGTCGCCCAGCCATGCCGGCCGTGTGGTGCAACGCCTGCTGGAGATCGAGACCTACCGCATGACGGCCTTGCTGGGCCTGCCGCTAGCGCGGGATGCGGGGCCTGATCTGGCCAGCCTGGAACAGAGGCTGGAAAGCATCGTGGCCCGTACCGCCACCGCCCATGACATGGCGGAGGAACATGGCCTGCTGGATGCGCTTACAAGGCTGGCAACAGAAGCGGAGACGCTGTCGGTGCGCTGCCGCTACCGGTTCGGGGCGACCACCGCCTATGCGGAATTGGTGGAAAGGCGGGTGGAGGAATTGCGGGAGGAGCGGATACCAGGCCTGCAGCGGCTGGGCGTCTTCCTGGACCGCCGCTTCCGCCCCGCCGTGCGCACCTGTGAGGCGGTGGCCCGGCGTCAGGCCGAACTGGCCGCCGGCATCAGCCGCGCCAGTTCCCTGCTGCGCACCCGTGTCGATGTGCAGCGGGCCGAACAGAATGCCGAGATCCTGAAAAGCCTGGAACAGCGCGCGCGTACCCAGTTGCGCATCCAGGAAGCGGTGGAAGGGCTCTCGGTCTTCGCCATCACCTATTACCTGCTGGGGCTGGTCAAATATGTGGTGGAGGGGCTGCCGGAAATCCCCTACCTGCCGCCGAAATCCCTGATGACCGGCATCGCCGTGCCCACCATCCTGGCCGCCGTCTGGATCGGGGTGCGGCGTCTGCGGCGGGCGGTGTCGGCGCGGGAATAGGTTTAACCCGCCAGCAATTCCTTTGCCCGTGCGCTGTCGGCCACGATCTGGTCCTTCAGTGCCTGGAAACTGTCGAATTTCATTTCCGGGCGGATGAAACGGCAGAGGCGGACGCGCAGATGCTTGCCATAGAGGTCGCCGTCGAAATCGAACAGGTGGGTTTCCAGCCGCTCGGTCACACCGCCCACGGTCGGGCGGCGGCCGATATTGGCCACACCCTTGTGCCAGATGGTGCGTGATCCTTCATCCAGGCCGGCCATGACGGCATAGACGCCCAGGCGCGGGCGCTGATACATGCCCAGTTCGACATTGGCGGTGGGAAAGCCGATGGTGCGGCCGCGCTTGTCGCCATGTTCCACACGGCCTTCAATCTCCCAGTCATGGCCCAGGATGGAGGCCGCCGCCGCCACCTCCCCGGCTTCCAGCAGGCGGCGCACGCGGGTGGAGGAATAGGCGGTGGTGTCGGGGCCGGCGACGGGCCGCACCTCCGTTACCTGAAAGCCGAACCGTTCCCCAGCGGTGCGCAGGAATTCCATGTCGCCGCCGCGCTTGTTCCCGAACACAAAATCATAACCGGCGACGACATGGCTGGCGGCCAGCCCCTCCACCAGGATCTGGCGCACAAATTCCTCGGCCGTCAGCTGGGAAAAGGCTTCGTCGAACCGCACCTCGAACAGGGCGTCAATGCCCAGCGCCTCCACCAACCGCGCCTTGATCCGCCACGGGGTCAGGCGGAAAGGGACGTCGTCGGGTCGAAACAGGCTGCGCGGATGCGGTTCAAAGGTCAGGACAGCGGCGGGCACGTCCAGGCGGCGGGCGGCGTCCTTGGCCGCCTGGATCACGGCGCGGTGGCCTTGATGCACGCCGTCGAAATTGCCCAGCGCCACGGCGCAGCCGCGGATGGCGGCCGGAAGATCGGTGGTGTGGCGATAGATCAGCATGGCGCCGCGGGATGGTTGCGAATTCTGCCATGGGTATAGTCGGAAGCGGGGATGGCGGTCCAGTCCCGCCATCCCCGCTGTCCGGTCAATGCAGCGGCGCCGCCATTACAGGCCGGGCGTCGGCTGCGGGCCTGGGAAGAGCGGGCCGAGCTGACCGGGATCAGGCCGGCCGGCCCGGCACCATCACCATGGCTTCCCCGTCGATGACGACGCGGTCATGCACAGTGCAGATGGTGGACAGCATGGCACGGCGCTTTTCCGGCACCAGACCGGTGACGGTAACGGTGGTGGTCACCGTTTCCCCGATACGCACCGGCGATCGGAAGCGCAGATTCTGCGACATGTAGATACAGCCCGGCCCCGGAAGCCGTGTGCCCAGAACGGTGGTGATGAAGCAGGCCGACAGCATGCCATGCGCGATGCGCCCGCCGAACGGCGTCGCCCTGGCATAATCCTCGTTCAGATGCATGGGGTTGGTATCGCCGGAAATGCCGGCGAACATCACGATATCCGTCTCTGTAATCGTGCGGGCATAGATGCCCTTCATCCCCTCGAACAGGTCTTCGAAATAAAAGCCGGTCAGGTCGGCGGGGTCCAGGCCGGTACGGCGTGCGATATTATCCATCGTGAGAATGCTCCCAGGCTTGGCGCACGGGGCCGCTGCCCCTTACAGTGCCGGGGGCAACCATAGGCCGGGCCTGATGTTCCGGTCAAACGGGCGAAAAGAAACCGACAAAAGGGATGAGAAGCGGCATGGACGGGGCCATGGGGGGCATTGAGCAACAGGTGGGGCACTGGATGCATGCAATGCTGGACCTGCCCGACGGCACCTGCCTGCGCCTGTCACGCTGGCAGCCGCCGATCGCCCCCGCCCCCGATGCTCCCACCATGCTGGTCCTGCCGGGACGGGCGGCCCAGGTGGAACGGTACAGCGAACTGGCCGTGGACCTGACGGCGCGCGGCCTGCATGTGCTCTCCCTGGATTGGCGTGGTCAGGGCGGGTCGTCGCGGCTGCTGCCCGATCCGCTGGTTGGCCATGCGGTAGATTTCGACGCCTACCTGGACGATCTGGACGCCGCCCTTGCCCATTGGCGTGATCAGGTCACGGGGCCGTTGCTGGCGCTGGGCCATTCCATGGGCGGGCATATCCTGCTGCGCTACATCGCGGAGCGGCCGCACACCTTCGCAGGTGTCATCGCCTGTGCCCCCATGCTGGCCGTCAATACCGCCCCCATGCCGGAATGGCTGGCCATCCGGCTGGCCCGACTGGCGGTCAAGGGGGGGTGCGCCGCCCAGTACGCCCCCTTGCAGGGCCCGCGCTGGGTCCGCAATCCCCTGCCCTTCGCGGGTAACCGCCTGACCAGCGACCCGCGCCGTTTTTCCATGATGCAGCAGGTGATGGAACGGAACCCATCGGTGGCGCTGGGCGGGGCCAGCTGGGGCTGGCTGGACGGGGCCTTCAGCTCCATGCGGCAGTTCTTTGAACAGGACCGTCTGGAGGATGTGCATGTCCCCATCCTGATCCTGTCGGCCCGCGCCGACCGGATCGTGCGGGCCGACAGCCATGATCTGGCGGCCAGACGCCTGCCGATCTGTACCCTGGTGCCCTTCGCGCAGGGCCAGCATGAACTGCTGATCGAAACCGATGCAGTGCGGAACAAGGTGCTGGCGACCATCGACCATTTCCTGAACCAGAAAATCGGCCTTGCAACAAGGCCGGGAACTCTTAAGGGTTAAGCCTTCGCCCCCCCTCCCCCCGCCGTCATCTGGCGCCAGCAAGAACAGGCCATGGATATCAGCCGTCTCAGCATTTCCGCTCGCATCCTGGCCATCATCGCCCTGTTGGGCGCCCTCACCGTTGCTGTCGGGCTCTTTGCCTCCACCCGGCTGGTCAACACGGACGCACAATATGCGCGTCTGTTAAATGGCGACCAGACCGCGGCTCTGGAGGTGGTGCGCGGCGTCCGGGAACTGACGGCGGTCAGCCGACAGAGCTACAAGCTGCTGTCCATGCCCGATGAAAAGCGCATCCAGGAAGCGCATGAGCGGGGCATCCGCAATTTCGGGCAGGCATCGGGCCATCTGGATCGTACCCGCGAGGCGTCCCCCCGCTATGCGGCGCGCATCGCGGAGATCCAGCAGGACCTGCTGGCCAGCCAGGAGGTCTTCAAGGAAATCGCGCCGCTGGTCAGGGCCGGCAAGCCGGCCGAGGCCCTGGCCTATGTCTCCAGCCGCTTTGACCCGGCCATGGATGGGCTGCGGGACAAGGCCCTGAAACTGTCGGATGAGCTGCGCGAGGCCGTGAAAGCGGAGTCGGGCGCTGCGACAGCGGAAGCCGAACAGTCACGGACCCTGGTGCTGATTGCCGTGGCGGTCGGGGTCATGGTGCTGGGCGGGTTGGCCTTCTATATCTCCACCTGGACCATCGCCCGACCGGTGGAAGCCGTGACGGGGGCGATGGCCCGTGTCGCGGGCGGCGATCTGTCCGTTGTCGTTCCCGGCCTGGGCCGGCATGACGAGATCGGGCGGCTGGCCACGGCGCTGCAGACCTTCAAGGCCAACGCCGTCGAGGCGGCTCGTCTGGCCGAAGAGGTGAAGCGCGCTGAAGCCAGGGCCGAAACGGAGCGCCGACAGGCAATGGCCGCCCTGGCTGACAGTTTCGAGGCCGGGGTGATGGGGATCGTGGACCGGGTGGCGTCGGCCGCCAGCCATGTGAATGACAGTGCCGGATCGCTGTCCGCATCGGCGGAGGAGGCGCTGGGGCGCAGCGGCGTCGTCTCCGCCGCCACGGACCAGACCAGCGCCAATGTGCAGACCGTCGCCGCCTCGGCGGAAGAGATGACCGCCTCCATCGGCGATATCACGCGACAGGTCGGCACCTCCGCCGATATCGCACGCGCGGCCGCTGACCGGGCAACGGCAACCAACGCCACCATCCAGGCCCTGGCCGCGGAAGCCGACGCCATCGGCGCCGTGGTCCGGCTGATCGCCGAAATCGCCAGCCAGACCAACCTTCTGGCACTGAACGCCACCATCGAGGCAGCACGGGCGGGAGAGGCCGGTAAGGGTTTTGCCGTTGTGGCATCGGAGGTGAAGAACCTGGCCAGCCAGACGGCCAAGGCTACGGACGACATTACTGCGCGTATCAACGCGATCCAGCAGGCAACCGGCAGCGCGGTGGCGGCGACCACGGAAATCACCCGTACCATCGGGGAGATCAACGAGATCGCGGCCGAGATCGCCACCGCCGTGGAACAGCAGGACGCGGCCACACGCGAAATCGCTCGCAACGTGCAGCAGGCCGCGACCGGCACGACGGAAATCGCCGGCAATATCGGGGCCGTGCGCGAAGCGGCGGAAAGCACAAGTGGCAGTGCGGCCGATCTTCTGGCCTCGGCCGGAGATCTGTCACGCGAGGCCGAAGGGTTGCGCCGACAGGTGGAGGCGTTCATCGCCCAGGTGCGCGCCGGCTGATCAGGCCTGGTGCTCTTCGGGCAACCTGGAAACCAAGCTTATGGTCATATGGGGTGGTCTTGCCGGAACCCCGCCCCGCCCATAGGTTTGGCACCGGTAACGGTTGTCGGGATTGGTGATGCGTCGGCTGCGATCATTGATGGTCCTTTGCGGGGTGCTGCTGGCACCCGCTGCCGCGCGTGCCGAGGAATGGTCCTTCACCACCCTGGAATGGCCGCCCTTTTCCGGTTCCCTGCCCCAGGGCGGAGCGATAACGACAGTCCTGCGTGCGGCCTTCGGCACGCAGGGTCATTCCGTCCGCATCACCATCCTGCCCTGGAAACGCGCCGTGGCTGCGGCGATGCAGGCCGATGGCCCCCATGTCGGATTCTTCACCGCCACGGCCGTGGAATGTTCGGCGGCCGGCGGTATCCTGTCGGACCAACCGATCGGGCATTTTCGTTACGCCCTGGCCCAGCGCCAGGAACTGCCCGTGCGATGGAACACGCCGGCGGACCTTGACGGCCTGCTGATCGGCGTGGTCGATGGCTACGATAATGGCCCGATCATCGGGGATTTGCTGCGGCAGGGGCGCATACGGCTGGACGCAGCCCCCACCGATGCCGCCAACCTGCGCAAGCTCCAGGCCGGCCGCACGGATGCGGCGGTGGTGGAGATCAGCCAGTATGCCTATTTGAAACAGGGCCTTGAACGGGCCAATATCGGCAAGGGCATGTCGGCCCTGACCCTGAACGAACGGCCCTTGGGTCCGCCGCAACCGCTGCATGCCTGTTTCAATGGCAGCCAGCGAGCCATGCTGGCCCGGACCAGCCTGATGCGGGGCCTGGAGCAGATCGACAGCCAAGCGCTGGCCCAGCGCTATGTGGAAAGCCTGGGGTTGGACGGGGTCGTATCGAACTGATACCGGCGCCGGCGCTGGACCACCGGTCATAAATTATGACCGGTGGTCTGAATTCGATCATCCTTGCTTGTGACCGATCAGAGATGATCGATTGTTCCAACCAGCACCGACCATCGCCGGATTTGTCACAGCACCGTCAGCATGCTGGCGACCAGCGGGTGGCGGACGATGTCGGCATCGGCCAGACGGACGATGGAGATGCCGTCAACAACCTCCAGCCGGCGGGCGATATCGGCCAGACCCGAAACGCCGGGCAGCAGGTCCGACTGGTCCGGATCGCCGGTCAGCACCATGGTGGAATGCCAGCCCAGACGCGTCAGCAGCATCTTGATCTGGGCATAGGTGCAGTTCTGCGCCTCATCAATCACCACAAAGGCATTGTTCAGGGTGCGGCCGCGCATATAGCCCACGGGCGCGATCTCGATCGACCCGTCGGCCATCATGGCTTTCAGTCGCTTGGCCCCCAGCCGGTCCGACAGCGCGTCATAGAGGGGGCGCAGGAAGGGTGCCATCTTCTCATTCACATCGCCAGGCAGATAACCGATGCTTTCCCCGGCTTCGATGGCGGGCCGGGACAGGACGATACGGTCGACTTCCCCTTTCTCAAGCGCCGTCACGGCGGATGAAATGGCCAGATATGTCTTGCCCGTGCCCGCAGGCCCCAGCGCCAGGGTCAGGTTATGTTCCTTGATCGCCTGCATCAACAGCGCCTGACCGGCACTCATCGGCTTGACGGTGCGGACATAGGACTGTTCGCGCCGTTCCTCGCCGCCGGTCCCCAACGGGTCCCAGCCCGCGGATTGACGGGGGAAAAGCGGCTGTACCTTGTTGTCGCTGCTGCTGGACGCGGGCTTGGACTGGCGCTTGGCCATCTGGCATCTCCTCACTTGCGGCAATGGACAATGTCCGGTTGAAGCGGGAACGCGGCAAGCGACCGACGGGCAATAAAAAACCGCACCCTCTGTTCGAGTGGTGCGGTTGCGGATCAAGCCGTCGGGCGGCCGGTGCTGCTGCGGGCGGTGCGCATGCTGCCATGCGACAGGGGATGGTTCGGCCGGTTGCCGTTGCGCTGCAATATGATGCTGCCGGGCCATCTGCCATTGAACGATCCATCCACCCCAT
>JAIXTS010000261.1 GCA_027483805.1 Azospirillum sp. | reverse complement strand
GCAACAAAAGGAGAGGTCGGGCGTTGGTTAAGCTGAATGAAGACGAAGCTTGACGGATAACCATGTACTGTCTTTGCACTGCTGACGGTGGCAAGGTGCGCCGCCGGACCATCGGGAACGGAATCGATCACATCAACAGTTCCGGCCAACAGGCCACGAACGGCGTCTTCCGTCGACAGACGCTGCTGAACAACTCTGCGCCACGGCGACTTACGGACGGCCTTACCCTCTCGGCGAACGATCACAATTTTGTCTTCGCTGAAATGCTCTAAACGATAAGGTCCGGTCCCGGGAGCGACGGTGCCATTGTCCAGATCGGCCCGGTCATAGGCGAACTGACCGTCACAGCGGCCGCCCGTGTAGTTCCCTTTCCAATGGGGTGGGGCCTTTAACACCGGAATCGGGGAAATCCGGGACAGGAACTGGCCCTCTTCTTCTTTCGTCAGAATCGAAATTTCAGTATCGCCCTTCAGTGATACATCCGAAATAGATTCAATATTTGTAGCGAATGGTGAGCCCGCTCCAGGATAGTTCTTAATCCGACAAAATGTAAAAAGCAGATCGTTCGTATTGATTTCCCCGGGAAACAAATGAAACTCCCAGCCTCTTTCCCCAACTCGACGGGATGACTTGATCACATGATATGGTTTATTGTCGTCCGGATTCTTCTCGTGCAGGTTTTGGTATAAATGACCAGATAGCTCTCTCACACCGGTATTGATATAGGCGTGTGGATCAGCAGAGAGAGCCAGCGACAGCAAGCCCATATGCAGTTCGTCATCTGCCGCGAAGGCGACCGTTGTCCCACAGGCCCAAACTGTTGCAGCGAACAACACTGACAAAAGTCGTTTTAGCATTCTGCAATCCAGCGATCGGTGAAATTGGCGACCGAACCGACAGGAAGCCCGGTCAAGACCTGCCGAAAGATCTGTGTCGCTGTTCATGAAGGTGTGGGCACAGCGGCAATGCCGCCGTGCCCCGTTAACCATTACCAGCGAACCGATACAGAGCCGAAGACCTGCCGATCGACCTGACGCGGCGGGTTGATGAGGACACTCTTATGATTGATGTTGATCGCGCTGACTTCCAGGGTGACGTTTTCCGTCACGCTGTACGCTAGGCGACCCCCAACCCCAACGCGGTCGGAGACATCAACCAATGTGGTGTTGGATGTAAACTGCTGGCTGGCACCGACATAGCTCACATAAATGTCGGTTTCCCAGGGGCCGCCGGCCCAACCCAGGTTGACGTTGCCGGCATGACGCGGCGTCGTCAGGCTTGGGAAGAAACCAGTATCAAACCCTGTCTGGCCCCGGACGTTGCGGTGGATGGTGAAATTGTCATTCACATCCAGCCAAGTGTAGTTGATCCCCCAGGTGAACCCACCCGTAATGTCGCCCTTTGCCGCGAGTTCCAGGCCGTTTACGGACGAACTGCCAAAATTATCCGAGATACGGAATGTTACCGGGGTCGTTGCTGTCGGCACAACCTTGGTTCCGCCAATGCCGGCCGCCCCGAAGACGTCGTCCGTCACAGTATGGAACAGAGCACCCGTGAAGGAAGCGGCGAGCGCTTCCAGACGATGCGAGTAGCTGAGTTCATAATTGTTGACGACCGACGGACGCAGGTTCGGGTTGCCATGCCCGGTCGTGCCGGTCTGGCCGAAGCTGATGCCGACGAGGTTCGGGTACTGGATGCCGCGGCCATGGGTCAGGCGCACCGTGCTGACTGGGGTGGCCTGCCAGGACGCTGTAGCATTATAGCTGTAGACGGTCCGCGTGCGGCTGAAATCGGCATCCTCAAACGGACGCGGTGCTGCACGCAGATAGCCATCGCGTTCCGACGAGATGTGATCCAACCGCGCGCCCATCGACCAGGATACGGTATCGGAGACCTGCCAGTTCCAGCTTCCCGACACAGCGCCCAGATCATAGGCGAAATCATAGTTGAGCGTGTCGAGATTGTCGGTGCGACGGACGGTCAAGTCGGTGCGGCGCGCTTCGATCGCCGTCCGGAATGCATGGGCCGAACCAAGCCGGAACACATGCTCCAGCTGCCCGACCATATTGACATTGCCCTGCGACAGCAGCCGCGACGAGTTGAAGCTGTCATTGGCGTTCGTATAGAACTGGCCCTTTGTCGTGCCCCAGTCATTTTCCCAGGCGAACGAGCCCTTGACGGAACGGATTTTCCACCAGGGAGTCCCGGAAGTATTGCCTGTCGTGCGCCGCAGCGTATCCGCGTCAGCGTAGCTGCCTTCCAAACCGACCTGGAAAGACGGGGCCACCTGCGCCAGCCCGTCAACCGTCAGGAAACGGCGCTTGGGATCATTGAAGACGGCGGAGCTTTCCAACAGCGGCTCTTCCGCGTTGAACCCGTCAGCCGACATATAGCCGGCGGAAATGCGGACACCGGCCCAGTCACTCAGCTTCGCCGTCGTGGACATGGAGATATCACGGCGGGAATTGTTGCCGACGCTGGCGGTTGCTGCGTTGACGTTATCGGTCAGTGGGTTGAACGTAATGATGTTGATCACGCCGGAGACGGCGTTGAAGCCAAACAAGGCCGTGCTCGGGCCCTTGACGATTTCAATCTGGCGGATATCCGCCATGTTGACCGGCAGCGCTTCCCACACGGTGTAGGCAAGGTGGTCAACATAGATCTGTCGGCCATTGATCATCACCAGCAGGCGGGACGAGCCGGGCTGGTTATAGCCGCGGATCCCGATATCGAAGTCCTGGATCCCGCTGCGCTGCATGTCGACGCCGCCAACGCGCGCCAGCAGTTCGGGAATATCCTTGACGCCAGAGCGGCGGATCTCGTCATGGGTGATGATGGTCATTGTCGACGGCGCTTCGGAAGCCCGCTGGGGGATACCCAAGGCAGACGTCGTGACAGGTTCGCCAAACATGGCCTCATACTGCGTGTAATCGAGGCTCTGGGCCTGGGCGGCGACCGAAATCGCCAGAGATGAAACACCCGTCAGTGCAACGGCGAGGAGCTTGTTCTGCATTTGCTGATTCCTTGATAACAGAGCGCAGGCGGTATCAATCGCGGGCGCTTAGAGTTCCTTGACCATGAGCAGGAAAGCGCTCTCGAAAGCGACGCTTGAGGCTTCAGCGGCCTTGCGGCTTACATAGATCTGCACCTTCGTGCCGGTCTCGATGCCCAGCACGCAGTTGCCCGCCTCGACACAGGCCTTATCCGCACTGGCCGTAATGGCCTTGGCTGCGGTACCGGCCTGACCCATCTTCGCCGCTGCGGCGCCAGTGACCAGCCAGACGCGGGCACCGGAAGCGGCTGCGTCGGCAACACTGGATGCTTTGGCCTTCAGGGTGATGTTCCCGACTTTCAGGCCGCTGCCAACGACGCCCATGATCGCGTCGCGCTCCGCCTCAGAAGCCGAATTGCCGGGCACAAACACGACCGCCGTCGTGACGTCTCCTGACGGGCCATCCTTCATAAAGCCGATGGCTCGACCCAAGATCTCCAGGTCCTTTTTCGACATGCCGCCCTCGGCCGCGCTGCTGGCTCCCACTCCGCCGAGAAGAAGGGCGCTGAACACCAGACCCAATAGTTTTGCTTTTCCTGACATCGTCTTTCCCCGATTTTGCGATGCCCGCAGACGAACATGCTGCTGGCGTTACTTTAACTTCCATGGCCTCCCACCGGACCGGTGGAAAGCGGGTGTCATGAGCGAAGGGTGGTGAGGAAGGCGTCGGTTCCGCGTTGCACGTCTGCAAAGCCGGATCGCAAACGATCGACAGAGTTGTGCAATGTGCGGGCCGCAGCCCCGTTCTTCTCCGCTGTAGCGGCCGCTATGCCCGTGCCAGCCTGCAACTCACGCGCATCTTCCGCAGCGGCATTGACTGAACGGGCAATCTCCGAGGTTGCGCTGTTCTGCTGCTCAATCGCGGCGGCAATGCTGGTCGTGGTACCTCGGATCTCTTCCATCAGCGAGTAGACACGCTCAATTTCCCCCGAGGCTTCGCCGGTCGCTGTCTGAATGCCCACCACCAGTGCGCGAATTTCTTCGGTTGCCCTTGTTGCCTGCTGGGCAAGGCCTTTGACCTCACTGGCAACAACCGCGAAGCCACGACCGGCTTCTCCTGCCCGTGCCGCTTCAATCGTGGCATTAAGCGCCAGTAGGTTCGTCTGGCCTGCGACCTCGCCGATCAGCTTGACGACCAGGTCGATCTTTTGCGCAGCATCCACCAGGCCGCGAACGCGAGAGACGGCATCACGCGCACGGGTCGCGCCATCCCCAGCTCTCCGGTTCGACCCCTGCGATTGCGCAGCAATCTCCCGGCTAGAGGCCGCCAGTTCCTCAATGGCGGCAGCCACCGTCTGGACATTGTAAAGGACACGCTCGCTAGCGCCAGCGGTGGCAACGCTGGCGCTGGAATTCTCTGAAGACAAGGACAGCATGTTTGATGCGACGATCGCGATATCGTCAGCGACTGTATTGACACCGACCATGGCATCACCAACCTGAAGCTCAAACCGGTCGGCTGTCCCCCGGAGTGCCTGAACACGGTCCTCCTCCGACTGGCGCCGCAGCTTATCCTGCTCTGCCTCGGCAGCGTGGGCGCGCGCAATCTGGCCGCGGAAAACGATCAGGGCATCAACAATACTGCCGAGTTCATCTCTCCGGGCCAGACTGTCCACATCAACAGAGAGGTTCTCACTGGCGAGCTGTTCGGTTGCCTTTGCAATGGCTCGGATCGATCGACGGCTGGAGCGCGCAAGGGCAACGGAGAATCCCAGAAGAAGGCCAAGGCCGGTGCCACCCAACGCGAGGAATGTATTGGCAAAGTTGGTTGCTTGACTCGAAACCTCGTCGGTTTTGATGCCCGCCTGCCGCACCCGCTCACCGACCAGGGCGTCGATCTGCGCGTTCATCTCTTCGAAGTTTTGACGAAACGGGGTCAACATTCCAACCGCCGAAGCGAAATCGACCTCCAGCATGCTGGCCACGACATCCACCGTGCCGGCGTAGGTGTTCAAACCCTCCACAACTTTAGCCATGGCCTCCCGCTCACGGTCGGGAAGGCCTGTGTCGGCCTCCATGGTCTTGAAGGCAGCCGAAATCCTGGTTATCTCCGCGACAATTGCTGCTTTACGCTGTGCGACGGCACTGGAATCTCCAGCGGCGCTGTCCACCAACGCATCGGTGAGCTTTGACTGCACACGCTGAATATCCGACGCCAGATCGGCCAAGGAGATGGCGGAAGACATTTCCGATGCAACGATTGTCTCAGTCCGCGAAGCTGCATCGAAGAGGCCACGCACACCAAGACCTGCAATGACAACAAGCAAGAAAGAAGATGCGATCGGTGCTATAAGAAATTTTGTAAAGAACGACAGGTCGTTAAGACGTGCCGAAATCGACCTGGACTGCATAGTAACACCTTCTCTTCGCCGTACTGGCACCGCACCACATTCTCACTACCGGATAGAAACGAAAAAAAGCACCAATCACCTGGAATGGTGTTGATACCATCATCATCTAAACCGAATAGTTCTAGTATACTTAGCTTAAGACGGAGGAACTTCATTGCAACAGAAGAAGACGCGGAAACGGAGCGTTAATTAAATGTTAACCAGATTGTCGGGACAAATTATGCGCTATATCTCGGTCGAACCGACAGTCACCACGTTGGTGGAACGAAAAACCAATATGTCGCATAACTTTATCGTCGCATTCTGTTTTGGGAGCTCGTCTCAACTCTGTTTCATACTTCTATTGCAAGCTTTAACCCCTTCGGCCTAAACTTCGCAAGGGCGGCGGTATAATCCCTTAGGATAGGAAAGCAACCCAATTGTGGGTGCCCATATTTGACTAAAATATGATACTTCCTCGAAATTTGGGTACTACCTGATGCCATTTGGGAAACCACATGGGCGAGCGATGCAGGTTTCTTCTTATCTGCACCCATGAAATTTTTGGAATCTTGTCAAACCCTACCGCAATCGGATAACTAAAATGATGCTGAAGGACAATGCTTCGGAAACGCAGTAGAAACGCATATATTATACGCTCCTGGATTTGCATGCATGATATGCATTCGTATGTGATGGTCGCGTAACTTAG
>JAIXTS010000315.1 GCA_027483805.1 Azospirillum sp. | reverse complement strand
CGACAGTTCGGTGGTGCCTTCCTGGGTGTTCTGGTCCGGCTTGTTGGTGATGTAGCGGATGGTGCCCGACAGCGAGCCGGAGCCGTACAGCGTGCCCTGCGGCCCGCGCAGCACTTCCACGCGGTTCAGGTCATACAGGTCCAGGTCCGGGGTGAACAGCGAGAGGGAGATGACCGATTCGTCCAGATAGACGCCGACCTGTTCCTTCACGCCCGGCTGGTCGCGGACGATCTGGCCGGCGGAAATGCCGCGGATGGCCACCTGGCTCTGACCGGGACCCAGATTTTGGATCGACAGGCCGACAATGTTGCGCGACACGTCCTCAATATTGGTCGCACCGGCATCCTTCATCGAATCCGCGCTCATGGCGTTGATGGAGAAGGGAACATCCTTCAGCGTCTCGTCACGCTTGCGGGCCGTCACGATGATCTCTTCCAGCAGCGGGCCGGAAGATTGGGCCGGCGCCTGCTGCCCCATGGCGGGCAGGGCGATGGCGGCGGCCCCGCACAGCAGAATGGACAGGCCAAGCGGGTGACGGCCGGGCAAATTGCGCCCGTTGGTATGGCTGGACATGCTGTAACTCCTCCCACGCGTTCTTCTTGTCGGGGCGCACCATTCCCGGTACGCACTTCCCGTATCCTGACGCTGTCATAACCCGTTAACATCGGCAATATGCCTCAAATGCAGACAGGTGAATAAAAAAGGCCCACGGCGCCTGCCGACGCCATGGGCAAAGGAAAACTGCGGTTTTTGAATTTTCAGCACGCGTGCTTTTGCGGCGATTTCGCCTCAGTCAAGCAGTTCTTCTTCATGAGAGCCGAAGAATTCGTAGCGGATGCGGTCTGCCGGTACGCCGGCGGCGCGCAAACCCTTGATAACGCAGGCCATGAATGCTTTGGGACCGCAGACCATGAAATGTGCGCCGGCGGCCTGGGGCAGGGCGGCGATGGCGGCCGGGTCGATCCGGCCTTCCGCGTCATGGTCCTGGCCGGGCTGGTCGTCCCCGACCACCTGCTCAAAAAGTATGCTGACGGACAGGTTGTCATGGGCGGCGGCCAGGGTGCGCAGCTGTTTGCCAAAGGCCTGATGTGCCCGGTCGCGTACGGCATGGAACAGATGCAGCGGCCGCTTCGTCTCTTGCGCCAGCTCGTTTTCCGCCATGGACAGCAGCGGCGTGATGCCGACTCCGCCGGCCAGCAGGAACAGCGGGCCATCGCCTGCCGGTGCGGTGAAGCTGCCCGCCGGCGGCGCCACATCCACGATGTCGCCGACCGACAGCTGACGGTGCAGGAAGCTGGAGCCCAGGCCGTCGGGCACCCCGTTTGCCGGCGCCACCTCATGCTTGACGGAAATGCGGTACGAACGGCCATTGGGGGCGCTGGACAGGCTGTAATGGCGCAGCAGCGGCCCATGGCCCGGCACCGGCAGGTTCAGGGTCAGGTACTGGCCGGGGCGGAAGGACAGGATGGCCCCGCCATCCACGGGTTCCAGATGCAGGCTGCGGATGACGCTGCTTTCCGGCACGGCGTCCACCACCTTGAACCGGCGCCATCCGTACCAGCCGCCGGGCGCCATGGCGCTGTTCTTGTACTTGTTCTGCTCCACGCCCACAAAAATGTCGCGCAGCACCATCCAGGCCTCGGTCCAGGCATGCAGGATGGCCGGCGTGGCGGCATTGCCCAGCACTTCCGCGACGGAGCCCAGCAGGTTGGTGCCGACAATGTCATAATGATAGGGCTGGACATGCAGGCTGACATGCCGTTCGGCGATGCGCTCCACCGCCGGGCCCAGGGCCGCCAGATTGTCGATATTGTCGGCATAGGCCGCGACCGCGCCGGCCAGCGCCTTGGCCTGGGTGCCGTTGCGCTGATGGGTCGGGTCGAAAATGGCGCGGATGGCGGGGTCGCGCAGCAGCTTCTCATACATATGCCGCGTGATGGCCTCCCCATGCTGATGCATGACCGGGGCGGTGGCTTTCACGATGGCGATGGTTTCAGGCGACAGCATGGGATTTCTCGTCTCTCTCGGGTCGTGACATTAAAGATGCATCTAGAACGCACCTTATTGCGGGCGCCCTTGAAAAGCAATATTTTCAATGTATCTTTTGTTTCAGACGCAGACATGTCAGCCCTCCCGCCGCCAAGGCTTGTCCTTTTCAGCGGTCGGATGGCATGCAGGGCGTTCTGGCCAGGGGGATGGGACGATGCGGCTGACCCGCTACACGGATTATGGATTGCGCGTGCTGCTTTATCTGGGGATGAAGCGCGAAGGCCTGTCCACCATCCCGGAAATCGCCGCCCGCTACGCCATTTCCGAAAACCACCTGACCAAGATCGTCAATGAACTGGGCCGCCTGGGCCATGTGCGGACCGTCCGGGGCCGCAATGGCGGCCTTTCCCTGGGCCGTCCGGCGGCAGAGATCAATCTGGGTGCGCTGGTGCGGCAGTTGGAAAACGACATGTCCCTGGTGGAATGTTTTGAGACGGGGAACACCTGTCCCATCACCAGCGACTGCCGCCTGCAAAAAATCCTGGGCAAGGCGCTGGCCGCCTTCCTGGCGGTCCTGGACGAGGTCACCCTGGCCGATCTTTTGGTACAGCCGGCGGGCATGATGCAGATGCTGGGGCTGGGGGACGGCGCGTCCTAATCTTCCCGCATCACCTTTGAACAGGCCGCGATCAGCGTTTCCCAATCGTCGGGTGGATGGCTATTGTCCAGCATACGTTTGAATGTCAGATAGGCGTCATTGGTGCTGTCATAGGCGCGCAGGCTGTTGTCATCATTGATCCAGCCAAAGGCAATGATCCGCGTCTTGGAATGGTATCGAAAAAACAGCCGGTATTGCTGGAAGAATTTGGCACGAAACCAGTGGCGGTAGGCTGGGCCCAGCGTGTCCCCCTGGCGAAAGCCCGGATCGGTCGGGTCCGCCGGTATCGTCCCCAGGACAAGATGCCGGACGGCCGCCAGCAGCTTCGCGCTACGATGGTTCCGCCACCCGGTTGGATCGCGCTGCTGCACCTTCCTGACCTTGGCGACCAGGTCTGCCACCTGATCCTGAAAACAGGGGTGGAACAACAGGGTCCAGCCATGCCGCTTTAACAGCGGGCCGTCACTCATCGCCATCGTCGCCGGGCAGGGGGGCGTCCAGATCGAAAGACACCCCGCCGCTCAGGCTTTCCATCTGCGACAGCAGTTCAGGCCGCAGCGATGTCAGATTGCCCTTGGCGATGTCGCGCTCCAGAAGCGCCAGGAATCTGGTCAAGGCGGGGTCTTCTTCGGCCTCTGCCTCGTCCCGCCGGAATGTGACAATGGCGGTCTGTCCGTCGATCACGCGCCAGACGACGCGGTCGCGGGAACCGACCTTCAAGGCACGGCGTACCCCACTGGGCACCGTGGTCTGATGCCGCTCGGTCAGGCTGCCTTCAAATTCCAGGTCGATGCCCATTCCATGATCCTCCGATCCTCTGAAGATAGGGCGAAGGACGGGCCAATGCAAATGCATTGCCCTTTGGGGCGTCGTTCTTCGCCTTCCCGGCTTTCGCCCATAGGCGCTAACTTAACGCTGTGCATGGCCTCATACCCGGTGAAACGCTGGGCACCGTCCTTTCCGCTTCTCGCAAAAGCCCGACCTACATAAAAAAACCCCGGCCGCGTTGCCACGGCCGGGATTCTTCACGCACTCAAACCGTTGACAGGGACAGCGCTTACTTGGCGCGGGCGGCCTGCAGGTTCTCGTCCAGCTTGGCCAGGAAGTCCTGGGTGGTCAGCCACTTCTGGTCCGGGCCGATCAGGGTGGCCAGGTCCTTGGTCATGTAGCCGCTTTCGACCGTATCCACGCAGACGCGTTCCAGGGTCCGGGCGAACTCCACCACGTCCGGCGTCTCGTCGAACTTGCCGCGATAGGTCAGGCCCTGGGTCCAGGCGAAGATGCTGGCGATCGGGTTGGTGGAGGTGGGCTTGCCCTTCTGATGCTCACGATAGTGGCGGGTCACGGTGCCGTGGGCGGCTTCCGCTTCCACCGTCTTGCCATCGGG
>JAIXTS010000478.1 GCA_027483805.1 Azospirillum sp. | reverse complement strand
GCCGCCTTGTGGCTTTCGCCCTGGGTGCCCAGGGTGAAGACGCGGTCGGTGGGCAGAACCTCCGTCGGGCCGATGGCCGGCAGGGTGCGCAGACGGGCGTAAAGCGGGGTGAAATCCACGTCCGTGGCGTTCATCAACTGCTCATAGCTGTCCAGCACGAAATAGGTCTGCTGGTAATCATCGATCCGGTACTGGGTGCGCATCACGCGTTCCAGATCAAAGCCGATACGGTGGGGCGACGGGCTTTCGATGCAGAACTGCGTCTCCCCGCGCGACGACAGCATGCCGGCCCCATAGGCGCGCAAGCCGTCCTTGGTATTGATCAGGCCGAATTCGACCATGTACCAGTAAAGCCGGGCCAGATGTTCCTGCCCGTTCAGCGCGATGGCCTTGGCCCCGCCGATGCCATAGGCCTGAAGATAGTCCGCGAAGACCGGATGGGTCAGCAGCGGCACATGCCCGAAGAAATCATGAAACACATCGGGTTCGACGAGATAATCCATCTCTTCGGGCTTGCGGATCCAGTTGGTGACGGGGAAGCGTCGGGCCGCCAGATGTTCAAAGAATTCCCGTTCGGGGATCAGGCCCGGCACGGCGACGATAGTCCAGCCGGTGGCCCGGTCCAGCACCTCTGACGCGCGCCGGAAATCCGGGATGCCGTCACGCACATCCAGGCGGGTCAGCCCTTCCAGGAATTCCGGAGCGGCATAGCGGGGCAGCAGGGCCGATTGCCGGTCATAGAGCGTGCGCCACATGGCGTGATCGGCGCTGGTGTAATTGTCCCAGCCCTGGTCGATGGTGAAATCCGGTTGGACATGGCGGTAATCGCCGCGCAGCGCCGTGTCGGTCTTACCGCTGTCGGTGACGCGGACGGCAAAGTCGCTGGCCGGTGCGTTGGTCTGGTTCATGGCTTCGTCCCCAAATCATGTGGGAATTGTTGGAAACCATGATAGCGCCAGGGGCGGAGCATTTCCTTGCGGATGTGCCGTGGTAGTGGGTGTTCTCCGCAATTCCTGTGGTAATCAAGACCGGTGTTGCGCCACATCCTGCCGCTATCAGGTTGCTTTCGGCAATGGCACGGCGGTGGAGTGCTTGACCACGTCCAGCACGAAACTGGACCGCACCTCCTTCACCCCCTTGATCGACAAGAGCTTGCGCATCGACAGGTCGGCAAAACTGTCCAGATCCTCGACGATCACCTGCAACAGGTAATCCATGGTGCCGGTCATCACGAAGCAGGAGATCACTTCGGGCAGCAGCAGGATGCCGCGCCGGAAATCGGCATCGCCCTCCGCATTCTGGTCGATCTTCACCTCCACAAAGGCGACCACACCCATGCCCAGCTTCTTGCGGTCCAGGATGGCAGTATAGCCCTGGATATAGCCCTGTTCCTCCAGATCGCGGACCCGGCGCAGACAGGGGCTGGGCGACAATCCCACCTGATCGGCCAGGTCGACATTGGAAAGGCGGCCATTGCGCTGCAATGCAGCAAGTATGCGGATATCTGCCGCGTCCAAACTAGAGCTGCCCATAATCTGCCTCTGACTGATGGATTAGCGCAATTTCTCACCTGACACTGCCAGAATCCGGGAGCAGTTCGCAAGGACATGCCCCGGCCATCGGCCCTATCATGCCAACAATTCCCCAACCGATAGATTTTCACAGGAGAGCAAGATGGCGGACGGCGGCACGGCGCGCGTGGAAAACGGCCAGATCGTGGGTGACCTGTGGGACAATCCCATGGGCACCAACGGCTTTGAATTCGTGGAATACACGGCCGAGGATACGGCGGCGCTGGACAGTCTGTTCACCGTCCTGGGCTTTACCAAGGTGGCCCGCCACCGGTCGAAGAATGTGACGCTGTACCGCCAGGGTGGCATCAACTTCATCGTCAATGGCGAGAAGGACAGCCTGGCGCAGCAATTTGCGCGCGACCATGGGCCCAGCGCCTGCGCCATGGCCTTCCGCGTGAAGGATGCCGCCGCCGCGCACCGCCGCGCCCTGGAACTGGGCGCCAAGGATGTGAAGGGCAGCATCGGCCCGATGGAGCTGAACATCCCGGCCATCGAAGGCATCGGCGGCAGCCTGATCTATCTGGTGGACCGCCATAAGGCGCCCACATCCATTTATGATATCGACTTCGTGCCCCTGGATGGCGCCGACCAGAACCCCGTCGGCTGTGGTCTGGTCGAGGTTGATCACCTGACCCACAATGTCCATCGCGGCCGCATGGATTATTGGTATGATTTCTATGCCAAGCTGTTCAATTTCCGGCAGGTCCGCTATTTCGACATCGAAGGCAAGCTGACGGGGCTGAAAAGCCGGGCGCTGACCGCGCCCTGCGGCAAAATCCGCATTCCGATCAACGAGAGTGCCGGCGTGGAAGGCCGCGTCGACCAGATCGAGGAATATCTGCGCGAATATAAGGGCGAGGGCATCCAGCACATCGCGCTGTCCACCAACGACATCGTCAAGACCTTCGACGCGCTGAAGGAAAATGGCGTCACCTTCATGACCCCGCCGCCCGGCACCTATTACGACATGCTGGAAGACCGTCTGCCCGGCCATGGCCAGCCGACGGAAGAGCTGCGGGCCCGGGGCATCCTGCTGGATGGCGCGCCGGGTGGCGGCCTGCTGTTGCAGATCTTCACCAGCACGGTCATCGGCCCGATCTTTTTTGAGATCATCCAGCGTAAGGGCGATGACGGTTTCGGCGAGGGCAATTTCCGCGCCCTGTTTGAGAGCATCGAACGCGATCAGGTCGAACGCGGCGTTCTGTCGGCCGAGTGATTGACAATGCCCCGGCAGGGTTTGGACACCCCGCCGGGGCACCTTTTTGACTTAAACCGCCTCCTGCTGCTTGGCCCACAGGGCCGCATAGGCCCCGCCCTGGGCCAGCAGGGCGCTGTGGCTGCCGCGTTCGGAGATGCGCCCGGCTTCCAGCACAATAATCTCATCCGCGTCCACAACCGTGGACAGGCGATGGGCAATGACCAGCGTGGTGCGGCCGCGCGCCGCGTCACGCAGGGCGGCCTGGATTTCCCGCTCCGTATGCGTATCCAGGGCCGATGTCGCCTCATCCAGGATCAGGATGGGCGGGTCCTTCAGCAAGGTGCGGGCGATGGCCACGCGCTGCTTTTCCCCGCCCGACAGTTTCAGGCCGCGTTCGCCCACCATCGTGTCCCAGCCATCGGGCAGCGCCTTGATAAAATCCAGGATCTGCGCGGCCTCTGCCACGCGGTCCAGATCTTCCTGCGCGGCCCCAGGGCGGCCATAGGCGATGTTGTAGCGGATCGTATCATTAAACAGGACCGTGTCCTGCGGCACGATGCCGATGGCGGCGCGCAAGGATTCCTGCGTCACGTCACGCACATCCTGCCCGTCGATACGGATGCCGCCCGCCGTTGTGTCATAGAACCGATAGAGCAGGCGCGACAGGGTGGATTTGCCGGCCCCGGTCGGCCCCACCACCGCCACCGTGTGGCCGGCCTGGATGGTGAAATCCAGGCCCTTCAGGATGGGGCGGCGCGGGTCATAGGCGAATTCCACCGCTTCGAACCGCACCTGCCCGCCGCGTGGGGCCAGGGCCGGGGCGCCGGGCGCATCCTGCACCTCCCGGTTGACGGACAGAAGTTCGAACATCCGCTCCATCTCATTCAGCGACTCCTTGATGCCGCGATAGACGAAGCCGAAAATATTCAGCGGCTGGTACAGCTGCAGCAGATAGGTGTTCACCAGCACAAAATCGCCGATGGAAAGCTGGCCCTGCACAATGCCATCGGCCGCCATCCACATCACGGTCACCACCCCGACCGCGATGATGATGCCCTGCCCCACATTCAGCAAAGACAGGGACGATTGGGTGCGCACGGCCGCGTTTTCATAGGCTTGCAACGCCCTGTCATAGCGCCGGGCCTCAAAAGCCTCATTCCCGAAATATTTGACGGTTTCAAAGTTCAGCAGGCTGTCGATGGCCTTGGCGCTGGCACGGGTATCGGCGTCCAGCATGTCGCGCCGGATGCGGGTGCGCCAGTTGGTGACGGCGATCGTGTACCAGATATAGCCCGCGACCGTACCGAAGGTGACGGCGGCGAAGCGCACATCGAACAGGTGCCAGAGGATGCCCGTCACCAGGGCGATTTCCAGCAGGGTGGGCAGGATATTGAACAGCGAGGTGCTGAGCAGGCTGTCGATGGCCTTGGTGCCGCGTTCAACCACCCGGGACAGCCCGCCCGTCTGCCGTTCCAGATGGAAGCGCAGCGACAGGGCGTGCAGATGGCGGAAGACATTCAGGGCCGCCACCCGCATGGCCCGCTGGCTGACCCGTTCAAAAATGGCATCGCGCAGTTCGCCGAACGCCAGGCTGAGCACACGCGCCAGACCATAGGCCAGGATGAAACCCAGCGGGATGACCAGCAGCGGATTGCCGGCGGCGTCCCCGGGCTTGGTCAGCGTATCGACCGCGCCCTTGTACCAGATGGGGACGGACACATTCGCCGCCTTGGCCGCCGCCAGGAACAGCAGGGCGGTGACCACCCGCACCTTGATGCCCACCTGCCCCGCCGGCCACAGATAGGGCAGCAGTTGACGCAGCACCTGCCCGTCCGTCAGGCGCTGTGTCTTGGGCTGAGACGGGTCGTGGCCGGAAGGGCGGTCGTGGCGGCGCATGATGGTCCGGGGGTCGGGTCGCGGGGAGGGGATGATATGGCCGGAGCGGTGTTGATTGACAGCGCCGTTACACCTCATGGCTGCCATCCGGACCTGAGGCCCCTTTATTCCCACCAGACTTCTACCTTATCTTCCCCCATCCGTTCATGGAGGTCGCCTGCGCATGCCGCCCCTGCCCGACCGTGCCACCGCCTTCTGGACCCTTGCCCCCGGCAAAGGCGCGCTGTGCCAACAGGAATTGCCGGAACCGCTGGCGGGGGACGTGCTGGTCACGGCCCTGGCCAGCGGCATCAGCCGGGGGACCGAATCGCTGGTCTTCCGCGGCGGGGTGCCGGCGGACCTGTACCCGATCATGCGCTGTCCGTTCCAGGAAGGGGATTTTCCGGGGCCGGTGAAATATGGCTATGCGCTGGTCGGCATCGCCGAATATGGCCCCGCCAATCTGGCCGGACGCCGCGTCTTTTCCCTGCACCCGCATCAGGATGTGGCCGTGATCCCGGTGGAGGGGTGCCGGCCCGTGCCCGACAATGTGCCCACCGAACGCGCCGTCCTGGCGGCCAACATGGAAACGGCGCTGAATATCCTGTGGGATGGCGGGGCGGCACCGGGGCAACGGATCGCGGTCGTCGGCGGCGGGCTGGTCGGCGGGCTGGTCACCTATCTTGCCGCGCGCCTGCCGGGGGCGGAGGTCACCCTGCTGGATATCGATCCGACCCGCGCCGGCATCGCCCGGGCCTTCGGCGCCGACTTCACCACCCCCGGCAAGGCAGAGCCGGGGGATTGCGACCTGGTCATCCATACCAGCGCCACGGGCGAAGGGCTGGAGACGGCCCTGCGTCTGGCCGGGATGGAGGCCATTGTAGTGGAGGCATCCTGGTACGGGGACCGGCCCGTCACGCTGGCGCTGGGCGGCGGGTTCCATCCCAACCGCCATCGCATCGTGTCGTCGCAGGTGGGCAAGGTGTCGCCCGCCTTCCGCCCCCGCTGGACCCTGTCGCGCCGGCTGGACAAGGCCCTGTCGCTGCTGGGCGATCCCGTACTGGACCTGCTGCTGGGCCCGCGCATCGATTTTGCCGACCTGCCGCGGGCCATGGCCGAACTTTCCAGCCTGCCCCTTGGTTGCCCGGTCGTCCGGTATCAGCGCTCCGTCCCCTGAAAGGCCCGCCCATGTATTTCCTGTCGGTGCGAGAGCACATCATGATTGCCCATAGTTTTGTCGGCGCCATTTTTGGGCCGGCCCAGGCACTGCACGGTGCCACCTTTGTGGTGGATGCGGAGTTCCGCCGGCGGCAATTGTCGCCGGAGGGGCTGGTGGTGGATATCGGGGCGGCGTCGGTGCTGCTGAAACAGGTCCTGGCGCCCCTGAATTACAAAAACCTGGACGAGCTGCCGGACTATCGCGGCCGCAACACCACCACCGAATTCCTGGCCGGCGACATCCACCGCAAGCTGGCAGCCGGCATCCGGGCCGGCGCCCTGGGGGCGGACGGGCCGGCGCTGGACAGTCTGCGCATCACCCTGTCGGAAAGCCATGTGGCCTGGGGTGCCTATGAGGCCCCGTTGAACGGGGAAGCCGCCTGATGCCGGATCGGACACTGCATATCATCTGCCCCGGCGACATCCAGCAGCTGACGGGCGGGTATGGCTATCTGCGCCGGCTGGTGGCGGGTCTGCGTGACCGGGGCGACGCGGTTGTCGTGCATGAACTGCCGGGGCCGCACCCCTTTGTCGATGATCCGTCGCGTAATGCCGCCGATGCCATGATGGCCGCCATCCCGGACGGGGGCCGGGTGCTGATCGATGGTCTGGCCCTGCCGGTGGCGGCACATGCCATCTGGGTCGACCGCTACCGCCTGCGCTTTGCCGCCCTTGTCCATCATCCGCTGCACCTGGAAAACGGGCTGTCGCCGGAACAGGCGGATACCCTGTTCCGGATCGAGCGTGACGCCCTGGCCCATATGCGCCATGTCATCGTGCCGTCGCAGGCCACGATGCGGGGTGTGATCGACCTGTCGGTACCCGCCGCGCACATCACCATCGCCCATCCCGGCACCGACCCGGCCGACCCGGCCACGGGCAGTGGCGGGGCGGACGGGCCGGTGATCCTGTGTGTGGCCACCCTGACCCCGCGCAAGGGGCATCTGGTGCTGATCGACGCGCTGGCCCGGCTGCGGCATCGGCCCTGGCGCCTGCATCTGGTGGGCAGCGATGCCCGTCATCCCGGACAGGCCGCCGCCATCGCCCGGGCCGTGGCCGGCCACGGCCTTGCAGACCGGGTGCGCATGATGGGGGAACTGTCCGGCCCGGCGCTGGAGGCGGAATGGCGGGCGGCCGACCTGTTCACCCTGGTCAGTTTCCATGAAGGCTATGGCATGGTGGCCGCCGATGCGTTGAAACGCGGGTTGCCCTGCATTGTCAGCGATGCCGGCGGACTGGCAGAGGTGGTGCCCCCCACGGCCGGGGCTCTGGTCCCGCCGGGTGATGCAGCCGCCCTGGCAGCCGCGTTCGACCGGCTTCTTGCCGATCCGGCCGCGCTGGCGGCGGCCCACCAAGGCGCGATACGGGCGGGCGAGAAGTTGCCGACATGGCAAAACTCTGTCTCATTGATACGGGACGCTCTATCCGGCATGGTGGTTTCCGGGGAAAGCGATCGGACACGGGCATGACTCTGGATTTCGATTCCGACTGGCTGCGCCTGCGCGAACCGCTGGATGAGGCGGCGCGTGCCGTGGGGCTGGCCTGGGCCTTCGGTCGCATCCTGCCTGCCCGTCCGATGATCATTGATCTGGGGGCGGGTACCGGCAGCAATGTTCGCCAACTGGCCATGAAACTGGGCCGGGGGGAGCAGGATTGGACCTTGATCGAGAAGGACCGCAAGCTCCTGTCCAAGGCGCCGGGGGAGATCGGCCGCTGGGCCGACCGCAATGGCTGGGAACATAAGGAACAGCGCCGCGCCTATATGATCACCTGCGACGACATGGCCGTGCGGGTGGAGATGCGCAGTTTCGATCTGGCCCAGGACCCAGCCGATCTGGGCCTGAACCAGTATGACGGGATCACGGCCAAGGCGCTGTTCGATCTGGTGTCACGGCCCTGGCTGGACCGGTTCGTCACGGAACTGGCCAGTTGCGGCTACCCGCCGCTGCTGGCCACGCTGACGGTGGATGGGCGGGTCAACTTCTCCGTCGCCGATCCGGATGATGGCTTTGTCCTGGACCTGTTCCATGGCCATATGAACCGGGCCAAGGGCCTGGGCGGGCCGGCGCTGGGCACCACGGCGCCCCAGGCCCTGGTCGCGGCCCTGACCGGGGCGGGGTACAAGGTCGAAACCGCGCTGGCCGACTGGAAGATCGGGCCGAAACAGATCGCGGCCCATCTGGCCATGATCGCCGGTTATGAAAAGGCCGCCATCGAACAGGACCAGGGCAGCCTGGCCCGTATCCAGGGCTGGGCCGAACGCCGCCGGCATCTGGCCAGCGAACAGGGCGCGCGCCTGACCGTGGGGCATCAGGATCTGCTGGCCCGGCGCTGATCCTGTCAGGACCGGGACGGGACAGGCACGGTACGACACCGGTCGGCGCCGTATGCCGTGCCATCAATGATGCCCTTTGCCCCTATAGATTCAGCACACGGGCGGGCCGGATCTCCGCCCCGTCCAGGCGAACCAGGGCCACGGGATGCCCCGCGCAGAGCGCCAGGGCCGTCCCTTCCTCGCCTGCCGCACCGCGCAGCGCCTCCAGCCGGTCAAGATCGGCCCGGCGCAGCAGCGACACCCCCTGACCATGGCGCAGGCGGTCGGCCTCCACCGGTGTCAGATCAATGGCGGGCAACCGGTCCAGCGGGGCAGCGACAGGCATCAGCAGCCCCGCCGGGTCGCCTTCCGCCACGATCTGTTCCAACTGTTCCAGCGTCACCGCATTGGCCAGCGTGAACGGCCCCACGGACAGGCGGCGCAGCACGGTGATATGGCCCACCGTGCCAACCGCAACCGCCAGATCACGGGCCAGCGAGCGCATATAGGTGCCCTTGCCGCATTCCACCTCGAATTCGGCATGGTCGGCATCGGGGCGGCCCGTCAGGTGGAAGCCGTCGATCCGCACCGTGCGGGCGGCCAGTTCCACCGCCTCCCCCTCACGGGCCAGATCATAGGCGCGTTCACCATCCACCTTGATGGCGGAATATTGCGGCGGCACCTGGCTGATCAGGCCCTGGAATGCCTCCAGCGCCTTTTCGATCTGTTCGTCCGTGGGGCGCCCATCGCTGGTGGCGATGACTTGGCCGGCGCGGTCGTCGGTGTCCGTCGCCTCCCCGAATTTCATCACGAAACGGTAGGTCTTGTGCCCGTCCATGGCGTACTGGACGGTCTTTGTCGCCTCCCCAAAGGCGATGGGCAGGATGCCGGTGGCGATGGGGTCCAGCGTGCCGCCATGGCCCGCCTTTTCCGCATTCATCATCCAGCGCACCTTTGCCATGGCCTGGGTGCTGGTCATGGTGCCGGGCTTGTCCAGCACCAGCCAGCCGTGACGGGGTACACCCTTGCGCTTACGCGCCATGGTTCTTGTCCCCGGCCTCTTCCTCTTCCTGGGCGGCATCGTCGTTGCCGGTATCCACGATCCCGGTCATGTCGCGGGCGACATGCGGGTCATGCAGGATCCGGTCGATCTTTTCCGCGTAATCGAAGCTGGTATCCAGCTGGAAGGACAGGCGCGGGGCATAGGGCAGGCGCATTTCATGCGCCACATGGGTGCGCAGGAAGGCCGAGGCACGGTTCAGCGCGGCCACCAGTTCCGGCTTGGACCCGCCCAGCGGCATGACAAAGGCCGTGGCATTCTTCAGGTCGGGGCTGATGCGCACTTCCGACACGGTGACGTTCAGGTCCATCAATTCCGGGTCGCGGAATTCCCCGCGGCGGAAAATGTCAGCCAGGGTATGGCGGATTTCCTCGCCTACGCGCAGTTGGCGCTGGCTGGGTCCCTTGGCGGCATGGCCGCCGTCGCGTCGCTTGTTCATCACTTCAATCCTCTGCCCTGGCGGGGGATGGGACCCCGGACCGGGCGTTGCTGCGTCAGGTCAAGGGACCGTGCGTAGCATAGCGCCATGGCCGTGAGGCAAGGAAGTTACGCATGGAAGGGGTGGGGATGAAGGTAAACTGGGCGCACAGGGTCAGGGCTCACCGCCGGCTTGACCTGACCCATGCCACCATCCCGGTTCCACCTTGACGCTGCCCGCCATAGGGCCGCTTTACAGTGACGGCTCGCCCCCATCGTCATCCCGGTGACAAGCCGGGATGACGGCAGAAGATGGGATTGCCGTCTGGCTGTGTCCGCTCTGGAGCGTATTTCGGCTGACCGCAAACTGCTCTAGTACCCCGCTGCGTGGCCATCGACGCGCATTTCCGTGCCGGCGCGGTAGACGCCGTTCACATGATCGCGGACGATGGCTTCATAGCTGCCATAATGCAGGCCGGGCTTCACCTCGACCTTGTGGCCGCGTTTCTTCAGCTCCTCGATCACGGCAGGCGACACGCCCTGTTCGACATAGAGGGTACCCACCCCCTCGCCGGCTTCACCGGTGGGTTCGGGCGATCCTTCATGCTGCCAGCGGGCGGCGTCGCCAGCTTCCTGCACATTCATGCCGAAATCGATCATGTTGACCAGGACCTGGGTATGGCCCTGCGGCTGCATGCCGCCGCCCATCACGCCATAGGCGGCAAAGGGCTTGTTATCCTTGGTCACAAAACCGGGAATGATGGTGTGGAAGGGGCGCTTGCCGGGCGCATAGACATTCGGGTGTTTGGGGTCCAGCGCGAACTGTTCGCCGCGATCCTGCAGCATGAAGCCCAGACCGTCGGGCACCAGACCGGAACCCATGCCGCGATAGTTGGACTGGATCAGCGCCACCATCAGACCATCCTTGTCGGCGGTCGACAGGAAGATCGTGTCATGGCTTTCCGGCATGAT
>JAIXTS010000245.1 GCA_027483805.1 Azospirillum sp. | reverse complement strand
TGGCCTCTAGGGAGCATCATGTCGGCATTCACCCAAGAAGACCGCAGCCTGCTGGCCGACAGCCTCAACCGCTTTGTTGAAGAGGCCTATGGCGCGGAACGGCGGTTCGCGATCCTGAAATCAGATGATGGGTTCGGCCGCCAGGAATGGGCCACCTATGGCGAGTTGGGATGGCTGGGCGTCGCCATTGCGGAGGCGCATGGCGGTTCCGGTGGCGGGCTGGCGGAACTGGCGGTGCTGATGCGGGCCGCCGGGCGCGGCCTGCTGATGGAACCGCTGCTGCCCACGCTGATCCAGGCGGCGGGCGCGCTTTGCGATGGCGGCAGTGCCGAACAAAGGGCCCTTTGGCTGCCTGCCATCGCCGAAGGCCGCGCCATCATCGCCTTTGCCCAGGATGACGGCGCTCAGGACACCGGCCCCGTGACGGCCAGTGTCGATGGCGATGGCTACATCCTGTCGGGACAGCGGGGCTTTGTGCTTTATGGCGCCAGTGCCGACCGTATCATCGTCAAGGCCGATCTGGCGGGCGATACGGCCCTGTTCCTGGTCGCCCCCGACGCGCCGGGCGTCAGTCTGGCGCAGGCCCGCAGCATCGATGACCGCCCCGTCTGCGATCTGTCGCTGGACAAGGTCAGGGTCACGGCGGGTGACCGGCTGCCCGGCGGCAATGCGGGCCTGCTGGACCGCCTGGACCAGATGGCAGCGCTTGCCGTCTGCGCCGAGGCGGTGGGGGCCATGGAAATGGCGAACCGCCTGACCCTGGACTATCTGAAAACCCGGACCCAGTTCGGCACGACCATCGGCAGTTTCCAGGTGCCGCAGCACCGGATGGTCGACATGACCCTGGCCGCACAGGAAGCCGCTGCCATCACCTGGGCCGCCATCGGTGCGGCCAGCATCCAGGCGCCGGATGCCCCCCTTCTGACCGCCGCCGCCAAGGCGCGCAGTGCCGCCGCCGCCCGCCTGATCGGCGAACAGTCAATCCAGTTGCACGGCGGGATCGGCATGACAGAAGAGTATGTTATCGGGCATTACTATCGGCGCCTGATGCTGCTGGAGACCCTGTTCGGGGGTGCGGGCTGGCATCTGGACCGGTTGGGCGGCTGGACAGCCGCCGGCATGACGGAAGGATATATGTGATGGCATCGGCCCTGGCCCCGGCGCGCGCAACCTGGACGGCACAGCCCCTGGCCGTGCTGGCGCGTCAGCATGCCGAACGCGCGCCCGACAATGTCGCCTTCCTCAACCAGGACCAGCATCCCTGTACCTATGCCAGCCTGCTGAGCGATGCGGAGGCCCTGGCGGTCGGCCTGTGGGACCTGGGCTTGCGGCCCGGTGACGTGATCAGCTTCCAGTTGCCCAACTGGATGGAGGCGGTGCTGGTGGATATGGCGGCCAGCCTGCTGGGCCTGGTCTGCAACCCCATCGTGCCGATCTATCGCGGGGCGGAGGTGGGCTTGATCCTGGCCGACTGCAAAAGCCGGCTGATCTTTATCCCCGACACCTATCGCGGCTTTGATTATCGCGGCATGCTGGACGGGCTGCGCGCGTCCCTGCCCGACCTGCGCCATGTGGTTTATGTGCGCGCCACGGACACCCCGCTGACATTGGCGGCACTGATCGCGGCGGGTCGGGGCCGACGGATCGACTGGCCCCCCATCGCCGCCACCGCCTTGAAGCTGGTCATGTACACTTCGGGAACGACGGGCCGGCCCAAGGCGGTGATGCATGACCACCGGTCCATTGCCCGCGTCTCCCATATCTATATGGGATATTGGGGCCTGGCGCCGGGTGATCTGATGCTGATGCCCTCGCCCGTCACCCATATCACGGGTTATTCCAACGGCATTGAGCTTCCGTTCACCGATGGCACCCGCACCCTGTTCATGGAACGCTGGAACGCGGATGAGGCGGTGGCCCTGATCGACCGGCACGGGGTGAACATCACCATCGGGGCGACACCGTTCCTGCAGGAATTGCTGGAGGCGGCGGAACGGGCGGGGTCGCGCCTGCCCAGTCTGAAGATTTTCGCCTGCGGGGGTGCTGCCGTCCCGCCCGATCTGATCCGCCGCGCCAACGCCCTGTTCGAGCGTGGTCGGGCCTTCCGCGTCTATGGCAGCACGGAGGCCCCCCTGATCACCCAGGGCTGCATGGAGGCCGATGAGCAGGAGATGGCGGCCACCACCGACGGCAAGGTCATTGATTATGACATCCGCATCGTGGATGAGGCGGGAACCGTGCTGGGCCGGGGGCAGGATGGGGAAATCCTGGTGCGCGGTCCCTCCTTGTTCATGGGTTATGCCGATGCCGACCAGACGCGGGAGGCCATGGATGCGGACGGCTATTTCCGCACCGGCGATATCGGACACCTGACGCCCGCCGGCGCCATCGTCATCACAGGCCGCAAGAAGGACCTGATCATCCGGGGCGGGGAAAACCTGTCGGCCAAGGATATCGAGGATGTGCTGCACCGGCATCCCGGCGTGCAGGAGGTGGCGGCCATATCCATGCCGCATGCACGGCTGGGCGAGACGGTGTGCGTCTATGTGGTGCCGCAGCCGGGTTCCGTGCCCGACCTGGACAGCATCACCCGGCATGTGGCGGCGGCGGGTCTGGCCCGGCAGAAATTCCCCGAACGGGTGGAGCTGGTGACCGACCTGCCCCGCACCGCCTCAGGCAAGGTGCGCAAGGACATCCTGCGCCAACGCATCGCGGCACGGATCGCAGAAGAACAGGGAGGCATGAATGGCAAGGCTTGACGGCAAGGTGGCCCTGGTCACCGGCGGCACGGCGGGCATCGGGGCGGCGGCGGTGCGGCGCCTGACGGCAGACGGGGCCAAGGTGGTGTTCACGGGTTCCAACGCCGCCGCCGCCGAAGCGGTCAGCCAGGAAACCGGCGCCCATTTCCACGCCCATGACGTGACGGATGACGCCGCCTGGCCCGCCCTGATGCAGGTGATCGCCGACCGGTTCGGACGCCTGGACATCGCCTTTGCCAATGCCGGAATTGAGACGGGCGACGGCAGTATCGAGACGATCGGCCTTGCCGCCTGGAACCGCATCATGACCGTCAATGTGACGGGCACCATGCTGACCTGTCAGCACGCGATTGCCGCCATGAAGGCCAATCCCGGCGGGTCGGGCGGGTCGATCATCATCAATTCCTCCATCAACGGTCTGGTCGGCCTGCCCGCCAACATCGCCTATACGACCTCCAAGGGGGCGGTCCGCCTGCTGGCGAAGTCGGTAGCGGTACATTGCGCGCGGACCAGGACCAATATCCGCTGTAACTCCATCCATCCCGGCATTATCGACACGCCCATCATCCGCCGGGCCGTGGCCGACACGCCCGACCCTGATGCCTCATTGGCCTATCTGGGCAATATCTCCCCGCTGGGCCGTCTGGGCCGGGTGGAGGAGGTGGCGGCCCTGGTCAGTTTCCTGGCCAGCGAGGAATCCTCGCTGATCAACGGGGCCGAACTGGTGGCCGATGGCGGCACCACGGCGGGGTTGGTGGGGGTTTGACGCGTCCTTGGTTCAAAAATCAAACAGGTTCAGGGAGGTTGCCGTGCCAGATGATCTTTCGTCCCAGCCCAAACCCGGCGAGGCCCGGTGCCCCGGCACCTCGTGGAACGACCTGATGGACACGGACACGCGGCCCGTGCCCGATTTCCTGCGCCAGGAAAACTATCAGTATATGGGCAGCGCGCCGTTGCAGGCCGACCGCTATACCAGTCCCGATTTTTTCCGGCGTGAGCTGGAGAAAATGTGGCCGCGCGTCTGGCAGTTCGCCGCGCGCGAAGAGGATATGCCCGAACCGGGCGACTTCGTCCTCTACGAAAATGCCGGCCGATCCTATCTGGTGACACGGCAGGAAGACGGCTCCATCCGCGCCTTCCACAATGTCTGTCTGCATCGCGGGCGCAAACTGCGCCTGGAAAGCGGGTCGGCGGCGGAGTTCAAATGCCCCTTCCATGGCTTTGCCTGGAATAACGACGGCAGCCTGAAAAACATCCCCTGCCGCTGGGACTTCCCGCACCTGCAGGAGGAAAAGCTGGCCCTGCCGGAGGCGCAGGTCGGGCGCTGGGCGGGGTACATCTTCCTCCGTGAAGCCGCCGAAGGCCCCAGCCTGGAGGATTATCTGGCCCCCCTGCCCGACTTCTTCAAACGCTGGCGGCATGAGGAATGCACCACCGTGATCTGGGTGGGCAAGGTGGTGAACGCCAATTGGAAGGTGGTGGCCGAGGCCTTCATGGAGGCCTGGCACACGGTGGAAACTCACCCGCAGATCCTGCCCTTCACCGGCGATGCCAATACCCAGTACAGCACCTATGGCGACCATGTGAACGCCGCCCTGACGCCCTTTGCCGTCATGTCCCCGCATATCGATCCCGCCGGCAAGGCGCAGCAATGGATCGTGGACGAATTCCTGAAATATAACGGTCGCGCCGGTGGCACCGAAATGTCGGTGGACGTGCCCGATGGCATGACGGCGCGCCGGGCCATGGCCTCTGCCAATCGGGAAAAATACCAGGCGGACAGCGGCTATGATCACAGCCAGGTGACCGACGCCGAACTGCTGGACGCCTTTGTCTATAACGTCTTCCCCAACTTTGCCCCCTGGGGCGGGTTCATGCCCAACATCGTCTATCGCTGGCGCCCCTGGCCCGATCAGGACAAGACCCTGATGGAAGTGCGCATCCTGGTCCGCCTGCCGGCCGACGCCCCCAAGCCGCCGCCGGTGGAGATGAACTTTCTGGGGCCCGACCAACCCTGGACCGATGCCAAGGAACTGGGCGTGCTGGGCGATGTGTTCCAGCAGGATATGGAGAACCTGCCCTTTGTGCAGGATGGCCTGAAATGTTCCAAGAACGGTCAGGTGCA
>JAIXTS010000383.1 GCA_027483805.1 Azospirillum sp. | reverse complement strand
GGGCAATGCGGGGCCTGTACGGTCCATATTGACGGGCAGGCGGTCCGCTCCTGCGCCATGCCGGTGGAGGCGTGCGCGGGTCAATCGGTGACGACCATCGAATCCTTGTCGCCCGACCGTTCCCACGCAGTACAGCGCGCCTGGATTGAAGGGCAGGTGCCGCAATGCGGATACTGCCAGTCGGGCATGATCATGGCCGCCGTGGCCCTGCTGAAGGAAAATCCCAAGCCCAGCGACGCCGACATCGACGCCGCCATCACCAACCTGTGCCGTTGCGGCACCTATCCGCGTGTGCGCGCCGCCATCAAGGCGGCTGCTGGCATCGCGGTCTGAGACAAGGGAGGCGATGATGGGCAAGATGGAATTGTCGCGCCGTGGTTTCCTGTCGCTGTCGGCGGGGACGGGTTTGACGGTGGGTTTTGGTGTGCTGCCGGCACTGGGTGCGGCGGCACCGGGATTTGGTCCCTGGATACGGATTGCCCCCGACGGCATGGTGACGGCCCTGACTAATGTCAGCGATATTGGCCAGGGCACCAACAGCGCCCTGGCGCAGGCGGTGGCGGAGGAACTGGCCGTGCCGCTGGCATCGGTGCGCATGGAAATGGCGCCCGTGGAAAAGGCGTTTCACAACAAATCCATCGGCAATTACGCCGTTTATGGCAGCATCGGTCTGCGCACCAACCTTCGCCCGCTGCGTCTGGCAGCGGCGGGGGCGCGGCAGATGCTGGCAGAGGCGGCGGCCGCCCGCTTCGGCGTGCCGGTGGACCAGGTGGTGATGCGCGAGGCCAAGGTCCTGCATGCGGCCAGCGGGCGGTCGCTGCCCTACACGGAACTGCTGACCGATGCGGCCAAGCTGTCGCCACCGGCGGAGCCGAAGCTGACCCCGCGTACCGAGTGGAAAGTGCTGGGCCAGCCGCTGCCGCGTCAGGATATTCCGGGCAAGGTCGATGGCAGCACTGTCTATGGCCTGGATGTGCGCCTGTCCGGCATGCTGACGGCGGTGGTTACGCACGCCCCCACTTTTGGCGGCACGCTTGTATCCGTGGATGAAGCCCCGGCCCTGGCCGTACGCGGCGTGCGCAAGGTGGTGCGCTTGACAGGTGCGCTGGCGGTGGTGGCGGACGGTTACTGGCCGGCATCGAAGGGGCTGGCGGCCCTGTCGCCGCAATGGGCACCGGGGCCGAATGCCGGGATCGACAGCGACGGCCTGTCCCGGCAGCTGCGCGATGCCGCCATGGCAGGCAAGGGCTACAGCTTTCCGGGCAGCGAAATGCCCGGCACCAATGTGACGGCCACCGCCCAGGCGCTGGCCGGGGCCGCCCATGTCGTGGACACGCTGTTCGAGGTGCCGTTCCTGGCCCATGCCACCATGGAGCCGATGCATTGCACCGTCCAGCTGCGTGCCGACGGCGCCGAAATCTGGCTGTCGACCCAGACGCAGAGCGATACGCAGGCCGCGGTGGCGACGGTTCTGGGGCTTGATCCTGTCAAGGTCAAGGTGAACGCCACCCCTGTGGGGGGCGGCTTTGGCCGGCGCCTGGAACATGATTTCGCCCTGCAGGCAGCATATCTGGCCAAGGCATTGGCGGCGGACGGCGTCACCGCACCAGTCAAGATGGTCTGGCCGCGTGAAACCGACATGCGGGCGGGATGTTACCGGCCCGCCGTCGCGTCGCGGGTGCGGCTGGCGCTGGGCTCGGATGGCATGCCGTTGGGGATGCGCTGTGACAATGCCAACCCGTCGCTGCTGGAACATACGGGCCTGACCATCGCGGATGGGCGCTCGGCGGGGGACTGGTCCGTCGGTATGGGGATCGTGCGGCAATCCTACGCCATTCCGGCCCTGCACCTGACCTGGACCCGTGTCGATCCCGGCGTGCCGGTGGGGTTCTGGCGGTCGGTCGGCGCCTCGCAGAACGGCTTCTTCCTGGAGGTGAGCATTGATCAGGCGGCCCGGCATGTGGGCGTCGATCCTGTGGACTATCGTCGCCGTTTGCTGGCCGGCAAGGACCGTGCCCTGACCTTCCTGGACAAGCTGGCGAAGGCAGCCGGCTGGGGCCGGACGCTGCCTTCGGGGCATGCGCTGGGTTTTGCGATGGGGGAGGCGAACAACGCCATCTCTGGCCATGTGGTGGAACTGTCCATCCCGGAGCCCGGCAAGTTCCGCCTGCACCGCATCTGGGCGGCCATTGATCCCGGCGTAACCGCTAACCCCAATGCCGTGCAGGCGCAGATGATGGGCGGCACCATCTTTGGCCTGTCGGCGGCCCTGGCGGGGGAGATCACTGTGAAGGACGGGATGGTCGAACAATCGAACTTTGACAGCTACCCGCTGGCCACCCTGGCGCAGGTGCCGCCCATGGAGGTGCTGGTCATTGGCAACAATACCGCTGCGGGCGGGGTGGGGGAGGAAGGGGTGCCGTCCATCGCGCCCGCCATTGCCAATGCCCTGTTCGCCCTGACCGGAAAGCCGATCACCCGGTTGCCCCTGACGCGGGCCGGGTGGACGATGGTGTAGCAGAGGAGCTGGTGAGGGCTTTCAAGCCCTCACCAGCTCCGGCAGGGCCGCAACCGATTTGGCATCCGGGAAGACATAGCGGTCGATATCCGCCGCCGGCAGGCCCAGATGGCCCGCCAGTACCCCCTTCAGCAGGGCGCGCATGTCGGTGGTGGGGGCCAGGTCTCGGCCTTGATATAGCCTGTCATCGCGCAGGCCCGGCCAGTCGCCCAGCACCCGGCCACCGTTCAACGCGCCGCCGGCCAGCAGGGCCACGCCGGCCGTGCCATGGTCGGTGCCGCCGGTGCCGTTGGGGCGGATGGTGCGCCCGAATTCCGTGACGACGGCGATCAATGTCTGATCCCATACGCCTGACATGCTGGCCCGCAGGGTCACCATGGTTTCCGCCAGCTGGCCCAGCGCGTTGGGCAGGCGACCCTGCACCGTGCCCTGACCGACATGGGTGTCCCAGCCGGGCAGTTCCAGCGTGGCGATGCGCGGACCAGTGGGGTCCGACAGCAGGCGGCCCGCTGTCTCGGCCAGGATCAGCCGGTCCTTACCGCCATCGCGCTTCCGGTTGCCATCCATGCCATTGGCCATGTCGGCCACGCCCAGACCGGCCATCAGGGCCGGCCCCAGCACGGGGTCGGTGCTATACAGGCCGGCCACACGGTCCATGAAATCCAGGCTGGGTTCGGGCAGGGGCGATGGTGCCCAGCTGGCTACCGGCACTGGCCCGCGCAGGACCAGCGGCACCCCCTGGCCCAGCGACAGGCCCAGCCCCTGGCCCCCATCCCCCAACCTTGCCAGCGCCCGGTTCAGCCAGCCGGTACTGTCACCGGCCCGGATGCCGCCGGTATCCAGCAGGTCCTGCGCATCGAAATGGCTGCGGTCGCGATAGGGGGTGGCGATGGCGTGGACGGCCAGAAGCTGTTTCTCGCCCCACCATTCATGCAGGGGCGCCAGGGCGGGGTGCAGGCCGAAACGGCCATCCAGATCCAGGACGCCGCTTTCCTGCCCGGGTTCGGCCAGCGCCAGACTGCCGCGCACCGACCGGTAATCCGGATCGGCAAAGGGCACCACCGCGCCCAGCCCATCCATGGCCCCGCGCAGCACGATCAGGACAAGGCGCCGATCGGTGCCCGCCGCGGCCAGCGACAGGCGCGGGGCGGTTGCGGCCAGCAGGCCGGCAGCACCGGCGGTGGCGATGAAATGACGACGATGCACCATCATGATCACCTCCGTTGAAAGGCGGGGGAGGACAGAACCAGGCCCAGGGCCTCCGCCGGACTGGGCGCGCGGGCGACCGCCTGGCGCAGACCGTCATCGGCCAGATCGCCCAGCGCGGTATCGACCAGGGTGCTTGCATCCAGCCGCGAACCGACCCGCTGCCCGAAGGCCAAGGACCAGTCGATGCGGCGCAGGATGGCGTCTGGTCCTGTCCAGTCGGCGGCCCTGTCCGGCCAGCCGGCGGGCGAGGGGGCGGCAAAGGGCATCTGGCGCAGCAGGTTCATCGCGTTAACGATCCGGTCGTCCGGGACCTCCAGGGCGCTGGCGCGCAGGGTGGCGATGATGAAGTCATTGGGACTGCGTATCTTGGCCAGTGGCTGGGCCCAGGCTTCATCCAACGTCACCAAGGTGCGCGTCACCTGCATCAGGTCGCCATGACTGTCGCGGAAGCTTTTGGCCAGGGCCGCGATGGCGGCCGGCGGCGGATCGTCGGCGATAAAATGCCGGGCCAGCTTTTGGGCCACATGGTTGGCGGTGGCAGGGTGGGCGCACAGCATATCGATGGCCGCTGCTGCCTCCGATATTCCGCTTTCCGGGATGCGCTGACCCAGCAGAACCTTCTCTCCCGGTTGATGGCGGCGCGGATTGAAGCTGGCGGTGCCGCGTTCTTCGTCCAGGGTCCAGCCGGTCAGGACCAGGGCCATGGCGCGCACATCATCCTGATGGTAACCCCCATCGACGCCCAGCAGATGCAGTTCCAGCGCTTCGCGCCCCAGATTTTCGTTCAGGCCCCTGTCACGCTTCTGCCCGGCCTTGCTGTCCGGTCCGATCGACTGGGCATTGTCCAGATAGATCAGCATGGCCGGGTGCAGGATGGCGGCCCGTGCCATGTCGCGGAAATGGCCCAGGATATGGGGGCGGATCGCTTCATTCTCATAGGCCAGACCCAGAGGTGCGATCACGGGCCGCTGGGTCGATATCGTAAAGTGGTTCGACCAGAACTGCACCAGCCGTTCCTGAAACGGGGTCTCGCTGCCGGCCGCCAGACGGGTGCGCAAGGCGATGTCGGCGCGGTATCGTTCGCGCGCCTGCTTCTTCGCCATCTCCTCCACCTCGCCCTTGGCCTTGCGGGCGGCTGCCATCTCGGCCACGCGGGGCGCGGAGCCTTGATGCGCGGCCAAAAGGGAGGGCAGCGCGCGCGGCGAAAGCTGGTTTTCGACCCACCCGCGCGGATCGGATTTGACCCTGTCCAGGTCACCCGGGCCAGCGCCAAAGCCGAAGCGTGACAATGCATGCGCGGCCCGGGTTCCCGGCGCGGTGGTCATCACCATGGTCAATCCTCCAGGCAGGAGTGGCTGATCAGTTCCCCGGTGGGGGTGGCGGCGGGGGCGGCCCGTCCTTGTCCGGCTTGCCCTTGTTCCCGCGGTGCAGGGGCGGGGGCG
>JAIXTS010000416.1 GCA_027483805.1 Azospirillum sp. | reverse complement strand
TCCGATTACGGCCAGCTGTCACGCCGCAGCCAGGATGAACTGATTGCCGGCGCGCGGGTGGAGGTTGCCCCCTACAAGAAGTCGCCCGCCGACTTCGTGCTGTGGAAGCCGGCCAAGGACGGGGAGCCCGGCTGGGACAGCCCCTGGGGCAAGGGGCGGCCCGGCTGGCATATCGAATGCTCTGCCATGACGGCGGCGCATTTCGGGGAGGTGTTCGACATTCATGGCGGCGGCCTGGATCTGATCTTCCCGCACCATGAGAATGAAATCGCGCAAAGCCGCTGCGCCCATGGCACGGCGGTGATGGCCAATGTCTGGATGCATTCCGGCTTCCTGACCATCGCCGGCGACAAGATGTCGAAGTCGCTGGGCAACTTCTACACGGTGCGCGAACTGCTGGACGCGTTTCCGGGCGAGGCGCTGCGTCTGGCCATCCTGTCGGCGCATTACCGGCAGCCGCTGGATTTCACCAAGGACAAGGTGGTTCAGGCAAGGGCGACGCTGGACCGCTGGTACGGCGTGCTGCGCGCCGGGGGCGATGTGCCGACGGGCGAGATACCGGCGGATTTCCTGGCCGCCCTGACCGACGACCTGAACACACCGCTGGCCATTTCCGTTCTGCACGAACTGGCCAACGCTTATCACAAGGCGGGTGACAATGACGCCCGCGCCAGCGCAGCCGCCGCCCTGAAGGCCGCCGCCAATCTGCTGGGTTTCCTGAATCAGGACCCGGAAGCCTGGTTCAAGTGGCAGCCGGCGGGGGTGGCCGGTGGTCTGGATGATGCCGCCATCGAACAGGCCATCGCTGATCGTCTGGCCGCCCGCAGCGCCAAGAACTTCGCCGAGGCCGACCGTATCCGCAACGATCTGGCGGCCCAGGGTGTGATCCTGGAGGATGGACCGAAGGGCACGACCTGGAAGCGGGGATAGTGCATGCCGTAGTCAGGTCGAGCGAAGCGAGCCCTGACATCGCAACGGCGCCGTCGCTTGTCGTTAGGGTTCGGCTTTCGCCTCGACCTGACCTACATGCACATCATCAACGGGCCAGACGGGGGCCTGCCTGGACGCTGATATCGCCGCTGCGGTTCAGGGCCTTGGCCAGGGCGTCCAGGCGGCGCTGCACGCTGTCGCCGGTCAGCATGGCGGCATCTTCGGGCAGGACCAGGGTCAGCTTCTGATCGCCCAGGCGCAGCAATGTCCGTTGCAGCAGGGTGGCGGCACCGCCGGTCAGGGTGTGGGCCAGGCGCAGCGCAAGACCCACGATATAGGCGCGGGCCAATGCCCCCTCTTTCAGCAGACCGCGGGCGGGCGCCAGGATGGGGCTGTCCAGGGTGCCGGCATAACGGACATGGACCGCGGTCGCCAGGAAGGCGCGTTCTGCATGATCCACGCCGGCAAACGGCATGCGCAGGATACGCAGAAAGGCATGTTCGGCGCGGTAATCGGGATGTTCGGCCCAGCCCAGATCGGACAGGAGGCACGCCGCCTGCCGCAGGCGGCGGGCCGTCGGGTCTTCGCCCACAAACAGGGGGGCGGTCCAGCCGGTCAGGATTTCGGCATGGCCAAAGCGTCCGATCCGTTCGGCCACATCCTCGCACGCGGTGATCAGGGGGTCCTGACGCTTCTCCGAGGCGTCCAGCAGGTCGTAAAGATGTCCTTCACGCAGGCCGTAGGCGGAGAAGGTGACGCGCGCGGGCTGTACCGCCTTCAGCACGCGTTCCATGACCAGCGCGGCCAGCGGCAGGGTGTCCAGCCGGCGCTTCGACACGCCCTGCATCCTTTCCAGATTGCTGCGCCCGGCACGGGCCACCGTGCCCGCAAACTCTGCCATGGCTGCCCCGTCCACGCTGTATTGGTGGATGATGTGCAGCGGGTGGTTTACCTGTTCCAGATGCATCTTGGCCAAGGCGCGCCAGGCACCGCCGACGGGATAATAGGTTCGGCCCTTGCCGCGCGACAGCCAGTCCAGCCGGGCCAGATGCTGATCGATCAACTTGGCCGCGGGGCCGGGCTTGCCCTCCGTTGCTTCCAGCAGGCGTAGCGGGCCCAGCGGTGTGGTCACCTGCGCCCCGATCTCACCTTTCTCCAGCAGCACCAGTTCCAGGCTGCCGCCGCCCAGGTCGCCGGCCAGCCCGTCGGCATTGGGGGCACCGGACAGCACGCCCAGCGCCGCCAGCCGCGCCTCTTCCTCGCCCGACAGGACATCGACATGAAAGCCGGTGCGGCGCGTGATCTCCGCCACAAAATCCGCCCCGTCGGCCGCATCGCGCACCGCCGCAGTGGCCAGGACGTCAATGCGGCGGACCTGCATGCCTTCCAGCAGACGGCGGAAACGGACAAGGTTATCCAGCGCCAATACCACCCCGTCGGGGTTCAGCTTGCCCGTGCGTTCCACCGTCTTGCCCAGGCTGGGCAGTACCTTTTCATTAAAAAGGGCGACAGGCGACCGAGTCAGCTTTTCATAGACGACGCAACGCATCGAATTGGAACCGACATCGATGACCGCGAGGCGATCGTCGGCATGGGCGTGATCCACGTTCGGGTGATCCGCTTTCAGTGAAAACATCGGGAGAATGCCGGGTTACGGGAAATTGCTCAACACCAGTTTCGGCGGCAGACGCGCCTCCGTCGTGGCACTGCCCCGGCCCGACAGGCTGGGGTTGGTCATAAAGTAGGTATGGGCGTTAAAGCCTTCGAGGCAAGGTTCCACGCGGCGGTATGTCGCGTCGGGTTGCAGGACCCAGCTCTGCGTATTGTCCTTGAGGTTGGCAACCATGATCTGGTCCAGCACCTGCTGGTGCACCGTCGGATTCTCGATGGGCACCAGGGTTTCAATGCGGCGGTCCAGGTTGCGGGGCATCCAGTCGGCAGACGAGATATAGATCTTGGCCTGGCGCGAGGGCAGGCCATGGCCGTTACCAAAACAGATGACGCGACCATGTTCGAGGAAGCGGCCAACGATCGACTTCACATGGATATTGTCCGACAGTCCGGGCACCCCGGGCCGCAGGCAGCAGATGCCGCGGATCACCAGCTCGATCTTTACGCCGTTCTGCGACGCCTCATACAGCTTGTCGATCAGCTTGGCATCGACCAAGCTGTTTAGCTTGACCCAGATCTGGGCCGGGCGGCCCGCATGGGCATGCGCGATCTCCGCGTCGATCAGATCGACCAGACGCTGGCGCAGGGTGGTGGGCGCAATGGCGATCTTTTCCAGGGCCTTGGGTGTGGCATACCCCGTCATGTAATTGAACATGTGGGCTGCATCATGGCCCAGCGCCAAATCGCAGGTGAAGAAGGACAGGTCGGTGTAGACCTTGGCCGTGATCGGGTGGTAATTGCCCGTGCCGAAATGCACATAGGTGCGCAGGCCCTGGCTTTCGCGCCGGACCACCAGCGACACCTTGGCATGGGTCTTCAGATCCACGAAGCCATAGACCACCTGCACACCGGCACGTTCCATGTCGCGGGCCCAGCGGATATTGGCCTCCTCATCAAACCGCGCCTTCAGTTCCACCAGCGCTGTCACCGACTTGCCCTGTTCGGCGGCATCGATCAGGGCGGCCACGATGGGGCTGTTCTTGGAGGTGCGGTAGAGCGTCTGCTTGATGGCCAGCACGTTGGGGTCGGCGGCGGCCTGACGCAGAAACTGCACCACCACGTCGAAGCTTTCGAACGGGTGGTGGACAACAATGTCCTTCTGCCGGATGGCGGCAAAGCAATCGCCGCCAAAATCGCGGATACGTTCCGGGAAACGTGCATTATAAGGCGGGAACAGCAGGTCCGGCCGTTCATCGCCGATGATCTGCTTGGTATCGGCCAGCCCGATCAGCCCATCCAGCACAAACACATCATCGTTGGAGACGTTCAGTTCATCGACGAGGAAGGCGCGCAGCTCCTTCGACATGCCGGCATTGACCGCCAGCCGAATCACACTGCCGCGCTTGCGGCGCTTCAGCGCGGACTCGAAGGTGCGGACGAGGTCCTCCGCTTCTTCCTCGATTTCCATTTCGCTGTCGCGCAGCACCCGGAACACGCCATGCCCCTTCAGGACGAAGGGCGGGAACAGGCGGGAAATGAAGGTCAGCACCACCTGTTCCAGCAGGACGAAGCGCGTCTCATTGCCGGGCAGGCGGATGAACCGTTCCAATTGCGGCGGCAACAGGACCAGCGCGTCCAGATTGGCGCTTTTCTGCGGGTCGAAAAGCTGTAACGCCAGCGCGAAACCGCTGGAGGGCAGGAAGGGGAACGGGTGGGCCGGGTCAACGGCGATCGGGGTCAGGACGGGGAAAATCTCATCAATGAATCGGGCTTCCAGCCAGTCATACTCCGACGCGGTCAGTTCTTCTGGATCAACAACAGCGATGCCATGGGTCCGCAGCAGCTTGCGCAGCATCAGCCAGCATACCTGCTGGTCGCGCATCACCTCTGATACCCGGTAATTGATGGCGGCCAGTTGCTGCGCCGGGGTCAGGTTGTCATCAGACGGAGTCGTCACCTTGGCAGCCACCTGGGCCTTCAGGCCGGCAACGCGCACGGTATAGAATTCATCCAGATTGCTGGCCGAAATCGACAGGAAGCGCAGCCGTTCCAGCAGCGGATGCTGGTTGTTGTACGCCTCTTCCAGAACACGCTGGTTGAAGGCCAGCCAGGAGAGTTCGCGGTTGATGAACCGTTCCGGGCTGTCGGCCGCAATGCCGGTCCCGGGTCCTGTCGATGTCTCGGGCGGCAGGGCGGGGGTGGGCGCGTCAGCGGGCAGCATGTCGGGGGCGGCGGTCACGATCATCTCGTCCTTCTGGTCCTCACGGGCCGAAGAAGTATATGTTCCTTCTGTGACGGTTTTGGGTATGCGGGTCCCGCGCGGGCGGCGACGCTGCCCTGCTGTTCCGGTTCCGCCATCCTGATCATGGGTCGTCATGAAGACACTCTATCTGCTGCGGCACGCCAAATCGGACTGGGATGATCCCCGCCTGGCCGATCATGACCGGCCGTTGAGCGCGCGGGGCCACCGCGCAGCCGCGACGATGGCGAATTATTGGACGGCGCGCAAGGGTGGGCCGCCGCGTCCCGACCTTGTCGTCAGTTCCACGGCGGTTAGGGCGCGGGCCACACTGGAGATCGTGGCCGCGGCCTGGGGCACCCACCGGCCACCGACAAGCTTCGACCGGTCCATCTATCTGTGCGGTGAGGAATTGCTGCTGGACCGGGTGAAGGCCCTGCCCGAACAGGTGAGCACGGCCCTTTTCGTGGGGCATAATCCCGATTTCCAGCTTTTGGCCCGCGACCTGTGCGACCGGGGGGATACCGCCCTTCGTCAGGCGCTGGCCACCAAATTGCCCACCTGTTCCTTTGTCGAGATCACAGTGCCCGCCGGGCTGTCCTGGGGCGATCTGACCTGGGGAAGCTGTATCCTGTCCGGCTTCACCCGGCCGCGCGATCTGGAACAACGGTAACCGGGGGCATTGCCCCTTCCGTCCCTTGTCGCACTGCGGTATGTGAGGGGGAACTTCCCTGACGGAACCGACGCGCGAGCCCCCTTGAACGCAAAGCCCAAGGCCCCCCGCATTCCCCGCCCGGCGCGGGAGGTGGAGATAAAACTGCTGGCCGATCCGGCGGACCTGCCCCGTATCGCGGCCCTGGCCCTGGTGCGTGACCGGCTGGTCACGCAGGCTGATCCCGTGCGCCAGCACACGACCTATTACGACACACCCGGATTGGCGCTGGCCAAACGCGGCCTGGCCCTGCGCCTGCGCCGGCAGGGGGTGCGGCGGGAACAGTCGGTGAAGACCATGTCGTCGGGTGAGGGCGGCGATGGCGCCGGCATCGCCGTCCGCCGCGAATGGCGCTGGGACGTGGTGGGTGATGGGCTGGACACCAGTCTGCTGGGCCAGGGTGATCTGTCCGAACTGATCCCGCCCGATGCGCTGGACAGCCTGTCGCCCCTGTTCACCACCGATGTGCAGCGCACCATCCTGCTGCTGCGCGCGGGGGATGAGGGGCGGGTGGAACTGGCGCTCGACCTGGGACAGGCGCAGGTCATGTCACCCGACGGGCAGCCATCGGCCCGCCACACGATCAGCGAAGTGGAACTGGAGCTGAAACAGGGAGAGGTGGCGGATCTGTTCCGGCTGGCCGCCGACATCCATGCCCGCGTGCCCCTGCGCCTGTCGACCCGCAGCAAAGCCGATCTGGGCCTGGCCCTGCTGACGGGCGCACAACCGCGTGCCCATCCCGTGCGGGCCCTTGGCATCAGCCCTATCACAACCGTGATGGAGGCGTTCCGCCATATCGGGCGTAACGGTCTGGCCCATCTGCTGGATAATCAGCCGGCCTTTACCGAGGGCATGGGCGATCCGGCGGCCCTGCGCGAAATGGCCTCTGCGGTGCGGCGCCTGATCACCGCCTACAGCCTGTTCGCCGACCTGATCCATACGGACCAGGGTGACGCCCTGCGCGACCAGTTGAAAGCACTGGGCCGCAAGCTGGAAAAGGCGCGTGATTGGCAGAAACTGGCCATGGCGCTGACCGAACTGCCGCAGGATGCGCGCAAGGGCGCCGTCGGGCCGGTATCGGCGGCACGCGCCAAGGCTCTGGACAAGGCCATGCGGCTGCTGGCCTCACCTGCCTGGACGGGCTGGCAGCTGGAATTCGCAGCGTGGCTGGAGGCCGGCGACTGGGCGCGGCAGCCCCATGGCGGTCCGTTCGGCACCACCCTGTCGGAGACCGCCGGCGACATGCTGCGCCTGCGCCTTGACGCGCTGCGCGCCGTAGGCCAGCCGACGGATGTGGCCAGTGCCATCAAGGCGCATAAACGCCTGCGCAAGCTGCGCTACGACCTGGATTTCTGCCGCGCCGTGTGGCCCGTCGAGCGGGTGGACCCGCTGCAACGCGCCGTGGACGCGCTGCGCACGCCCCTGAAACAGGCAGCCGATGACATGAACGCGGCCGCGCTGCTGGACAAGATCGGGCAGTCTACGGCCGCCGACACCCTGCGCAAACGCGCCACCGCCGCTTTGAAGCCGCTGCCGGCTTTGTGGACGGCGTTTCTGGCGGCGGATGTCGTGGCCGCAGAGGCGGCCTGATCACGCCGTCGGTCGGATCAGGATTTCGGCGGAATACCCAGATTCTCATTGAGGCGGCGGATCATGCCGATGGAGAGGCTGCGCCGGCGGTTGAGGATTTCCGCAGGTTGATGTCCATCACCCAAAATGGGCGTAACCTCACGCCACCCCAAACCGATATTCACTGCGCGACCGGAAGCGTTCGCCTGGACGCAGCACCGTCGCCGGAAAACCGGGCTGGTTGGGGCTGTTCTGGAAATGCTGAGGTTCAAGGCAGACACCGCAATGGGGTTTATAGGCGGCACCGCCACGACCGACCATGTCCAAGCCATTGGCGGTGAAAAGCTGTACGCCGGGTTCGGTCGTCCAGAGCTCCATTGTCCGGCCGCTGCCGGGATGGTCAAGGCGGGCGGACCTGCGCATCGCGCCGCCATGCGGGCCGCGGATCACGAAGCAATGATCATAGCCGCCGCCGATGCGCATCTGTTCTTCGGTTGAGGCGATGTCGCGGCCGATGGGCTTGGGCGTGCGGAAATCCAATGCCGTACCCTGTACCGGTCGGATCTCCCCCGTCACCATCTTGTCAGGCCCGAAAGCCGTGAAGCCATCGGCCTCCATGGTCAGCAGATGATCAGGGATCAGCGATCCCGGCACGCCCGACAGGTTAAAATAGCCGTGATGGGTGGGGTTCAGGACCGTGGGCCGGGTGGTCAGCGCCGCGATATCGAGGCAGAAGCGGTTATCCTGGGTCAGGCTGTAGGTGACGCTGATCCCGAGTTCCCCCGGAAATCCCTGATCCCCATCCGCCGACAGCAGGGTCATGCGCACGGCGGCACCGGTCAGGACCGTGCCGTGCCAGTTGCGCTTGGCAAAGCCGTCTGGCCCGCCATGCACGGAATGTTTTGACGCGCCCGTGTGCAGCGCCACCTCCCGCCCATCCAGGGGAAAGCGGCCATTGCCGATGCGCCCGGCATAGCGACCGACCAGCGTGCCGAAATTGCGGGACCGTGTGCGGTAACTCTCGAAATCATCCAGGCCCAGGACGATATCAGCGAAGTTCCCCGCCTTGTCCGGCATGACAAGGTTGGTGACGGCGGCCCCATAGGTCATGACACGCAGGCTGGCGCCCGTGCCATTGGAGAGCGTGTAGAGCGTCACCGGCGACCCGTCCGGCATCTGCCCGAAAACCTGTACCGTCACACCGGGACGCCCGGAAACCCGTGTGGCGCACCCGGCCAGCGGCAAGGCGGCCAGGGAGGAGAGCAGGGCGCGGCGGGACAGGGTCATGGTCATGGGTCGCAACATTTTCCGAGGGGCCAAATGAGAAAGGGCCGGGAAGCGGATCGCATCCCGGCCCCGCTTTACCGAAGCAGCTTACATCTTGTAACGGGCGCCCAGATAGAACTGGCGGCCCGTGTGGTGATAGAGGTAGGTGGAGTTGCGGACGCCATCCAGCTCGCCATGATACTGGCGGTTGGCTTCATCGGTCAGGTTCAGGGCTTCCAACGAGACCGTCAAGTTTTCGGTCACATTATAGGAGGCAGAGGCGTCGAAGGTGGTGGTGGCCGACTTGCCGTTGGCCACGATGCCGCGGGTGCCGGCATTGGGTGCCGGGACCTGCTGGTAATAGCCGGAACGGTAGGCCACGGAGATGCGGGCGTTAAACTTCTCCCCGTCATCATAATAAAGCGTGCCGTTCCAGGCGTCGGGCGACAGATTGACCAGATCCGCGGTGACAAAAACCGCACAGGCCGAGGTCGAGCAATAGTCGATCTTTGACGAAACATGGGTGTAGTTGGCCTGCACACCCAGATTGTTGAACCCTTCCGGCAGGAAGCTGAACGGCGCCTGGAAGCTGACCTCAAAGCCCTTCAGCGGACCGCCGGGCGTGTTGGTCGGTGTGCTGAACACATAGGTCAGGTTGGGATCACGCCCGCCGCCGGCCGGGAACGCCGCCGCATTCAGCTCCGTCAGCTGCGCGTAAGTCAGCGTCTGCTGCGTAGTCTGCACAAAGGTCGAGATATCTTTGTAGAACCAGGCGAAGGAGATCAGCGATTCCTTGTCGAAATACCATTCAAGCGAGAGATCGACTGTCTTGGCGCGGTAGGGTTCCAGTTCGACATTGCCCAGAGAGGCGGCGGGGTTCGGCGCGTTCAGGGCCGTCAGGGTAAAGACCGGCGTCAGGTTGGTGACCGGCGGCCGCGACAGCACCTTGGCGGCCGCAGCGCGCAGGATCACATCATCCACCGGTTCCAGCGACAGGTTGATGGAGGGCAGGGTGTCCTTGTAGCTGTTCTTGCCGGTGACCGGGCGGGTGGCGTTATTGATGAAGGAATAGCCGGTCGCCGTAACGTCGGTCTTTACCTGACGCACGCCAACATTACCCCGGAACGGCATGTCGCCCAGGTCGGTATTCCAGTCCACCTGCGCCCAGAAGCCCAGCGATTCTTCCTTCACATTGCGCCAGTTGGCCAGCGTCGCGCTGTTTTCCAGGCCCTGGCTGCGGAAGTCACCACCCGCCACGCCGGTGTCGCAGTTGCAGTTGATGTTGAAGAGCCTCTCAAACGCGGCCAGATCGGGGACCAGCCAGCTGGTCGGCGTGCCGGCGGGCAGGTCCAGACCCTTGCCGAAGCCGGTCAGCAGCTTGGTCACGCTGGCCAGCGTGGTGCCGGCGGGCAGGGCCGGGGCCACGTTGCTGGTCGCAGCGGGGCGGGCGAAGGCCTGAGCGTCCGACTTGAACCGTTTCCAGTTGACGCCGCCCTTGGCGCTGAACGTGTCATTGACGTCCCAGGCCAGGTCACCCTGGGCCGTGTCATAGACATTTGTCTGGAAGGCCGGGTTCATGCGGATTTCCGACCGGGGATTGGGGCCGGTCGGGCCGGTGAATGCCCAGTTGGACGGATTGGTGACGTCGAACCCGTAATTGATCAGCGGCAGGTTCGCGTTTTCACGGAAATCCCAGCTATAGCCATCGGTATTCTGCCGGTCCATCAGGACCGTGGTCTGTACCGGATTGTCGAATTTCGACTTGGCGCGGCCGCCGGTCAGGCTGCCGCGTACCGTCTCGCTGAACTCGTGATCCACGTTCAGCGTAAATTGCGTGAATTCGGTCTTCAGCTTGTCGAAGCGCTGTTCGGACCGAATGTCCATGTCGTCCAGGCGGGCATAGACCATTTCGCCGGTCTGGGGATCGACCACGGCCTGGACGATATCCACTTCCGGCTTACCACCCTGTGAGGCATTGCGGCTCAACGACCAGGCTTCCAGGAAGTTTTCCTGACGCGTGCTGTCCAGCTTGGAATAGAGCACGTCAAAGCTGACGGTGGTGTTGCCCTCATTGGGCTTGGCCTGCAAGGACAAGGTGGCGCCGGTGCGTTCCTGATTATGGACCAGACGGCCATAGCGCGGGATACGCGGATGGAAGACACCGCCGGCGGATGCGGCGCCGCCAGGCAGGGCGGCCGGGTTCTGGAAGCCGTTATCGCCGTTGGCAGGACCCCAGCGCACAGAGCTGAACCCTTCTTCCAGCAGATCGCGTTCGGAATAGGCCACCGACAGCAGCGCACCCACCTGATCATCCAGCCAGGTGTTGGACAGCAGGACGGCCCCGCGCGGATTCACCTTCTCCGACAGGTCATTATAGCCGGCCTGGGCAGAGGCGGCAGCCGTGAACCCGCTGAAATCGAAGGGGCGGGAGGTCTTCAGATCAACGGTAGCGCCCAGCGATCCCTCCTCGACCTCGGCCGAGGCGGTCTTGCGCACCGTGATGTTGTTGAACAGTTCGGATGCAAAGACGTTGAAGTCGAAGCCACGGCCACGGTTGGTGCCACCGGAGCTGTCGGTAGCGCCCGTGGTGGCCTGTGCCTCGATGCCGTTAATGCGGGTGCGGGTGAATTCTGATGACAGACCACGCACGGTCAGCGACCGGCCTTCGCCGGCATCACGGTCGATGGAAACGCCCGGAATACGCTGAATGGACTCAGCCAGGTTCGTATCGGGGAAGTCCGCAATATCCTCGGCACTGATCGCGTCGACGACCCCGGCCTCGTTGCGCTTGATGTTCAACGCGTTGGCCAGACTGGCGCGGAAACCGGTGACAACGATTTCTTCCAGCGCGGTGCCGCTGTCGACCGGGGCCGGCGCATCCTGCGCCTGGACGATGCCGGCCGAAAAGGCCAGCGACAGCGCCAAAGCCGAGACGCCGCAACGGATTGCGCGGCGGGCGCCGCGATGGGTATGGGACATGGGATTCCTCCTCCTGCGTGGGAACTCGGCGCTGTACCGCACCGTTTGCCCCCCCTTTTTTGCACCGGCGGCAGGCGATTTTGCTTGCCAATTGTCACCGGTGTCATAAGAACTATGCATGGTTTGACGGGGAACGCAAGCGCTGGAAACGGGAAAAGAAACGAACACGGTTCCTGTGGCGCGGATAGGGACCCATGTGACCGGCGATAAACGAAGGCAGGCGGATGAACCGCCGCCACGGCCAGGGAAGGAAACCTGAAATGGCGCATACGACACGGTTGCTGCGGACAGGGGTGGCGCTGCTGGCCTTGGGTACAGGGATGCTGCCGGCGGCGGCGGCGGATGCACCGGACGGGTTGCTGTTTCAGGTGACGGGCGACAAGGGGCTGGTGGCCGACCGCGCCATGGGCGATGGGCGCCCGACCTTCGCCGACAAGGTTGCCGTGGTGCCGCAGGGCGGGGCCGCGGGCGCCTATCTGCAGGCCGCCGATGATCAGGTCCTGGCCTGGTCGGCACCGGGCAATATCAGGGCGCAGCGCGGCACGCTGAGCTTTTTCTGGCGGTC
>JAIXTS010000419.1 GCA_027483805.1 Azospirillum sp. | reverse complement strand
TGCCACCGCCTTCAACCAGATGCAGGAAAGGCTGCGCCGTTACGTGGAAGACCGCACATTGATGGTGGCCGCCATTGCGCATGACCTGCGCACGCCGTTGGCCCGGCTGGCCTTCCGCCTGGAGGACGCACCCGATGCCGTGCGCGAGGCGGCGGCCGGCGACATCGCCGAAATGCGGGAGATGCTCGCCGCCACGCTTTCCTTCGTGAAGGACATGTCGCAGCCTGTCACCCGCAGCACCATCGACCTTCAGGCCCTGCTCCGGCGTCAGACCCAGGCCAACCGGCAGATCGGCGAGCCGGTCAGCGATGGCGGGATGGAACCAGCCTGGATAGAGGGAGACCCGTCAGGGATTGCGCGCATGCTGGACAACCTGATCGGCAATGCTGTCATCTATGGCCGGTCAGCGCTGGTTTGTCTGCGGGTGGAGAAGGACGCCGCCGTGATCGAAGTGCTGGACGAAGGGCCGGGTATTCCCGACGCCCTGCTTGGACAGGTGTTCGAGCCCTTCTTCCGCGTGGAACCATCCCGCAGCCGCCACACCGGCGGGGCGGGGCTGGGCTTGGCCGGCGCCCGGGCCGTGGCGCGAACCCATGGTGGTGAGCTGACCCTTTTCAACCGCCCGGAAGGCGGCCTGCGGGCACAGGTGACCTTGCCACTGACCAGCACTCTGCCGCAACCTCCGGTCAGCAGCAGGCACGGGCGCGCCGCATGACCGTCGGTATCAGACCCTTGCCTGATAGGGCGTGAAGGGGGCCACGGCCTCATCAACCGCCAGGGGGCGCCCGATGGCGGGAAAGGCGCGCTGGGCGCAATCGGTACGCTCGCACACCTTGCATCCGGCGCCGATCGGTGTCGCGGCCTCCATGTCGGTCAGATCCATGCCCGTGGCATAGACAAGCCGGCCGGCATGACGGATGTCGCAGCCCAGGCCGATGGCGAACTGCTTGGGTGGATTGCCATAACCGCCGGCCCCATGGCTGACGCTGCGGGCCACCCACAGATATTGCCGCCCGTCCGGCATCAGCGCCCGTTGGGTCAGAATGCGGCCGGGCTGGGCAAAGGCCTCATACACGTTCCACAAGGGGCAGGAGCCGCCGACACGGGAGAAATGGAAATCGGTGGCCGATTGCCGCTTGGAAATGTTGCCGGCCCGGTCCACGCGCACGAAGAAAAAGGGCACGCCGCGCGCATCGGGGCGTTGCAGGGTGGAGAGCCGGTGGCAGATGGTCTCGTATCCCACGCCGAACTGCCGTTCCAGCCGTTCGATATCGTAGCGCAGGCTTTCAGCGGCGGTGAGGAACGGTTGATAGGGCAGGATGACAGCACCGGCGAAATAGTTGGCAAGACCGATGCGCGCCAACCGCCGGGCCTCATCGCCGGAAAAATCCCCCTGGGTGGTCAGCTGATCCAGCAGGTCGGCCTGTTCCAGGAAAGCCACCTGTGTTGCCATGTGGAACGCCCGCTGGCCGGCGGACAGGTCGGCGGACAGGTAGAGCGTGCGGCTGGACCGGTCGAAGCGGCGGGAGGTGCGATCCCCATCCGTCGCCCCCTCGACCATGGTGACCCGCACATCGTGACGCCGGGCCAAATGGATCAAGAGACCCTGGGCCATGTTGCCAATGGTCAGGGTGGCGGCGCGATGCAGCCTTTCTCCGGCGGCATCCAGCGTCTCGATATGGTTGTGGCGGGCGTAGAAAAAGTCGCGGACCTCCTCGAACGGCATCAGCGGTTTCGGGGCGGCCTGCCACTCCTCCCCCAGGCGCGCCGACACCTGTTCCAGCCGCCCCGAGGCCTCGCGGTAACGGCGATGCAGCGACAAAAGCGCCCGTCCGACCGCGGGCATGCTGGACGCCAGTTCCTTCAGTTCCGCCAAGGCCACACCGTCAGCCACACCGGCCTCCACCAGCGCTTCACGAAGGTCGGCGACCAGCCGCGCTTCCTCATCCTCCGAAAACAACTGAACATCGACGCCAAAAACCGCGTTGATCTTCAGCAGAACCGGCACGGTGAGCGGCCGCAGATTCTGCTCCAGCTGGTTCAGATAGCTGGGCGACAGTTCCAGGGCGCGGGCCAGGGCGGCCTGGCTCAACCCCTTTTCCTCCCGCAACCGGCGCAGCCGGACGCCGACAAACTGTTTACGCATGTATCACCATTCACAACATTCGCAAATTCACCGATACCCCTGAACAAACCTTCACAATTTCAGGGATTTAACGAATCATGATTTGCAAATATTGAGAATGCCCTTGGCAATGGCAAGCGAATTGGTGAGAGCATGCCGCAGTCGGCAAGAACAGAAGCCGTCCCGTCCGCGACCCGGATCGTCTGGCTGGAAACAATCACGCCCGACATGGCGGATGATCAGGGCACCCTGCCGGCCGGCGATGTGCTGCGCCTGATGGGACGCGCCGCCCTGGCCGCCGCCAGCCGTCACAGCAACGGCCAGGTGATGATGACGGGCGTCAGCAGCGTCCGGTTCCACCGCTCGGTGCCGGCCGGGCATATGCTGGAACTGACGGCCGGCATCATCCATGCCGATGCTGGCGCCATGAATGTGCTGGTGGATGGCATGAGCCAATCGCGGACCGATGGCCGGCGTGCACTGGCATTCAGTGGCTATTTCCAGGTGATCGCCGCCAGCGGGGGATCAGGCGGATAACCCATCCGGCCGATCCGCCGCCATGTCACGGTGCGCCAGGGCCAGATCGACAAAGGCCCGCAGATAGTCGATATCGGCGTCGGCCTCACGATAGCCCAGGAAAATCTGTTTGGCCACCCCGTCCGGCCCCAGCCGCACCGGCGATACACCGAACCTCGGCCCGAATTCCTCCACCATCCAGCGCGGCAGTGCCGCCACCCCGCGCCCGTGCGACACCATCAGCAACATGATGTCCGTCGTTTCGATCTCCTTATGCTGCTTCGGGCTGACGCCGGCGGGCATCAGGAAGCGGGTAAAGATATCCAGCCGGTCGGTGGGCACGGGATAGGTGATCAGGGTTTCCCCGGTCAATCGCTGCGGCCTGACAAAGTCCGCGCCCCGCAAAGGATGATCCGGCCCCACGACCAGAACCTGCTCGTAATCGAATACCGGTTCAAAGCGCAGGCCGGGCTTGTGCAGCGGGTCCGGCGTCACCAGCAGGTCGATATCATAGCCGAACAGGGCACCGATGCCGCCGAACTGCACCTTCTGGCGGACATCCACATCCACCTTGGGCCAGGTGTCGAGATAGGGAGCAACGATCTTCAGCAGCCATTGGTAACAGGGATGGCATTCCATGCCGATGCGCAGATTGCCCCGTTCGCCCTTGGCGAACTGTCGCAACCGTTCCTCGGCATGGGTCAACTGTGGCAGCAGGCGGTTGGCCACAGCCAGCAGCCATTCCCCCGCCTGGGTCGGCCGCAGGCTGCGCCCCTCCCGGTGCCAGACAGCCACCCCGATCTGTTTTTCCAGCTTGGCGATGGAATGGCTCAAGGCCGACTGGGTCAGGTTCAGGCGGCTGGCCGCCGCAGTCAGCGATCCCTGTCGGTCAACCTCACGGATGATGGCCAGATGAATGCGTTCCAGGATCGACATGGTCATCCATACATGAACTTGTTTCATTGATTGATGAAATCATACCATTTTTCTTCATGGTTTCCAGGCCATATGGTCCCGGTCGCTGTTCTTTCCTGCAAGGCGACGACCATGGTAACGACCCACAATCTCGGCTTTCCCCGCATCGGCGCCCGGCGCGAACTGAAATTTGCGCTGGAATCCTATTGGAAGGGGGAGACCTCCCGCGAGGAGCTGACCCGCAAGGGCGCCGACCTGCGTGCCCGTCATTGGCGCGACCAGGCGGCCCTGGACCTGATCCCCGTGGGCGACTTCGCCTTTTATGATCAGGTCCTGGACATGAGCTTTACGCTGGGCCATCTGCCGGCGCGGGTGCGGGATTTCCACGGGCATCCGCTGGACAATTATTTCCGGGTGGCGCGCGGTCGCTCCGCTGCGGGCACCGACGACCATGCCGGCTGCTGTGGTGGTGTCGCGGCCGGGGAGATGACCAAATGGTTCGACACCAATTACCACTATATCGTGCCGGAATTCGATGCGGACACGAAGTTCAGCCTGGACCCCGCACGCCTGCTGGAACAGGTGGCGGAGGCCAGGGCGCTGGGGGTCAAGGCCAAGCCGGTGATCATCGGCCCCCTTACCTATCTGGCCCTGGGCAAGGCCAAGGACGGATCGGACAGGCTGGCCCTGCTGGCGCGTCTGCTGCCGGCTTATGCCGCGCTGCTGGCGGCATTGGCCGGACAAGGGGTGGAATGGGTGCAAATTGATGAACCGATCCTGGTCACAGACCTTGACCCCGCCTGGCGGGCGGCCTTCGCGGGTGCCTACAAGGCCCTGGCCGGTTGCGGTGTCAGGCTGCTGCTGGCGACCTATTTCGGCCCGTTGCGCGAAAATCTGGACCTTGTCGCTGCCCTGCCCGTGCATGGCATCCATCTGGATGCGGTCAATGCCGGGGACGAGGTCGATGCCCTGGTCCGCGCCATGCCGGCCGACCGCGTGGTTTCCCTTGGCGTCGTCAATGGCCGCAACATCTGGAAGACCGATCTGACGGCCGTACTGAACTGGCTGGAACCGGTGGCGGCCCGGTTGGGAGACCGCCTGTGGATCGCGCCGTCCTGTTCCCTGCTGCATGTGCCCGTCGATCTGGCCGGCGAACGCAAGCTGGATCAGGAGATCAAATCCTGGTTGGCCTTCGCCATCCAGAAGCTGGAGGAAATTACCCTGCTGGCCCGCGCCCTGACACGCGGGCGGGCGGCGGTCGCCGATGATCTGGCCCGCAATCAGGCCGCCATCGCCGCCCGTCGCAACAGTCCGCGCGTCCATAACCCCGCCGTAAAGCAGGCCGTTGCCCGTATCGATGACAGGCTGGGCCGGCGCCAAGGCCCCTTCGCCCTGCGCAATGCCCGGCAGAAATCTGTTCTGCCCCTGCCACTTTATCCCACCACCACCATCGGCTCCTTCCCGCAGACACGGGAAATCCGGCTGGTGCGCAGCGCGTTCAAGGCGGGGACCCTGGACCTCAACACCTATCAGGCAGCGATGCGCCAGGAGATCGAGCGGTCGGTACGGGAGCAGGAGGCGCTGGACCTGGATGTTCTGGTCCATGGCGAGGCCGAGCGCAACGACATGGTCGAATATTTCGGTGAGCAGCTGGAAGGATATGCGTTCAGCCAGGCCGGCTGGGTGCAGTCCTATGGTTCCCGCTGCGTGAAGCCGCCGATCCTGTTCGGCGATATCAGCCGGCCCCGGCCCATGACGGTGGAGTGGATCACCTACGCCCAGTCGCTGACGCCCAAGCCCATGAAGGGCATGCTGACCGGGCCGGTCACCATTCTGAACTGGTCCTTTGTGCGCGATGACCAGCCGCGCGCCATCTCCTGTTTCCAGTTGGCGCTGGCGATACGCGAAGAGGTTCTGGACCTGGAAAAGGCCGGCATCCGCATTATCCAGATCGACGAGGCGGCCCTGCGCGAAGGCCTGCCGCTGCGCCGGTCACAATGGGCCGATTATCTGGGCTGGGCCGTGGAAAGCTTCCGTATCACCGCCAATGGCGTGGATGATGCCACCCAGATCCACACCCATATGTGCTATTCGGAGTTCAACGATATCATCGCCGCCATTGCCGACATGGATGCCGATGTCATCACCATCGAGACATCGCGGTCGGACATGGACCTGCTGAAGGCTTTCGACAGTTTCAATTATCCCAACCAGATCGGCCCTGGCGTTTATGACATCCATTCCCCCAACATCCCGACGGAGGCCCAGATCATCGACCTGATGAACAAGGCGGCCCAGCGCATCCCGGCCGAACGGCTGTGGGTCAACCCCGATTGCGGCCTGAAGACACGGGCCTGGGGCGAGGTGATCCCCGCTTTGACCAGCATGGTCAATGCCGCCAAGGCCTTGCGCGCCAGTGCCGCTTGACCACGCCGGATGCGGCCCCGGTGCCCCCATCATCGACGGCATATCGGTGCAGATCACCCGGTCGCGTCAGCTATAGCGTTTGTCCAATGCGTCCCACTGGGGCTTGCCGACCAGACGCTGACGTTCGGCGAAGGGGGTGACAAGGCCGCTGGCCTCTGTCACTTCCCGTTCGTCCCGCAGCAGTGTCAGGGCATTCTGCATGCCCATCACCGCACCCTGCAGCGCGGCGTTAGCGTAAAGCACAATGCCATAACCCAGATCGGCCAGCTCCGTGGCGTTGAAGATCGGCGTCTTGCCGCCGATGACCATGTTCATCAGCTGCGGCCGGTCCAGCCGCTGCGGCAGGGCGCGCACTTCATCTTCCCTGGTCACCGCTTCCACGAACAGGATGTCGGCGCCGGCTTCGGCAAAAAGCTGGGCGCGTTCGACCGCCGCCTCAAACCCATGGACGGCGGCGGCATCGGTGCGCGCCATGATCAGCAGGTCGGGATCGCGGCGGGCATCGACAGCGGCCTTGATCTTGGACACGGCTTCGTCGGTGGAGATCACATCCTTGCCGTTAAAATGGCCACAGCGCTTTGGCGCCACCTGATCTTCCAACTGGATACAGTCGGCCCCGGCCCGTTCCAGGGTGCGGACAGTGTGATAGACGTTCAAGGCATTGCCAAAGCCGGTATCGGCATCGACCAGCAGCGGCACCTCGACCGTGTCGCGGATGCGGGCCGTATGGTCGGCAATTTCCGCCAGCCCCATGAAACCCTGATCCGGCATGCCGAACCACATGTTGGTGACGCCCGCCCCGGTGACATAGATGGCTTCAAAGCCCAAATCTTCCACCACCTTGGCGGACAGGGCGTTGAAGGCGCCGGGGACGATGACGCCGCGCCGGGCATTGACCAGGGCTTTAAGCTGTTTGCGGGTAGACATGGTTTTTCCTTGAAAAGATCAGAAGCTGTCGGCGGGGATGCGGACCCAGCCTTCCATCAGAATGCGGGCACTGCGGCTCATCACCGCCTTGGTCACCTGCCAGCTTCCATCGACCAGGGTGGCCTGCGCGCCGACACGCATGGTGCCGGACGGGTGACCGAAACACACGGCATCGCGGGTGCCACCGCCTGCCGCGAGATTGACCAGGGTACCGGGGATGGCGGCGGCGGTCGCAATGGCCACCGACACCGTGCCCATCATGGCATGGTGCAGCCTGCCCATGGACAGGGCGCGGATGTTCAGGTCGATCTCCCCGGCCGTCACCGGTTTGCCACTGGAGGAGACATAGTCGGCGGCCGGGGCGACAAAGGCGATCTTCGGCGTGTGCTGTCGCCGGGCGGCCTCTGCGGGTTCCTTGATCAGGCCCATAAGCAGGGCACCGGCGGTGCGCAACGCCTCCAGCCGGGCCAGCGCCGCTTGATCCCCGTTGATATCGCCCTGCAATTCCGTGCCGTGATAGCCGATATCAGCAGCGTTCACAAAAATGGTGGGAATGCCGGCATTGATCAGCGTGGCCCGCAGCCATCCGCCATCGAATTCCAGTTCATCCACCAGATTGCCGGAGGGGAACAGGGCGCCGCCTTCATCCCCCTCCGCCGCCGGGTCCAGGAATTCCAGTATGATTTCGGCCGACGGGAAGGTCACGCCATCCAGATCGAAATCACCGGTTTCCTGCACCTGTCCGCCGGCGATCGGCAGATGGGCGATGATGGTCTTGCCGATATTGGCCTGCCAGATGCGCACCGTGCAGATGCCGTCCTGCGGGATGCGGCCTGGATCAATCAATCCGGCATGGATGGCAAAGGCCCCGGCTGCCGTGGACAGGTTGCCGCAATTGCCCGACCAGTCGACAAAATCACTGTCGATGGAGACCTGGCCGTAGAGATAATCCACGTCGTGGCCGGGCCGCGTGCTTTTCGACAGGATCACAGCTTTCGACGTGCTGGAGGTGGCACCGCCCATGCCGTCGATCTGTTTGCCATAGGGATCGGGGCTGCCCATCACCCGCAGGAACAGGCGGTCGCGGGCAGCACCCGGCACGCGGCAGGGTTCGGGCAGGTCATCCAGGCGGAAAAACACACCCTTGCTGGTGCCGCCGCGCATATAGGTCGCGGGAATGCGGATTTGGGGGTTGTTTGCCATCAGACCGCTTCCTTTCGCAGCTTGTGCATGGTCAGGAAATCCTGGGCAAAGCGCTGCAGCACGCCGCCCGCCTCATAGATCGACAGTTCTTCTTCGGTATCCAGGCGGCAGGTGACGGCGACGTCCACCCGTTCGCCATTGCGTCGACGGATGACCAGGGTCAGGTCGGCGCGGGGGCCACGATCGCCCGTAACATCATAGGTCTCTGTCCCGTCCAGCCCCAGCGTGCGGCGGGTCATGCCCGGTTTGAATTCCAGCGGCAGCACCCCCATCCCGATCAGGTTGTTGCGGTGGATACGCTCGAACCCTTCGGCCACGATCACCTCCACCCCCGCCAGGCGCACACCCTTGGCGGCCCAGTCGCGGCTGGAGCCCTGGCCATAATCGGCGCCGGCAATGATGATCAGGGGGCGGCTGCGGTTAAGATAGATCTCGATCGCCTCCCACATGCGCATCACCTTGCCGTCCGGTTCCAGACGGGTCAGCGATCCCTTTTTCACCACCCCGTCAACGACCGCCATTTCATTGACCAGCTGTGGATTGGCAAAGGTGGCGCGCATGGCGGTCAGATGGTCGCCGCGATGGGTGGCGTAGGAATTGAAATCGGCCTCCGGCACGCCCCTGCGGGTCAGGTACTCACCCGCCGCCGAATGGGCCAGGATGGCGTTGGACGGCGACAGATGGTCGGTGGTGATATTGTCCGGCAGAATGGCCAGCGGCCGCATGTCCTTCAGACTGCGCGGATTGGCGGCCAGGGCGCCCACCCCTTCGGTATCCCAATAGGGCGGACGGCGGATATAGGTGGAATGCGGGCGCCAGTCGTAGAGCGGACTGACCTTCGCTGTCTTTGCCCGGCCGGCGTCAAACATCGGATCATAGACCTGGCGGAACTGTTCGGGCCGGACATTGGTGGCCACGATGGCGTCAATCTCTGCATCCGTGGGCCACAGATCCTTCAGGGTGATCGGGGTGCCCAGCGGATCATGGCCCAGCACGTCGCGTTCAATATCGAACCGGATTGTGCCGGCAAGGGCATAGGCGACGACCAGCGGCGGGGACGCCAGGAAAGCCTGCTTTGCATAGGGGTGGATACGGCCATCGAAATTGCGGTTGCCGGACAGCACCGCTGTTGTATGCAGATCGCGATCGATGATTTCCTGCTGGATGGCCGGGTCCAGGGCACCGGACATGCCGTTGCAGGTGGTGCAGGCATAAGCGACAATGCCAAAGCCCAGCGCCTCCATATCCGTCAGCAGCCCGGCTTCTTGCAGATAGAGCCGCGCCACCTTTGACCCCGGCGCAAAGGAGGTCTTGACCCAGGGCTTGGCACGCAGGCCCAACGCTGCGGCCTTTTTCGCCAGCAGACCGGCGGCCACAACGTTTCGCGGGTTGGAGGTGTTGGTGCAGCTGGTGATGGCCGCGATGATGACAGCCCCGTCGGGCAGCAGGCCCGCACGTTCCTGCGCCAGGGCCTTGTCCAGATCGACGGCGATACCGCGGTCGGCCAGTTCGCTGGTCGGCAGCCGCCGGTGCGGATTGGAAGGGCCAGCCAGGGTACGCACAACGCTGCCCAGATCGAAACTCAGCACCCGCTCATAGGTGGCTGTGGTCAGGGCATCCGCCCACAGGCCCAGCGTCCGGGCATAATGCTCCACCAGCGCCACCTGTTCCGGCGCGCGGCCCGTCAGGCGCAGATAATCGATGGTCTGCCGGTCGATATGGAACAGGGCGGCGGTGGCACCATATTCCGGGCACATGTTGGAAATGGTGGCCCGGTCGCCGATGGACAGGATGTCGGCTCCTGGTCCGAAAAACTCCAGCCAGGCCCCGACCACCCGTTCCCGGCGCAGGAATTCCGTCAGGGACAGCACGATATCGGTCGCGGTGATACCAGTCCTTGGCCCTCCCGTCAGCCGCACCCCGACAATGTCGGGCAGGCGCATCATGGAGGCCCGGCCCAGCATCACCGTTTCTGCCTCCAGCCCGCCGACGCCGATGGCGATGACGCCCAGCGCATCGACATGCGGCGTATGGCTGTCGGTGCCGACACAGGTATCGGGGAAGGCCACGCCGTCACGGACCTGAACGACCGGCGACATCTTCTCCAGATTGATCTGGTGCATGATGCCGTTGCCGGCCGGGATCACGTCGACATTCTCGAACGCATGCCGGGTCCATTCGATGAAATGGAAGCGGTCTTCGTTGCGGCGATCCTCGATGGCGCGGTTCTTCTCAAACGCCTGGGGGTCGGAACCGGCATGTTCAACGGCCAGGGAATGATCAACGATCAGCTGTGTCGGCACCACCGGGTTGACCCGGCCCGGATCGCCCCCTTGAGCGGCGATGGCATCCCGCAGCCCCGCCAGATCAACCAAGGCCGTCTGGCCCAATATGTCATGACAGACCACACGCGCCGGGTACCAGGGGAAATCCAGATCGTGCCGCCGCTCCACCAGCTGGCACAGCGCCTTGGGAAGCAGCACGGGGTCGCAGCGGCGCACCAGCTGTTCAGCCAGGACACGGCTGACATAGGGCAGACCGGCCCAGGCGCCGGGATGGATGGCATCCACCGCAGCGGCGGCGTCAAAATAATCAAGCGTCGTACCGGGCAGGTTTCGGCGATAGGCTTTGTTCATGGCCGCCCCCTCAACGCCGCTGATCGATGGCGACAAAGGCACGGTCTTCCGGGCCGATATAATGGGCGCTGGGCCGAATGATCTTGTTGTCGACACGCTGTTCGATGATATGGGCGGCCCAGCCGGAGGTGCGGGCGATGACGAACAGCGGCGTGAACATCGCCGTCGGCACCCCCATCATGTGGTAGGAGACGGCGCTGAACCAGTCCAGGTTCGGGAACATGCGCTTTGCCTCCCACATCACGGCTTCCAGCCGGGCCGCAATGTCGAACATCTTGGTCGATCCGGCCTCTACGGAAAGCTGCTGCGCCACACGTCTGATCACCTGGTTGCGTGGGTCAGACAGGGTGTAGACGGGGTGGCCGAAGCCGATCACCACCTCCTTGCGCTCCACCCGCGCGCGGATATCGGCCTCCGCCTCGTCCGGGCTGTCATAGCGTTTCTGGATTTCGAACGCGACCTCATTGGCGCCGCCATGTTTGGGGCCGCGAAGCGCGCCGATGGCCCCGGTGATAGCCGAATAGATGTCCGATCCTGTGCCGGCGATGACACGGCCGGCAAAGGTGGAGGCGTTGAATTCATGTTCGGCATAAAGGATCAGGGAGGTGTGCATAGCCCGTTCCCACACCGGGGACGGCGGGCGGCCATGCAGCAGATGCAGGAAATGGCCACCAATGCTGTCATCATCGGTTTCCACCTCGATCCGCTTGCCATTGGTGGACCAGTGATACCAGTAAAGCAGCATGGACCCGAGCGAGGCCAGCAGCCGGTCGGCAATGTCACGCGCGCCGGGGATAGTGTGATCCTCCTTCTCCGGCAGGGCGCAGCCCAGGGCCGATACGCCGGTGCGCATCACATCCATCGGATGGGCCGAGGCCGGCAGGCATTCCAGCGCCTGGCGGACATTGGTCGGCAGGCCACGCATGGCCTTCAACCGGGCCTTAAAGGCCTTGAGTTCGGCCAGGGTCGGCAGCTTGCCATGGACCAGCAGATGCGCCACCTCTTCAAACGTGCAACGCTCCGCGATGTCCAGAATGTCATAGCCCCGGTAATGCAGATCGTTGCCGGATTTGCCAACCGTACACAGGGCGGTATTCCCCGCCGTGACACCGGAAAGCGCCACGGACTTTTTGGGCCTGAACGCGGATAGGGTCTCGGGCGCTGCTGCACTCATCGGGGCGTTTCCTGTTCGTGATCTGCCGGATTGTGGCCGGGGCGTCACCGCCGCCGGTCATCGAAGGCCCATGATCAGGAGTTCACCCGCCCGGGTGAATGGCTGAAATGGTGAAGATTTGCCGCGGCAATCCTGTGAAAGCGCGAATGTTGTGAAGCCCCGGCGCGATCAGCCAGCCCGGCGCCCATTGCCTTCGTTGCTGTTGGTCTCCGCCGCGCCGCTGCCCTGCCGCAAGGCGATGGACAGGCTGTCCCAGGCGGCATCCATGGCCTGCTGCGGCGTGCCATCCTCCGCCGCCATCTCGCGGATCATCTTCACCAGATCATCGGGCAGGCAGGCGGTCTTGACCGCGCGGCCGCCAAAATCGGCCTGACGCGGAAACACGCACAGCACCCGGACCCGCACCAGGGGGAAACGGCTGCGGATGGCGCCGATCAGGGGATGCAGCTGCAAGACCGGGTTGATGAAGGTGCCGACTGAATGGTCCGCGCGCACATATTTCCACTGGCCGGCATTCTGATTGCACCGCACCTGACCCACCACATCGGGCGGGGCCGAGATGATCAGCAGAATGCTGGCCGGCAGGCGCATGACATGGTCGATGCGGATGAGCCCGGCCTTGCCGCCCCCCATCTTGATGTCGTTCAGCATCGAATAGGACAGTTCCTCAAGCTCCATGCGGCGCTTGAACAGTTCCGCATTATATTGCTTGAGCGTCGGCGCCTTCAGCCGCTTGGGCTTTACCGACAGGGCGAACGTCACCACCAGCGTGATCACCACCAGGGTGATCGCCGTGAAGGTGATGAGGTCGACAACCGCGACCCCAAGCCATTGCGCAAGCTCCGTCAGCATAAGCCCGAGATAACCTAGAATGATCCCGCTGTCACGGGGGGCGAGGGTTACCAATGTATCCGACCTGTGGCCGCCACCCCTGCCCAAAACGCGGTTGTCCTATAACAATCCTGTGCTTGGCGATAATGATCGGGCGCTTTAAGGTCCCTGCCCGGTTACAATCTGTCCCAATCACGGGCAGTCCCAACCAGGGGAAGATAAATGTCGTTGCTTGCCGACCGCCTGTCCCGCATCAAGCCGTCACCCACCATCGCGGTGACCAGCAAGGCCCGCGCGCTGAAAGCCGCCGGCCGCGATGTGATCGGTCTGGGCGCTG
>JAIXTS010000333.1 GCA_027483805.1 Azospirillum sp. | reverse complement strand
GTGGCGATCCAGAAATCGCCGTCGCTGCTGGATGAACGGCTGGGCGTCTATCGCAACAAGATCGCGCAGAATGAAATCGACGTGATGCTGAAGCAGCATCAGGCCTTTGTCGAACAGCGGATCAGTGGGGTGCGCGCCCATTTCAAGCTCTGCGAACTGTCGAACCTGGACCTGTCGGGGGCGGTGCTGGCATCGGCCGATTTTACGGGCGCCAAGCTGCACAATACGCTGCTGCGCGGCGCCGACCTGCGCATGACCAATTTTTATGCGGCCGATCTGGCGGAGGCCGACCTGATGCATGCCGACCTGACGGCGGCGGACATGCGCGGGGCCATCCTGCGCGGCGCCGTGATGATCAGCTGCAACCTGACCTCGGCCGATTTCCGCAATGGTACCCTGGCGCTGGCCCGCAACGGGGAACTGGTGTCGGTGCAATCCTCGTCCGAGGCGGACCTGTCCAAGGCCGTGATCATGCGTGCCACCCTGTCAAAGGCGCGGCTGTCCGACAGTTTTGTCATGCAGACCGACCTGCGCGATGCCGATCTGCGCGGGTCCATCCTGGTCAAGGCCAACCTGTCGGACAGCAACCTGACGGGATGTGACCTCACCAGCTGTGACCTGACGGAGGCGAACCTGGAAGGCGCCAATCTGGAAGGCGCCATCATGACGGGCGCCATCCTGCGCCATGCCAATCTGAAGGGCGCCAACCTGATCGGCGCCATCCTGGACGGGGTCGATCTGACGCTGGCCAATATGGAGGATGTGAAGACCATCGAGCAGTTGGCCGGCATGGAGGAAAGCCTGGCCGACATCCTGACATCCCATGCCAAATGGATCGAAACCAATGGCGCGCAGGGCAAGCAGCTGGACCTGTCGGGCAAGGATTTGACGGGGGTGGACCTGTCGCGCATGACCCTGTCGGCTGGCATCTTCCGCGGTGCGGTCCTGCGCAACGCCAACCTGTCGCGCTCCGCCCTGCTGATGGCCGATCTGTCTTCCGCCGATCTGCGCGGCGCCAATATCCGCAACGCCAATCTGCGGGGCGCGCGGCTGATCCGGTCCATGCTGGTGGGGGCGGACATGACGGGGGTTCTGGCCTCGCCCATCAATATCCAGGGCCATGACTGGCAGACCAACATGGAACGCGCGCGGCTGGGCAAGGCCGTGCTGGTCGGTGCCGACCTGACGGGGGCCAACCTGACGGGTGCGGATCTGCGCCAGGCCCAGATCCGCAATGTCAGCATCAAGGGCGCGGACCTGACCGACGCCAACCTGACCAATGCCGATCTGCGCGGCGTCGACTTCGCCAAATGCAAGCTGACCAACGCCAAGGGCCTGCCCGATCTGGACGATCTGGAAGGGGATGATTGATCGCCTGTGCGTTCCCTGGTAACGCAACACCATGAACAATCATCATGACATCATCATCGCCGGCGGCGGGGCTGCCGGTCTTTACGCCGCCATCTTTGCCGGGCGCCGGGGGCGGCGCGTGCTGGTGCTGGACCATGCGGAGAAGGTGGGGAAAAAGATCCTGATCTCCGGCGGCGGGCGCTGCAATTTCACCAATCTGGAGACGAAGCCCGACCGGTACCTGTCGGCCAATCCGCATTTTGCCATCTCCGCCCTGAAGCGCCACACGCAGCATGATTTCATCGCCCTGGTCGACCGGCACGGCATTGGCTGGCACGAGAAAAAGCTGGGGCAGTTATTCTGCGATGAGGGCGCGGGGCGCATCCTGTCCATGCTTCTGGATGAATGCGCCGATGCCGGTGTGACCATTCGTACCGAATGCCGGATTGATGACGTAACCCCGGTCGCGGGCGGCGGGTTCAGCGTGACGACCAGCCACGGCACCTTTACGTCGCAAAGCTTCATCCTGGCCACGGGCGGCCCGTCCATCCCCAAGATGGGGGCCACCGACTTCGCCTTCCGTCTGGCCCGCAAATGGGGCCTGAACATCGTGGAACCGCGTCCGGCGCTGGTGCCGCTGACCTTTGCGCCGGCTGATCTGGACAAGCTGAAGGATTTGTCGGGCGTGCCGCTGGAAGGGGCTGTTTCCTGCGGCAAGGGAAGGTTCCGCGAGGCACTGCTGATCACCCATCGCGGCCTGTCAGGCCCGTCGATCCTGCAAATCTCTTCCTACTGGCGCGAAGGGCAGGGGGTGCGCATCGATCTTTCGCCCGACCTGGCCCTGGCGGAGCATCTGAAGGGCCTGAAAAAGACACGCCACAAGGCGGAGTTGAAGACCATCCTGGGTGAGCTGCTGCCCCGCCGCTTTGCCGAGCGGTTGTTCGAGGTGGCGCTGACCGGCCCCGCCCCCCTGGTCAACCGGCCCATGGCCGATATCAAGGATGCCGACCTTCTGGCGGTGGCCAATGCCCTGCATGCCTGGACGGTACAGCCCGACGGCACCGAAGGCTACCGGACAGCAGAGGTCACGGCCGGCGGGGTGGATACGGCAGAACTGTCCTCCAAGACCATGGAAGCGAAGAAGATCCCCGGCCTTTACATCGTGGGGGAGGCCGTGGACGTCACCGGCTGGCTGGGCGGCTATAATTTCCAATGGGCCTGGTCCAGCGGGCACGCGGCCGGCATGGCGGCCTGAACCGGTCCTGGTCCCGGATACGGGTGTGATTGCGCCAGGACTTTCTGGTCAAACGGGAAGGTTTGAGTTAAAGTCGGAGGAAGGTGGGACGGTGCTGTGAACACCGGCCCACCCTCCTTATGCCCGGTTGATCAGGATGGTGACGTGCAATCAACGCCGCCCCCAGATCGGGAACCGGAGCAACAGGATAAAGGGCATTGTCTGCATGCCGCTTTACCTCCGTTGACGGCGGTCCGGCCCATCCGGGCCGCCGTTTTCGTTTGTGGCAGAAATCACACCTAATATTTAAGGGAAATTTCATAGACTTGTGCTCCCCATCTGTGTCCGGGAGCTGCCCCATGGCTGCCATTTTCCTGCGCGACAACCCGACCATTGCACCCTGGGCCGAACGGCCTAGGATGGTGGCAGTCCCCCTTTCGGAAGTCCGATCATGAAAAACCTTGCCCGCGTCGCCGCGTCCCTGCTGGCCCTGGCCAGCCTTGCCGGCTGCATGGCCGCCCCTGCCCAGCGCGAATCGCGTGAGGGGCTGGACCCGCGCCGGGCCTGCATGGCGCAGTGCAACCGCGACAATAACATCTGCATGGATCAGCAGTCGGCCAGCCCGGGCAACACCTCGCAGGTCGGGCGCACCGATTACGGCATGGGGGCCACCTGCAAGGCCGAACTGCAAAGCTGTCAGGCCCGCTGCTGATCCCGGTTCAGGTGTGACGATGAAGACGCCCTTCGCCCCCCGTCTGGTTGCCCTGACGCTGGCCGCCACCCTGTTGACCCCGCTGCCGGTGGCGCTGGCCCAGAGCGTGCCGGCCAGCCGCGCCGATATCGCCATGTCGTTTTCACCCCTGGTGAAACAGGCCGGCCCGGCCGTTGTGAATATCTATACCAAGCGGCGGGTGCAGCAGCGGATTTCGCCGCTGTTGCAGGATCCGCTGTTCCAGCGTTTCTTTGGCGAGGCGCTGTCCGGCATCCCGCGCGAACGGGTGGAAAGCAGCCTGGGGTCCGGTGTCATCCTGGCGTCGGACGGGCTGATCGTCACCAATGCTCATGTCATCAAGGACAGTGACGAGATCACCGTGGTGCTGGCGGACCGGCGCGAATTTGCCGCCCGGCTGGTGACCACCGATGAACAGGTGGATCTGGCCGTGCTGCGCATCGATCCGGGCAAGGAGAAGCTGCCCGTACTGGAGATGCATGACAGCGACGATCTGGAGGTGGGCGATCTGGTCCTGGCCATCGGCAACCCGTTCGGTGTGGGTCAGACGGTGACCAGCGGCATCGTCTCCGCCGTGGCGCGCACCGCGGTCGGCATTTCCGACTATAATTTCTTCATCCAGACCGATGCCGCCATTAATCCCGGCAATTCCGGCGGGGCGCTGATCGGCATGGATGGGCGGCTGGTCGGCATCAACACCGCCATCTACAGCCGGTCGGGCGGGTCCATCGGCATCGGCTTTGCCATTCCGGCCAATATGGTGCGGACCGTGGTGGATGCGGTGCGCAATGGCGGCAAGCTGGTCCGCCCCTGGATCGGCGCCGGCGGGCAGGCGGTGACCAGCGAGATCGCGTCCTCCATGGGGCTGCCGCGCCCGGCGGGGGTGCTGATCAATCAGGTGCGCAAGGGCGGGCCTGCGGATCAGGCGGGGCTGAAGGTTGGTGACGTGGTCACCGCCGTCAATGGCAAGGCTGTGGATGATCCCGACAGCATGCGCTATCGCGTGGCCACGCTGGGCGTGGGTGGCAATACCAGCATCACGGTGCTGCGCAATGGCCGGGAACAGACCCTGGCCCTGCGCCTGATCGGCCCGCCAGAGGATCCGCCGCGTCAGGAGACCATCCTGGCCGGCCGCACGCCGCTGTCGGGGGCCAAGGTCGCCAACCTGAACCCGGCCCTGGTCGAGGAACTGCGTTTCGACGGGGCCGACAGCGGTGTGGTGGTGCTGGAGGTCGGGCGCGGATCGCCGGCGGCGTCGCTGGGGCTGCGGCCCGGCGATGTGGTCCTGTCGGTCAACAATGTCGATATCCGCCGTGTCGGTGATCTGGACGCGGCCCTGGCCGGTCAGGTGCGCCGCTGGACCATCGCTGTGCGGCGCGGGGATCAGACCCTGACCACGACGGTTGGCGGCTGATCCGGATTGCGGTCTGCGCCGTATATCGGAAAGGACAACCCCGCCCGGACGCACCGCCATGACCAGCCGCCGCCTGCTCCTCTCCCTCCTGGCCACCGCGCCCCTGCTGCCACTGTGGCCGGCGCGGGCGGCGGATGCCGATCCATCATCGCCCGACCTTCCCGTCGTCACAGGCCTTATTCAGGATGCCATCCGCCGGCATCGGCTGGATGGGGTGGCGGCCATCGCCCATCACCGGGGCCGTGTGCTGTATCGCGGCTATTTCGGGGATATCGGGCCCAGCACTGTCATGCCCGTGGCGTCGGCCAGCAAATGGGTGGCGGGGTTGGTGATCATGGCCCTGGTGGCACAGGGCAGGCTGCGGCTGGACCTGACCCTGGGGCAGGCGGGCATGATCGCCAGCGGTCCCGCCGCCGACATCACACTGGCCCAGTTGATGAGCCATACCTCCGCCCTGCCGGCCATCGGGCCGGTGCGGCAGGGTTGGCGCTATCCCACGCCGGCCGCCGCCGCGCGCGGTCTGGCGAAGATGGACCTGATCGGTCAGCCGGGACAGGTCTTTGCCTATGCCGGTGTGTCGATGGAGGTGGCGGCGGCCCTGGCCGAACAGGCAGGGGGGGCGGATTGGAACAGCCTGTTCCGCCAACTGATCGCCGATCCGCTGGGCCTATCGCCTTCCTGCCGCTGGGGTGAGAAATGGGGGGTGGGCGGCGGCCTGATCGCCACCCCGGATGATTATGAACGTATCCTGCTGCTGATCGCCCGCCAGGGCCTGGCCCCGGATGGAACCCGCCTGCTGCCCGCTGCCCTCATCACAGAGATGGAGCGTGACCGCATCGGGGGAGCACAGCGCAAGGGCCAGCCCGACGCGGCAGAGATCATGAAGGGCTATGGCATCGGCCTGTGGTGCGAAACCATTTTGCCCGACGCGTCCTGCCCCGTCATCTCCAGCCCCGGTGCCTTTGGCACCGTGCCGCGCATTGACCGGACGCGTGATCTGGCCATCCTGCTGATGGTGAAATCGCGCTTGCCCAAACTGCTGGATGACTGGCGCGCCATTGTCCTGGCCTTGACCCAGGCGGCCGACGGCTGAAGCCCGGCCGCCGGGCTATCGGCCTGCCGGCCCTTCCCTCTTTTCCCCCCGCGCGCTGGCCGGCGGCCACGCAAATTTCCTTGCTGGATGCCGATCTGTCGGCGCGGGGCGTCAGATGACTTGTCAGGGGGCCGGGCTTTGGCCACCCTGGGGCAAATCATGACGGGAAATGGCATGGGTCCGGTTTTCGGGTTGCAGGGCAAACTGGCCGACTGGCGGCGCGAAGGCATCATTGATGCCGATCAGGCCGAGCGCATTGCCGCATTCGAGGCGGGGCGCGGCCGGCCCCGGCTGGCCCTGGCCCTGGCAGTGCTGGGGGCCTTCACCATCGGGGTCGGCATCATCGCCATTGTTGCCGCCAACTGGGATGCCATCCCCATCGCCCTGCGCCTGGGGCTGCATGTGGCGCTTAATCTCGGCCTGGGTGCCGGCGCCTGGTTCTGGACCCGTCCGGTCGCGGTGGAACCATCGGCCAGGGGGGAGGGGACTCTGCTGCTCCTGTCCTTGTCCACCCTGGCCCTGATCGCCCATATCGGACAGAGTTTCCAGTTGCAGGGCAGTGCCGCCGGCCTGCTGGGCGGCTGGCTGCTGCTGGTCACCCCCTTCACCCTGCTGCTGTCGCGCGGCGGGTTGAACCGCTGGGTCTGGATTGCCGGCCTGTTCGCCTGGATGATCTTCACCCTGGACGATCATCATGCCTGGCTGTCCGACCATCGGCTGATCATGACGGTCAGCATGCTGTTCCTGGCTCTGCTCCATGCGCTGCGATCGGATTTTTCCCGTCTGCCGCCCGTCTGGGCCCGGCATCTGGGGCAGGTGGCGGTGGGGGCTGCCATCCTGGGCACCTCCATCATGCTGATGATCGTGGCGCCGCTGCTGACCCGTCCGGTGGAGGCGGCGGTGCGGACCGATGCGCTGATCGGGGCCGGAGTCGGCCTTGCGGCCCTGCTGGGCACCCATCTGCTGGTCCCGGCTGACCGACGGGGGCCGCGCCTGGGGCTGGGCGTTGCCGTCGCGCTGTCGCCCGTGCTGTTCATCCTGCCGCTGCTGTTTACCGGCATCACCGGCGCCATCGTCACCGGTGTGGCCTTCTGCCTTTACTGGATCGGTCTGGCGCGGCTGGCCCTGCTGGCGGGGCGGGCCGGCTGGTACCGGCTGGCCGTCGCCCTGATCGCGGTGCGGGTATTTGTGGCCTATCTGGATGCGGCGGGCGGGTTGATGGCGACGGGGCTGGGCCTGATCCTGGCCGGGCTGGTGCTTCTGGGTCTGGCCTATGCCGCCTGGCGGGTAATGGACTGGCGGGTGGGGAGGCCGGCATGAGGAAAACCGCCCTGGCTGCCGCCTTGCTGCTGCCGACCCTGATCCTGGCGGGCTGGGCCATCTGGCTGCCGATACCGCGCGCCGATGATCCGGGCCTGCGGATCCGCCTGCTGGGTTTTGATCCGCGTGACCTGCTGCGGGGCCATTATCTGCTGGCCCGGCTGGATATCCACGATCTGCCGCCCGGCCGTTATGGTCCCGATGACTGTATCTGCCTGAGAGCGCGGCCGGAGGCGCCGGGCCGCCCCGGCTTCACGCCCCTGCCTTCCTGTGCGGCGGATATCCTGAAGACCTGCCCCCTGCCGCTGTCCGATCCCGGCCGCGAACTGCGCCTCTACCAGTCGCAGGAGATGGCGCAGGCGCTGGAACGCTGGCTGGCCGAGGGGCAGCGGGTGGTGGATATTGAGGTGCGGTTCGACGGCAAGGGCGGCATCGCCCTGCAGGATATCCGCGTCGATGGCCAGCCGCCCGCCACCGGCCCGTCAACCAACCACAGGAGATAAAGACCATGGCGCGTGAGGGACGGTTAATCCGGGTCGAGGTGGCCCTGACCCATCTGGACGGGTTCATCGACTATTTCGGTCATAACCTGCGCCATAGCCGGGAGGAACCGGGCTGTATCCAGTTTCGTGCCGCCCGAAGCCGGTCGGAGGAGAAGGAAGGCGGCCCTGCCATCTTCCATGTCTGGGAGGAATTCGTGGATGAGGCGGCGATGCGCGCCCACCATGCCTCGGCCCATTTCCAACGCTGGAGCCACTGGCGCGCCGAACAGGGCGACGCCGTGGTGCGGGTAGGGCTGGTCACCGATCCCTGGCTGTGATGCCGCTCAGTTATAGTTTTCGCGGTCATCCACGTCGCGGGCCAGCACCTCGCGTTTGCCGGCATGGTTGGCCTTGCTGATCACGCCTTCCTTTTCCATCCGTTCGATCAGGCGGGCGGCGGAATTGTAGCCGATGCGCAGGTGACGCTGGATAAAGCTGGTGGAGGCCTTGCCTTCCCGCGTCACGACGGCCACGGCCTGGTCATACAGGTCATCGCCCGACGCCTCGCGCCCGCCCTCGCCGCCGCCACCCCCGCTGCCGCCCTCGGCGGCGGCGGGGTCGAACTCCTCCTCCTCTTCCGTCACGGCATCGACATAGGAGGGCTCGCCCTGGGCCTTCAGGAACTTCACCGCCTGCTCCACCTCCTCGTCCCGGACAAAGGGGCCATGGACACGGGTGATGCGGCCGCCGCCGGCCATGTACAGCATGTCGCCCTGGCCCAGCAGCTGTTCGGCGCCCATTTCGCCCAGGATGGTGCGGCTGTCGATCTTGCTGGTCACCTGGAAGCTGATGCGGGTGGGGAAATTGGCCTTGATGGTGCCGGTGATCACGTCCACCGACGGGCGCTGTGTTGCCATGATCAGGTGGATGCCGGCGGCGCGCGCCATCTGGGCCAGGCGCTGGATGGCGGCTTCGATATCCTTGCCGGCCACCAGCATCAGGTCGGCCATCTCGTCGACGATGACGACGATATAGGGCAGTTCCGTCAGGTCGATGGGCTGTTCCTCATAG
>JAIXTS010000293.1 GCA_027483805.1 Azospirillum sp. | reverse complement strand
GAAACGCTGCTGGGCGGGTCCGGCACCGACGTCGTCACCCTGACCGGCACCAGCGGCAACAGCCTGCTGATCTCGCAGATCGAAACCATCACCGGCAACAGCGGCGTTGAAAGCCTGACGCTGGGCAGCAGCGGCAACCAGATCCTGGTCTCGCAGATCGAATCCATTACCGGTGGCACAGGCACCGATGTCGTGACGTTGCGGGGCACGCTTGTCACCATTGACAGCATCCCGGTACTGCTCAGCAGTGTGGCCGTCACCGGCATTGAAACGCTGATCGGCGACAAGGGTTATGATCTGGCAGCGCTGGGCAGCGGCGGCGAAACCGTCACGGTATCGCTGATGGAAATGATCGATGCCGGCGGCGGCACCGATCACATCATCATGGCGGACAGCAGCACCCTGACCGTCACCAACCTGGAGACCTTGTCAGGCGGCAGCGGCACCGATGCCGTCACCCTGGGCGGCACATCGGGCAGCACCATCACCCTTACCTCCCTGGAGACCGTGACCGGCGGCAGCGGCAGCGATGTCGTGACGCTGACCAGTGCCGCCACAGGCGGAACGACCGTGACCGTCTCGATGATCGATACGCTGACCGGCGGCAACGGCTTCGACGTGGCCATGCTGACGGCCAACGAGGTTGATCGCGAGGCGCTGGATGGCAGCACGACCATCACCGTCAAGATGCTGGAATCCCTGGTCACCGTCACCAATATCGAAAGTGTCGTCGGCAACGCCGGCGCGGTTGACATCGTGCGGCTGGGCGCTCCGGGTGGCAACACCTTGTCGGCCATCGGCCTGGAAACGCTGATCGGCAACAGCGGGAATGACGTTGTCACTTTCACCGATACCGGCGCCACCATCCTGGTATCGGGGGTGGAGACGGTCTATACGCCCACCGAGACCCTGTCACTGGGCGGTGCGCTGACCACCGTCACCATCTTCGTCCCCGCCACCATCCTTTACCTGCCGTCGGCCGGTGCGACGGTCAGTGTCGATGCCTTCCAGACCATTGTCGGCGACGTCGGCAAGGATGTGGTCACCTTGACCAAGACCACCGGGTCCCAGGTCGCGGTCGAACTGCTGGAAACCCTGACCGGCAGCAGCTTTGTTGAAAATGTCACCCTTTTCAGCAGCAGCGGCTCCTCGCTGCTGGTCTCGCTGCTGGAGACGCTGACCGGCAACACGGGCAACGATCTGGTCCGCCTGGGCAGCGGCGGCGGGACCATGGTGGTGTCGCAGTTGGAATCGCTGATCGGCGGCACCGGCACCGACGTGCTGCGCGCCAACGGTACACAGGGCTTCACCATGATGGTGTCGCAACTGGAAAGCCTGGTCGGCAGTGTCGGCACCAATATCGTCAGCTCCATGGGCTCCGGCGGCAACAGCATGCTGGTGTCGCAGATCGAAACCATCGTCGGCGGCGCCGACCTGGACATGGTCACCCTGTCCTCCTCCGGTGGCAGCATCACCGCCTGGCTGCTGGAAACCGTCATCGGCAGCGCGTCCGCCGATATCGTCACCATCGCCACGGCGGATAGCGGGCTGTTCACCACGGTGGGCGTCATTGATGCCGTGCTGGATGGCGGGGCCGGCAATGACACGCTGGCCGGCGGCGCCGGTAACGACACGCTGATCGGCGGGTCCGGGAATGACCGGCTGACCGGTGGCGGCGGCATCGATCTGTTCGATGTCGGCAATGGCGACACCATTATCGACCTTTCGGAAAACGAAAAGCTCCGCATTTCGGGCAGCGTGTACACCGAAAGCCAGATGACGATCGTCGACAGCGGCGCCAATGCCGTGCTGACCATCGACAGCACGACCGTGATCACGCTGCTGGGCCGCGCCGGCCTGACGCTGGACAATCTCTATACGGCGGAAAGCAGCGGCTCGACCGTCATTACCATCGACACGGTCAAGCCCACGGTCACCTCGTCCAAGCCCTTCAACACGCACTCGCCGACTGTGACCTCGATGAGCTTCGAGGTGAAGTTCTCCGAGGCGGTGACGGGTGTCGATCTTGCGGACTTCGTCATCACCGACGTATCCGGCTATAACCGGACCTTCTCCTACAACATGGTCTCCGTCACCGGCAGCGGTGACACCTATATCGTCGCGCTGAACCAGATCCAGGGCGAGGCGCAGCTGCGCCTGGATATCGTCTCGGGCGGCATCAAGGATCTGGCCGGCAACGTGCTGTCCACCGCCTTCAACGGCGATGGACAGCATTTCGTCGATACCAAGGCTCCCACCAATATCGCGGGGCAGTTCACCGCCATCGTTGAAGGGGCAGCCACCGGCGCCACCGTGGGCTATGTCAGCTCGTTCGATGTCAGTACCATCACCTACCGCCTGTCCGACAGCGCCGGTGGCCGTTTCGCTATCGACCGGAACACGGGTCTGGTCACCGTCGCCGACGGCAAGCTGATCGATTTTGAGACGGCCAGCAGCCACGACATTACGGTAGAGGTGTCCGATGGCCGCCTGACCGGTTCGCAGACGCTGACCATCAATGTCACCAACGTTGCCCCGGCCACACCGACCGATACCGACCCCACCGCCAACAGCGTGGTGGAAGGGGCCGCAACCGGCACCCTGGCCGGCATCACGGTAACCACCACCGATCCGGGCAGCGCCAAGCTGATCTACAGCCTGTCCGACGATGCCGGCGGGCGGTTCCAGATCGACGCGGCGACCGGTGTGGTGTCCGTGAAGGATGGCAGCAAGCTGGACTTCGAAACAGCGGCCAGCCACACGATCACCGCCCTGATCAGCGACGGCAAGGCCGGGATCAGCAGCCAGACCTTCACCATCGCCGTCACCAACGCCCCGCCGGCCACACCGGTGGACAGCGACACCACCGCCGACGCGGTGGCCGAAGGTGCCGCTGCCGGCACGGCGGTCGGGGTCACGGCACTGGCTGTCGATCCGGGCAAGTCGCCCGTCACCTACAGCCTGACCGACGATGCCGGCGGCCGTTTCGCCATCGATGCCACCAGCGGTGTGGTCACGGTGAAGGATGCCGGAAAGCTGGATCATGAGGCGGCGGCCAGCCACGCCGTAACCATCCAGGCCAGCGACGGCAAGGGCGGGCTCAGCAGCCAGACCTTCACCATCGCCGTCACCAATGTCGCCCCCACCACGCCGGTGGACAACGACAGCATGGCCAACAGCGTCGCCGAAGGGGCTTCGGCCGGCACGGCGACGGGCCTGATCGTGAGGGCCACGGACCCCGGCGCCACGCCCGTCACCTACAGCCTGACCGACGATGCCGGCGGCCGCTTCGCCATCGACGCACGCAGCGGCATGGTCACCGTAAAGGACGCGACCAAGCTGGATTTTGAAACGGCGGCCAGCCACGCTGTCACCGTCCAGGCCAGCGACGGCAAGGGCGGGCTCAGCAGCCAGACCTTCACCATCGCCGTCACCAATGCCGTCCCGACCACGCCCGTCGATACGGATGCCGCCACCAATCAGGTGAAGGTGGGGGCCACGGCCGGCACGGCGGTGGGTATCACCGCCGCCGCCACCGATCCCGGCAATTCCCCCGTCACCTACAGCCTGCTGGAAGATGCGGGCGGTCTGGTGGCCATCGACGGCAAGACCGGTCTGGTCACCGTCAAGGAGGGCGTGACCTGGCCGACCGGCATCACCAGCGACCGGACCGTCACGGTCCAGGCCAGCGACGGTAAGGGCGGGCTCAGCCAGCAGAGCTTCACCCTGTCCATCATGGCTCAGACCAAGGCGCCGTCCGCCCCCGTCCTGGCGGCGGGCAGCGATCTCGGCGTCTCGGCCAGCGACGGCATCACCCGCGCCGGCAGCCTGCTGCTGACCGGCACGGCGGAGGCCGGGGCCACCGTCAACCTGCTGGTCGGCGGCACCGCCAGCGGCCAGACCGCCTTGGCCGATGCCAATGGCGCCTACAGCTTCACGGTCGATGCCGCCACGTCGGGCACCCTGGTGTTCAGCGCCACGGCCACCGGCAAATCCGGTCTGGTCAGCGACGCCAGCACGGCGACCACCATCACCGTGGACGCGGCCGCCCCCACTGTCACGGCGGTCGATCTGGTGGGCACGCCCGCCAGCAATGCCGGCAGCATCACCTGGCGTGTCACCTTCTCCGAACCGGTGGGCGGTGCCACCGCCGGCGCCTTCGGGCTGGCCACGACCGGCACGGCCACGGGCACCATCGGCGGCGTCAGCCTTGTCGATGCGCGCACCGTGGAGGTCACGGCCTCGGGCATCACGGGCGGCGGCACCGTCGCCCTGACCGTGAATGGCAGCGGCATCACCGACATTGCCGGCAACGGCGTTGCCGGTTCCCTGTCGGGCGCGCCCTTCATCGTGGGTCAGACACTGATCGCGGGGACCGGCCTGTCGCAGGACCTGACCTATGTGGAAGACAGCGGCACCGTCTCCCTGGCGGGCGCCAGCCTGACCCAGGCCCCGGCGAATGCCGTGCTGACCGCGACCCTGACCCTGGCCGACCCGGCCCAGGGCCGTATCGACGGCGGCGGCCTCTATAACGCGGCAACCGGCGTGTGGACGGCCACGGGCACCCAGGCACAGATCAACGCGGCCCTGGCGGCGGCGGGCTTCGTGCCGGTGGCCAACAATGACAAGCCGACCAGCGTCTTCCTGCTGATCACCGACAATGTCGCCGGCAATGCCCCGGTGGGCGGTACCATCCGTCTGGCGGTGACGCCGGTGAATGATGCCCCCGTCGCCGGGACGGCCATCGGCGACCAGTCCGCGGCCGAGGGCAAGGCGTTCAGCCTGACCGTGCCGGCCGGCGCCTTCACCGATGTCGACACGGGCGACACAAGGACCCTGTCCGCCACGCTGGCGGGCGGTGGGGCCCTGCCCTCCTGGCTGGCCTTCGATGCCGCGACGGGCCGGTTCACCGGCACGCCGGGCTTCCACGATGCGGGCACGCTCAGCGTAACCGTCACCGCGACCGACAAGGCCGGTGCCGCCGCGTCGCAGACCTTCACCCTGTCCATCGCCGACGTCAATCAGGCCCCCGTGGCCGTCAATGACACGGGCCGCGTTGCCGAAACGGGTGTGCTGTCCGGGTCGGGCCTGCTGGCCAACGACACGGACATCGACCGGGGCGACACGCGCACCATCATCGGCGTCAATGGCAGTGATGCCGTGGGCAGCGTCCTGACGCTGGCGTCGGGCGCCAAGCTGCAGGTCAATGCCGACGGGACCTATGTCTATAATCCCAATGGTGCCTTCAAATTTCTGCCCAGCGGCGGCACCGGTCAGGACAGCTTCACCTACACCATCGCCGACAAGGGCGGCCTGACCTCCACGGCCACCGTCACCATCACCATCGACGGGGAAAACAACGACCCGTTGATCCAGTCGCCCAAGCAGGTGACCATCGCCAAGAATTCCGGTCCCATCGGCCTGTCCATCGACATGCCGGTCGATCCGGACGGCAACCCGCTGTCAGTGACCATCGGCGACCTGCCCAGCAACGGCGTGCTGCAATATGCCGATGGCCGGGCCGTGGCGGCGGGTGCCGTTCTGTCGGCGGCGGAACTGTCGGGCCTGACCTTCCGGGTCGATCCCGGCTTCTCCGGGTCGGCGGGCCGCGTCACCTATTCCGTCAGCGACGGGCAGAAGAACGTGGCCAGCGCGGTGGATATCACCATCGCCGAGGAACAGCTGATCTCCATCACGGTCAAGGACGGCACCCCGTCCGTCCAGGTGGAGCCCACGGCGGACGGGCTTGTCGCCTACACCTTCACCATCAGCCGCAAGGCGGGGCAGACGGCGGCCACCGACGGCACGGTCAGCGTCAACTGGCGCATCGATGCGGGCGGCGGCATCGACCGCTTCGACTTCGCGGGCGATGTGCTGCCGTCCGGTTCCGTCACCCTGGCCCAGGGTCAGTCCAGCCAGGACATCACCATCCTGGTCCGGCCCGATGCCGTGATCGAAGGGGATGAGACCTTCACGGTGGCGCTGGACGGCCTGACCTCCTCGGGTCTGGTCCTGTCGCCGCGCATCAATGATCCCTCCACCGCCAGCGGCACCATTCTGGACGGCACCCGCGACCGCCTGCCGCCACGTGTGACCAATGTCGGCGCACCGGCGGGCGGAATCCGCTTCCCCGGCGACAGCATCGACATCACCCTGACCTTCAGCGAGGCGGTGACTGTCACCGGCACACCGTCCCTGGGCCTGCTGATCGGAAATACGGGGCGTCAGGCCACCTATGTGGGCGGCTCTGGCGGCAATGTGCTGACCTTCCGCTATGTGGTGGGCAATGGCGATGTGGATGGCGACGGTATTTCCGTATCGGGCGTGATCACCGGCGCCGATGGCATCCGTGATGCCGCCGGCAATGCCGCCGTGGCGGATTTCACCATCTCCGGAACGGCCTTCGCCGACATCCTGGTCAACTATGTGCGCGGCAAGACGGTCGACGGCTATATCAGCGGCGCCCAGGTCTTTGCCGATGCCAATGGCAACGGCCAGCTTGACGCGGGTGAGGCCAGCGCCGTCACTGACGCCGCCGGCAATTACGTCATCGCCGGTGGCAGCGGTGCCTACATCATGGTGGGCGGCACCGACATCTCCACGGGTCAGCGCTTCGACGGCGTCTATGAGGCACCGGCGCGTGCCACCGTCATCAATCCGCTGACCAGCGCCATTGTCGGGCTGGCGGGCAGTCAGGCCACGGCCGCCGCCAATCTGGCGGCTGCGGCACAGCTGAGGGCGGCTCTGGGCATCGATGCGGGCCTGGACCTGCTGAATGTCGATCCGTTGCAGGCGGCCACGGCGGCCGGCGCCACGCCGGCACAGGTGGCCAGCGCGGTGGATGCGCAGGCGGAGGCGGTGAAGATCGCCAACCTGATCGTGGAAGGCACGGCCGTGATGAACGGTGCGGCCACGACCACGCTGGCCCCCGGCCAGGCCGGTCAGGCCGTCCTGGACGCGCTGGCCGATGCCATCCGCGCCGTGCCCGCCGGTTTCACCCTCAACCTGGCGGACAGCACCACGCTCGCCGGCATCCTGCGCGGGGCGGCGTCCCGTCTGTCCGGCGTCGATGCGGTCAAGGTGGGCTCCCTGTCCACCGCCGCCGGCACCATCATCGCCGCCGGCAATGCCAAGGTCGATGCCGCCGCCGCCAATACGGACCCGCTGGCGGCCCTGACCGCCATGGCCCGTGTGCAGGTGGTGATACAGACCGGGTCCGTCACGGCCCTGCGCAACGGCGTGGCCGCCGGCAGCCTGGACGCCGCCCTGGCCAGCCTGACGGGCGCCAGCCTGGATGCCGCCATCGCCGGGGCCGCCGTGGGGACCATCATCCCCACGCGCCTGTCGATCACGGCCCTGGACAGCACCAAGACGGAAGGCGACAGCAGCACCACCGCCTTCACCTTCCAGGTCACCCGCACGGGCACCGACCTGCGCGCCGCCAGTGTCGATTACGCCGTCAGCGGCAATTCCGGCCTGGATGCGGCTGATTTCGGCGGCACCCTGCCGTCGGGCAGCCTCAGCTTCGCCGCCGGGGAAACCACGAAGACCATCACCGTCAATGTCAGCGGCGATGCGCTGGTCGAAGCGGATGACCGGTTCACCGTGTTGCTCTCCAACGCCACCGGCGGCATGGATATCCAGGTGGCACAGGCCGACGGCACCATCCTGAACGATGACCCGGCCAGCCCGCGCGTCACCGCCCCGGATGGCACCGCCGTGCTGGCGGGCCGCAGCAGCCTGGTGAGCGGCATCGCCATCCAGGCGGCCCGCAGCGGCAGCGTGACGGTGACCCTGACGGCCACGGGCGGCGCCATCACCCTGGTCGGTCCGGCCAGCCAGAGCCGGGGCAGCGGCAGCGTGACCCTGACCGGCACGCTGGCGGATGTGAACGCCACCCTGGCCGGGCTCTATTTCACGCCCGATGGCAGCGGTGCTGCAGGATCGCTGCGCATCGTGGCAGGTGATGGCGCGGTCCCGCTCAGCGACGACCGCACCATCGCCCTGCGTGTGGCCGTGGCGCCGGAGAATATCCTGCCGGTGAAGCCGACCGTGGTGGCCGGCGTGCCCGGCGAAATCATCGGTATCAGCGTCGCCGACACCGACAGCCCGGCCCTGACCGTCACCCTGACGCCGACGGACGGCATCGTCACGGTCACCCGCTTCGGCGATGTGACAGTGACGGAAGGGGCGAACGGGGCGCTGATCCTGGCGGGGTCTTCCTCTGCCATCCGGCAATCGCTGGCCAGTGTGGAATTCACCGGTCTGGTGGGCAAGCCGGTGGCAACGCTGCGCATCGAAACCGATGACCGCGACGACGTCACGCCCAATGACAGCGACCTGATCACGATTGAGGTGCTGCAGCCGCCGCAGACGACCGCCCCTGACGGTGTGACCATCCCGCGCGGGGCGGCGACGGCGATCACCGGCATCTCGGTGGCGGACATCGACAGCCCTGTCCTGTCCGTCACCCTGACGCCGACCGACGGCACGGTGGCGGTGACGCTGGCGGGTGCGGCCAGCCTGACCCAGGTCAGCGACAGCGTCATCCGCATCACCGGCAGCACCGCCGACGTCAACGCCACGCTGGCGACGCTGCTGTTCACCTCGCGCGACAATGTCGCGACGGCACAGCTGCGGGTTCAGACCTCCGACCTGGATGCCCGTACGGCCGACAGCGAAAAGGTTGTGACCATCACCGCTGTGGAGGATGTGCTGCGCCTGCCGGCATCGGGCGCCACGCTGTCCGTGGACCGCTATGCCACGATCATCGGCAATATCGGTCAGGACGCGATCACCTTCACCCGCACAGCCGGCACCACCATGGCGGTGACCCAGCTGGAAACGCTGATCGGCAGTGCGGCCCGCGATGTGGTGACCAGCACCGGCACTGCCGGGTTCACCATGAGTGTGCAGATGCTGGAAAGCCTGACGGGCTCGCCGGCCACCGACCTGATCTATCTGGGCGGTGCAGCCAGCACCATGTGGCTGCAGGGGATCGAAAGCCTGGTCGGCAGTGCCGGCCGCGACCACATCACCCTGGGCAATGCCGGCAACGATATCGCGGTGACGGGCCTGGAAACCCTGATCGGCGGTAGCGGCCTCGACCGCGCCACCCTGGCCGGCAATGGCGGCACGATCAGTGTGGAAGGCATCGAAAGCCTGATCGGCGGGGCGGGCACCGACTTTGTCTTCACCGGTCCGGCCGGCGGCTCGCTCTGGGCCAGGGGCATCGACGTGCTGGTGGGCGGCGGCGGCATCGACAGCGTACAGCTGGCCGATGGCGGCAACAGCCTGCTGGTGCGTGGCCTGGAAACGCTGCTGGGCGGTGCGGGCACGGATATCGTGACCATCGGCAACAGTGGCGCCACCCTGCTGGTCAGCGGCATCGAAACCCTGATCGGTGGTGCCTCGAAGGAGGTGATCACCCTGGGCAGCCGGGGCGGGATCGTCCGGGTCAGCGGGATCGAAACCCTGACCGGCGGCGCCGGGGCGGATATCGTGACCGTGGCCGATGCCAGGCCCATGCGCTTCGAAGGCGGGGCCGGGGCCGACCAGATCGCTCTGGGCACCGGTACGGCGGCGGATCAGATCGTCTATCGTTCGGCCAATGATGGTGCGGCGGCGGGGGCCAATACCGGCTTCGACCGTGTCACCAACTTCCAGACCGCGCAGGACAGTCTGGTTCTGGCCGGCAGCCTGCGCAGCCTGCTGGACCGCAACGGCGACGGTGTGGTGCAGGGGGCGGACCGGGCCACGGGCCAGATCAACATGGCCACGGACGAGGTGGTGCGCCTGACCACCACGGCCAACAGCCTGACCGATGACAGCCTGATCGCCATCCGCACCGCCATCGGCGCGCTGAAGAACCCGCAGGCCGGCGGCAGCGTGATGGTGCTGGCCAGCGATGAGAAGGATACCGGGGTCTTCATGGTGACAAAGACCAATAGTGACCAGAGCATCGCGTCCAGCGAGATCAAACTGCTGGGCGTGGTCTCCAACGCCCGGCTGGGAACAGGCAGCTTCACCTTCGGGGGATGATCCATCCGGCTGACAAAGGGGGCCGACCGGTGCCAAGGTACCGATCGGCCCCTTTTTTGTCCGGCGCCACACGCCAAGCCGCCGGATGGCGGCGCCCGGCGTTTGAGGGCATATAATACCAATCTGCCGAAGGCTTGGCCTTTGGCGGATTTGAGGCTGGCGACTGCCAGCCCGGCGCTCTTGCGCCGTAAGCCAAGGCGGCGGATGCCGCCGCCCGGCGTTTGAGGGCATAGAAAGCCATCATCGGATCGGTCACGATGCGATAAGGCCGTTATGATGGGGATCGGGGTTTGGCGCAGAATCTGGCATTGACCTGGCAATTGACGGAAATCCATGGCTGGGGCCTGGTGGGTGTCCATACGGCCCTGTGCCTGGTGGACCGGCAGCAGCCGCCCCTGCTGCTGGAAAAGCCGGCCTTCATCACCATGCGCCCGTCAACGCGGGAAAAGCTGGAAAGCCTGATGGACGGCTTTAACCAGATTTCCGCCCTTTCCGCCAAACATGGCGGCAAGAAGCTGAAGCTGCATGACTGCACGGCCCTGCATGCCCTGGGCAATGGCTTTGTTCCCGGCCCGCCATCGGATCTTTATCATGGCGGGGCCGGCAATATCGGTGTGATCGCGTTCGAGGATACGCGGCTGGACAAGGCCACCCTGGACCGGGCGCGGCGCTATGACCGGATCATCGTGCATTCCACCTATAACCGCGACCTGCTGCTGGATCGTGGCCTGCCCGACGTGCGGGTGGCTTTGCAGGGGGTGGACCCGTCGGAAATGCCCCTGCTGCCCGCCACCGGCCTGTTCGGCGACCGTTTTGTGGTGTTTTCCGGCGGCAAGATCGAATATCGCAAGGCCCAGGATGTGGTGCTGGCCGCCTTCCGCCTGTTCCAGGCCCGCCACCCCGACGCGCTGCTGGTGACCGCCTGGCACAATGCCTGGCCGCACACCTCGGCCGACATCGCCGAATCTCCGCTGACGCCCAAAGCGCCGCGCATCGACCCTGCCACACACAAGCTGCGCATCGCCGACTGGGCAGCCGATCATGGGGTGCCGCCGGAAAGTTTCATTGATCTGGGTTTCCTGACCCGCGCACAGATCGCGCCCATCCTGGCCGAATGCCATGCCGCGCTGTTCCCCAACCGCTGCGAGGGGGCGACCAATCTGGTGGCGATGGAGGCGATGGCCTGCGGCGTGCCCGTGATCCTGTCGGCCAATACCGGCCACCGCGACCTGATCCGCGCGGCCAACTGCCTGCCCCTGACCCAGCAGACCCCGGTGCCCGACCGCCAGGGCAACCGCCAGGGCTGGTGCGACAGTTCGGTGGAAGAGGCTTTGGCCCATCTGGAAACGCTCTATGCCGACCGCAAGGCCGCGCGTGCCATGGCCGACCGCGGCAAGATTTTTATCCGCACCGAACGGACATGGCGCGATTTCGCGGAAAGCTTTATTGATGCGACGGCATGAACAGGCAGGGGTGAGGCCATGACCGCGCTGACCATCATCACGGGCGGGGCCGGCTTCATCGGCTCCAACATCGCGGCCGCCCTGGCAGACCGCGGGGAAGAGGTCGTGATCTGCGACCGGCTGGGCAGCGGCGATAAATGGCGCAACCTGGCCAAACATCTGATCACCGGCTTCGTCTCCCCCCAGGACCTGCCGGGCTGGCTGTCGGCCCGCGGCGGATCGGTGAAATCGGTGATCCATATGGGTGCCATCTCGGCCACCACGGAAACCGATGTCGACCTGATCACCGACACCAATATCAAATTCTCCACCCTGCTCTGGGACTGGTGCGCCGCGCACGACGTGCCGCTGATCTATGCCTCCTCGGCCGCCACCTATGGCGACGGGGCACAGGGCTTTGTCGATGACAATGACCCGGCTTGCCTGGCACGCTTGCGCCCGCTGAATGCCTATGGCTGGTCGAAACTGGCCTTTGACCGGTTCGTGGTCGACCAGGTGCGCCGGGGCCGCCGCCGCCCGCGGCAATGGGCCGGCCTGAAATTTTTCAACGCCTATGGCCCTAACGAGTACCATAAGGGCGAGATGATGAGTGTGGTGGCCAAAAACCACGCCATCGCGGCGGCGGGCGGTCGGGTCCGCCTGTTCAGATCGCACCGGCCCGACTATGCCGATGGCGGACAGTTGCGCGACTTCGTCTATGTCCGCGACTGTGTGGATGTGGTCCTGTGGCTGCTGGAGCATCCGTCCGTCCATGGCATCTTCAATGTCGCCACCGGACAGGCCCGGTCCTTCGCCGATCTGATGACCGCGCTGTACCACGCCGTTGGCCGGGAACCCGCCATCGACTATATCGACATGCCGGCCCCTCTGCGCACCAGGTATCAGTATTTCACGCAAGGCGACCTGACCCGGCTGCGTGATGCCGGCTACAGGGCCCCGATGACGGGGCTGGAGGATGGGGTGACAGAGTATGTCCAGCGTTTCCTGTCACAGCCCGACCCCTACAGGTAGCCCGATGGACGCCTATGCCCAGGCCGTCGCCCATCACCGCGCCGGACGTGGTCCGCAGGCCATCGCCGCCGCACAGGCGGCCCTGGCGGCGGCGCCCGATGATCCGCTGGCCCATAATCTGCTGGGTGTCTGCCTGACCGTGAACCCGCCCCAGGCGGAAGGGATTGAGGTCCTGCGGGCCGCCCTGGCCCGCTGGCCCACCCATGAACATCTGGTCACCAACCTTGCCCTGGCGCTGCTGGGCGCGGGCGACCAGCAGGCGGCCTGGCATTATCTGCGGCATCTGCTGGTGCTGAACCCGGCCAGCGCCCTGGCCATCGACCGGCTGGGTTTCCTGTGCAACAACTGGCGCGGCGACCGGGAACAGGCGGTCCGTCTGACCGACCGGGCCGTGCGCCTGTCGCCACAGGATGAAGGTATCCGCATCGACCAGTCCCTGGCCTGGGCGCCCCATGATCTGGACCGGACGATCCTGGCGCTGGATGCCGCCATTGTGCTGAACCCGCAGAACCCCTACCCCTATGTGCAGCGGGCCGGTGCCCTGCTGCGTCAGGGACGGTTGCAGGCGGCCCTGCACCCGCTGCGGCGCGCGCTGAAGCTGGACCCGGTCAATGATGACGCCATCAAGCATGCGCTGCGCTGCCAGCATTATCATGCGGCCAGCCAGTCGGCCGCCGCCCAGGGGCCGGGGCCCGGCGACGGCGTCCTGCTGCGCGGCCCCTTCTCCACGGCCAGCGGCTATGCCCATATGGGCCGCCGCTACATCCAGACCCTGCGCCGGCAGCGGGTGCCATTGCAGGCCATCGGCGTCTTCGGGCATGAGACCTGGGCCGATGAACCGCTGGCGGCACCGGTGGGGGCCAAGGCAGCCATCAACATCATGGTGCCGCTGGCCGTGGAACCGATCCCCGGCCTTGCCACCATCCTCTATTCCATGTTCGAAGGCCCGCGCATCTCGCGCACCTGGGCCAGACAGAGCCTTGCGGCCGACTTGGTGATCGTGCCCACCGAAAGCTCGCGCCTCGCCTGGGCCTCGCAAGGCTATCCGGAGGACCGGATCCGTGTCTGCCCCCTGGGCGTGGATGCCGAACCGGCCGCCGCCGACGCCCCGCCTTTGACCCTGGTGGATGGCCATGGCCGGCGGGTGGACAGCTATCGGCACCGTTTCCTCAATGTTTCCGACGCCATCCCGCGCAAAAATCTGGACGGGGTGCTGCGGGTCTGGCTGCGTGCCACCAACCGGGGGGATGATGCCGTCCTGATCCTGAAGCCCGGCAAGGGCGGGACGGAGGCGGCGCGGCGTCACCTGCAGGCCATCGTGCGGCAGACGCAGGCGCATGTGGGCCGCCCCTTCGCCGAGGCCGCCCCCATCGTGCTGGTCGATCAACCGTTGAGCGAGGCGGACATGACAGGCCTGTTCCGCACCGCCACCTGCTATTTCAGCCTGTCGCATGGCGAAGGCTGGGACCTGCCGCTGTCCAAGGCGGGGGCCATGGGCCTGGGTCTGATCGCGCCGGCCCACAGTTCTTATCTCGACTATCTGGATGAACGGTTTGCCCGTCTGATCCCCTGCACCACCGGCCCGGCCCACCTGCCCTACAGCACGGAACCCTGGGAACCGTTTTTCGGCCTGGACTGGTGGAACCCGGATGAAACCGTGGCCGCCGATATCCTGTCCGGGATCATCGCCGGCCGCGACAGGGGCCTGCCCGATGCCAGCGCCCATCTGCTGGGCAATTTCACCTGGGACCAGGCTGCGCGCAAACTGCGCCGCATCCTGGCCGATGCCGGCCTTCTGCGCCAGGGGGACATGTTTTGACCAAACTGTTTGAGACCGCGCTGGCCCACCACCGTCAGGGCAACCTGCGGGAGGCGGAAAATCTCTACCGTGCCGTGCTGGCGAAAGATCCCGACCATCCCTTTGCCAACAACAATTACGCCATCCTGCTGCGGGCACAGCGGCGGCGGGAGGAGGCGGTGGCGTGCTACATGCGGGCCATCGCCGCCAATCCCAATGATCCCAGCATCTATAACAACCTGACCTGTGTCCTGTCCGACCTCGGCCGCGGAACGCAGGCGGTCCGGGTGGCCATGATGGCCATCGCCCTGAAGCCCGACTATGCCGAGGCCTGGTTCAATCTGGGCAATATGCTGCGCGATCTCGGTGGCGCCGATCAGGCCCGCCAGGCCTATCGCCGCGCCGTCCGCCTGCGGCCGGACATGGCGGAAGCCTGGTCCAACCTGGGCGACATGCACAAATCGGCGGCCGAACTGACCCAGGCGCTGGAATGCTACCGCACCGCCATGCGCTTGCAGCCGCAAATGCCGCAGCCCTATGTCAATCTGGGAGAGGTGCTGAAGGAACAGGGGCGCGTCACCGATGCCATCGCCCTGCTGCAGCACGCGCTGGAACAGCATCCGACCCTGCCGCTGCTGCATTCCAACCTGCTGTTTGCCTTGCACTATACGCCGCACGTGCCGCCGGAGGTGATGTTCCGCGCCCATAAACATTGGGGCGAACGCCACGCGGCCCCTGTGGTCCCCAACCCGCCGCCCGTGTTCGCCAATGACCGCAGCCCCGGCCGGCGACTGCGCATTGGCTATGTCTCACCGGATTTCTGTGGCCATGCCGTGGCCTGTTTCCTGGAGCCGCTGCTGCGCGGGCATGACCGGTCACAGGTGGAGATTTTCTGTTACCCGATTTCCCGGCGAAATGATGCGGTCACCGACCGGTTCCGGTCGATCACGGGCCACTGGTTCCCCCTGACCGACCTGACGGACGAGGAGGCGGTGGAGCGGATCCGGGCCGACCGGATCGACATTCTGGTCGATGTGGCCGGCCATACCTGTGACTGCCGCCCCCTGATCTTCGCCCGCCGCGCGGCCCCCATCCAGGTTTCCTGGCTGGGCTATCCCGATGGTACCGGCCTGACCAGCATGGATTACCGGCTGACCGACGCCATCGCCGACCCGCCGGGCGTGACCGACCGCTGGCATCTGGAAAAGCTGGTGCGTCTGGACAATGGCTTCCTCTGTTTCCGGCCCGCGCTGAACACCGCCTCTGCCCTGGAGCTGCCGGCCCGCCGCAACGGCTTTGTCACCTTCGGGTCCTTCAACAACAATGCCAAGATCACGCCAGAGGTGGTGGCGCTGTGGTCGGCCCTTCTGCGGCGGGTGCCCGCATCGCGGCTGGTCCTGAAAAGCAAGCCCTTTGCCGATGCGGCCACGCAGGCCCGCTACCGGGACCTGTTCAGTGCCAACGGCATCGCGCCGGACCGGGTCGACCTGCTGCCCCAGATCGCCGATCAGGGCGACCATCTGCGCGCCTATGACCGGCTGGACATCGCGTTGGACCCGTTCCCTTATAACGGCACCACGACCAGTTGCGAGGCGCTGTGGATGGGTGTGCCGGTGGTGACCCTGCTGGGCAGCCACCATGTCGCGCGCGTCACGGCCAGCCTGCTGCACCGGATCGGGCTCGATGAGTTGGTGGCCGACAGCAGCGACGCCTATCTCGACATCGCGGCCGGCCTGGCTGGTGACCTGAACCGGCTGGAAACCCTGCGCCGCACCCTGCGCCCGCGCCTGCAGGCCAGCCCCTTGTGCGATCCCTATGGTTTCGCGGCCCAGGTGGAAACGGCGTACCGCCGGATGTGGCAGGACTGGGTATAGGGCCGGGGGCCCCTCAATGCGGCTTCACACCCGTGGGATGCTCGATGCTGTTCAGCGCCTCGGCCAGTCGGTGCGACGCGCTGCCCCGCTTGGCCGGCTGCTGCTGCACCGACGCGTCGGGTGACCATCCGGCCAGGAAGATCACCTCGAATGTGGCGGGCACGGTGCCATCCTCTTCGCGGAACAGCTCCATATAGCGTTCGGCGGCACGGACAATCACTTCCCGCCCCGTGGGACGCTTCAGCCGCGACAGGACGGCATTGGTCTCCCCCATGCCGCGCAGGTCGCGCATCAGGCGGAACGGGTCGGGATAGCTGACGGTCAGCGTGTCCATATCCGCCACCGGCAGGGCAAAGCCGGCGCGTTGCAGCAGACCGGCGGCATCGCGCAATCCTGCCATGGGGCTGATCCGGGCCGACACGCCGCCCGTCACCTCCATCTCCGCCTCCATCAGCGACCGGCGCAGCTCGAACAGGCTGTCGCCCCCCAGCATCGCGGCGATGAACAGCCCGTCGGGCCGCAGCACCTGCCGCGCCTGGATCAGGGCGCCCGGCAGGTCATTGACCCAATGCAGCGACAGGTTGGACATGACCATGTCGAAACTGCCGGGCGCAAAGGGCAGCGCCTCTTCATCCGCCGCCAGCGCCGGGCTGCCGGTATTGCCGCCGGCCAGCCGCGCCATGGCGGGGGACAGGTCGGCATGGACCATGTGTGTGATGCCGTTGCGGCCCTTCAGGACCGGCTCCACCTCGCCGCCATGGCTGCCCAGGTTCAGGACGCGGGGGAAGTCACGCCGGATCATGTCCAGCCGCTCTCCCAGCCGGTCCGCCACCTCACGCAGCAGGAAATCATGGGCACCCAGGCCCGATGCCGCGCGGTCGCGCCGCTGGCGGATCAGGGGGCGGTCGAACAGGAACATCGTGTCGGCGTCGCTCATGCCCCTGCCATACTCCGGCAGGCGGCCGCTGGCAACCG
>JAIXTS010000059.1 GCA_027483805.1 Azospirillum sp. | reverse complement strand
TCCGTTGTCCAGAACGGGACACCATGGTCGCCAGACACAAGGACGCAAAGGTCTTGCCTTCCCGGGGAACGGAGGAGGTCATGGCGATGACGCGGGCCCCCTCCTGCTCATCTTCAAGCAGGGCTTCCAGCGAGACGCGCAGGCTGCGGAAGGCATCGGCGATGGAGGAGCGTGGCTTGTCCGCCAGCTCGGCCACCATGTTATCGACCTTGCCGCGATAGAGCGGGACCACAGCCAGGGTCGGCAGACCCGTCAGTTCCTCCGCCTCGTCAGAGGAACGGATGGCATTGTCCAGACGATCCAGCACAAAAATCAGCGCCAGACCGAACCCGAGGGCCAGAATTGAAACAAGACTGAGGGTCCAGGCCGTGCGCGGTGCCGAGGGGCTGCGCGGCATCTGGGCTGCGGAAATGACACGGGCATTGGCCCGCTGTCCACCGCTGCTGGCTTCCGCCTCCTTCTTGAAGCGCTGCAGGAAACCCTCATAGAGGCTGCGTGTCGCCTCGGCCTGACGCTCCAGTTCGCGCAGCTGAATCTCAGCACCACCCGCATTATCAACCGTGGAGCGCAAGGCAGCCAGTTCGCGCTCCAGGGTGCGGACACCGGCACTGGCCACCTCCAGCTCATTGCCGATGGAATCGGAAATGCGCTGTGTCTCGGCCCGGAGCTTGGACTGCAGCTCGGCCAGATCGGCCCGGTAGCCGACCATGCGGGGATGGCGTTCACCAAAGGTCTTGATGGCCTCGGAAATCTCACGCTGCAGGATCGCTTCCTGTTCACGCAGGCGCTGGATCAGGGGGGATTGCAGTACCTCATAGGCGGACTCGATATTGCCACTGGACTGAAGCAGCGACCGCACCTGGTTGAGCCGGGCCTGCTTCTGGGCCAGGTCAGTGCGGGCGATGATCAGGCGCGTATTCAGCTCCGACAGCTGCTGCCCGGTCAGGGTCTTCTGGCCTTCGCCGGAGCGCTGCAAATTATTACGGACCCGGAATTGCTCAACAGCAGTCTCGGCCAGCTGCACATCCTGGCGCAGATTCAGCAACCGATCCTCCAGCCAGCTGCTGACCCGGCGGGCATCCTCGAAACTGGCCTCCAGACGGTCCAGCAGATATTCCTCGGTCAGGGTATTAAGGATGAGGGCCGCCTTCTCACGGTTTTCCGAGGTAAAGGAAATATCGATCAGAAAGGTCCGGCGCTGCCATTTTGCCTCCAGCTTCCGGCTGACCTGGGCCACCACCGCAGCCCTTTCCAGAGCCTCCACCGTGGCTGTGGAAATCGCATCCCCACCTGGGACCTTGGGCGCGGCGATGGCCGATAGCCAGCGCATTGGATTCAGATAGCCGACCAGGACGGCAAAGCCGCCGGGCTCGCGGAGCTTGGGGTTGAATTCCGGATCCTGGTCCAGCTTCAGCCGCGTCACGACCCGTTCGACCAGCACGCGCGAGGTCAGGACACCGACCTCCGTCTGGACCGCACTGTCCGACAGGCGCATGCGCATGTCATTGCGGGTTGAAAGCGCGTCGGTCGCCTCTTGCGCCTCAATCATGATCACGGCGCTGGACGTGTAGAGGACGGTAGCCTGCTTCAGATAGAAGATGGTGGGTGCCAGGATCAGCAGCCAGCAGGCCAGCAGCATATATTTGCCGCTCCAGGTCACGCGCCAAGCCCAGCGCAGCAGCTGGCGGATATCGACCACGGGTTCCGCAGCGATCTTCGCCTGGAAATTCTCTTGCTGCCCGGAACTGGTGGTCATGCTGTCAAATCCTAAAAAACGAGCTCATGGCATGCCCGCGCCATGGTCTGGACGCAGAAAGGCGGCTTTCCTCGTGCCAAGGAAAGACCACCTTTTGTCATGCGTGGAAAGAGGCGCCGTTCAGTATTGCAGACGCAGACGCCACATCATCGTCCATTGCTCATACTGACCAGGATCGCCATCAGCATCACGTTCACGATAGCGGATTTCCGCGCCGGCATGAATTTCAGGCGTGAAAGCGTAAAGCCCGCGCACCCGGGCTTCATAGAACCAGGGGTCCTGGTTGCTATTGTCATAATCCTCACGGGCCACATTGCCGGAGAAAGTACCAACAAAATTACGGGCGAACTCATGACGCACGGTTAAGCCGGCACCGGTGCGGACCATGGCGGAAACGCCCGACCGGATGGTTTCCTGGACGCTGCGTTCCAGGGAGGGGACGATAACCGTCATGCGGGACGGGGTCCAGTTGAACCGGGCACGGAAACTGAAGCCGCTGGGATCACCAAAATTGGCAGCATCATATTGCTGGTCGAAATAACCAACCAGGAAGTCGCCGCGGATAACGTCCGTGATATCAATACCCACACCGCTTTCCAGCCGGTAGCCGTCACTGCTGCGGCTATAGGTGGTGCCAGGGATCACATTGTCATAATCACGAGAATTATAGCTTCCCTCAACGACGGCGAAATAGTTGGGAATCGTTTCATAGGCAACACGGGCCGTCAGCTCATACTCGTTCCGGTCACGGCCACTATTATTGATCACCTGACCACCCGCACGGCGGCCATTGCCGATATCATAGGAATTGAAGCTGAAACTGCCCTGATAGATCATGCGCCCTTCCTGAAGGCGCGATCCCAGCTGCGCAGAGGCCTGGGTGGTATCCACCGGCTTCAGGCTCAGCGCCGCATCGGGGCTGCCACGGTCCTCGGCACGGTCGCTGAAGCTGATATTGGAGGTGACCTCCCAACCCTTGCGGATATCCAGGCGCCCATCGGCACCGACATTCACGTTCAGGCGATCATCCTCGGTATATTTTTCGAACAGGACCTGTTCCAGTTCGCCATTGAAATTCAGTTCATGGCGCAGGAAACGCGACCGCAGCCGGAAACCGGGAACGATGCGGTAAAACCGGTCACTGCGCATATCGGTGGCCGTGGCAAACACATTGTCAGTCCAGGAAACCTCTGTTTCCAGACTGGGCAGGAAGAGGAATTTGCCTGCCTCAATACCCTTCGCCTGGAATGAATCCGCGACGCGCTTATCGTCCTGGTCACCATTAGGATCGGAACCCGGATCCTTCTCCTGCGTGATGGGGGCACTGTTATTGCCCTTGGTGGCATTGGCAGCCTGCCTGTCCGTCGCGACCTGGGCATTCGCCGGCATCCAGGTTGCCAGGGCCGACCCGGCAGCCATCAAGGACAGCAACGTCCAGAACAAACCGGAATGACGCCTTCCCCCCGAAGATACGACAAAATTTCCGGTCATCTAGCTTCCCCCGCTCGATAGCGATCTGCCAATGCGCCGCGCAGATCTGAATATGGCTTAGCACTCTTGCCTTATTTACCTTCTGGCAAGGAGGAACAACAGACAAAAGTTGTCCATTGCGGCCGGTGTGACAATCATACAACCATCGCGATATGCACATGACTGCAGGAGCCGGAGTCAGCGTCTGTTTTATTAGGGTATACCCTGAAAAGACAAAGTCGCGAGACGCCGGGGATCGTCTCAAAAGGGTATGTTTTTGGATTTCGAGACGTTATCCTGTCCCGGTCTAGACCCTAACGGGACAAGCACCCGCCATGGCCCTCTACGGATATGCCCGCGCCTCCACCACTGACCAGGATGTGACAATCCAGGTAGAAACCCTGACCCGGGTCGGCTGTGCGGTTGTGCGCGCGGAAAAAGCCAGCGGATCGACCCGCAAGGGCCGCTCGGAGTTGGCCCTGCTGCTGGAATTCCTGCGCCCCGGCGACACGCTGCTGATTACCCGCATCGACCGGCTGGCCCGGTCCATCAAGGACCTTCAGGATATCGTGGTGGAACTGCGGGCCAAGGGCGTTGATCTGCGCGCCACCGAGCAGCCCATCGACACCAGTACGGCTGCAGGCAAGGCCTTCCTCGACATGCTGGGCGTGTTTGCGGAGTTCGAGACGAACCTGCGCCGTGAACGCCAGATGGAGGGGATCAAAGCTGCCAAGGCGCGCGGTGTTTATAAGGGCCGCAAGCCCCGCATTGATGCTGATGCGGTAAGACGGCTGAAGGCCGAGGGCCTAGGGGCCGCCGCCATCGCTCGCCATCTGGGCATCGGCCGGGCGTCAGTCTATCGGCTGTTGGCAGGAGAGGGACATCAGGATGTGAGCTAAGGATACCCTGAAGCGGATGGTGCGGACATTGCCGGGAAGCCGCCATCTGATCCCCCTCTACCGTTTCGTCCAGGGAGACGATGCGCGTCATGCTCGCCTGTGGCAACCACCTCCAGCAGGCCTGTTCCAGCCCTTCGCAACAACGGAGATGGACCGGTATCCGCGCCTGTTCACCTTCGCGCGCGACAGGCTGGGCGATGGGCCGGGTCGGCGGCTCTTGTCTTTCGGATGTTCGACAGGGGAAGAGGTGTTCAGTCTGCGTGGCTATTTTCCACAGGCGCTTATCCGGGGGATCGACATCAATCCCCGCAATATCGCCCGTGCCCAGGCCCGCCTGTCCCACATGGGGGATGATCGGCTGTCCTTTGCCGTTACCGCCTCAGCAGCCGGGGAGGGCATTGGCAACCACGATGCGGTTTTTGCCTTGGCCGTCTTCCGGCATGGAGAGCTGAGGGATTTCCCCCCCACCTGTTCCCACCTGCTGCGCTTTGCCGACTTCGAGCAATCCATGGTGGAATTGTCGGCCTGCTTGAAGCCAGGCGGCCTGCTTTTCCTGCGCCATGCCAATTTCCGTTTTCAGGATACGGTTCTGGCCCGGCAGTTCGATCTGCTGCTGGAAAGACCATGGAATCCCCAGACACCGATCTATGGCAGGGATGACGCGCTGCTGCCCAACCAACCCGCACTGGAGGGGGTAGCATGGTGCAAATGCGCCGACCAATAGGCCCCGTACCCCCACATGGACAGGACAGATGGACTGGTTTAGTAAGGGTGGAGAATCCCTTCCAGACGACCGCCAGGCCATGATCGAGATTTCCAGTACCGTATCGGCCTCTGCCGACCTGCTCTCCACCGAGATTGATGGCGAACTCGTCATGATGGACATGGATAGTGGTCGGTATTTCAATCTGGATCGGATCGGCACCGTGATCTGGCGGGAACTGCAACAGCCGCGCACGGTGGCCGATCTCTGCCAATCTTTGAGCGAACGCTATGAGGCCCCGGCCGGTGAGATTGAACGGGACGTCCTGGATCTGCTGCGGCAGATGGCAGACAAGAAGCTGATCCGCCTGCACACCTGATCCCTGGAACCGACAATGCCGGCCCCACAACAGCCCGTCCCGGCCCGGCTTTATCATGAGGGCGGTCAGGTCATGGCCGATTGGGCCGATATTGCCGGCACCGACCCGACCCTGCCCTTCCTGGCCGACCGCATCGCCCAGGTGGGTAGCTTCTGGCAGGCTCCACTACCGGTCGTGGACAGGCCGGTGGCACCGGCGGCGCTGATCCTGCATGCCGGGCGCTGCGGTTCCACCCTGGTTTCGCGCAGCCTGTCGCGGTTGTCCCGTTGTCATGTTCTGTCCGAACCCCAATCCCTGAACAATGTGCTGGGCGTGGAAGGGCTCTGGCCCTTCCTGCCGGTCCCGGAAAGACGACAGGCCGTACAGCAGGTGGTGGCAGCGCTGGCCCAGGCCGCCCGACCGGGGCAGGACCGGTTCATCGTGAAACTGTCCAGTTGGAATGCCCTGCATCTGCCCCTGCTGGAGGAAGCCTTTCCCGGGGTCCCGAAACTGTTCATCTATCGACAGCCGGCGGAAATCCTGGTTTCGCTGCGCAATGAGCCGGCGGGATGGATGCAGCGGGCTGAGGATCGGATCAAGGCCGGGCTTTTCCTGGGCGTGCCCCCTGCACAAGCCCGGACCACGCCCCTGGCCTTCGCCGCACAGGTGCAGGGCCGCATCCTGTCGGCCGTGGCCGAGAGCATGGGACGTCCAGGGCAAGCGGGGGAATGGCTGCTGGTACCCTATGAGACGTTGCCGACGGCCCTCACGGCGCGCATCCTGCCCTGGCTGGGGCTGGAACCGACAAGAGCAGAGGCTGATATCCTGACCAGCGTCCAGGATGGCCACGCCAAGGACCCGAAGGGACAGCGGCCCTTTCAGCCCGACAGCGCCGCCAAGCGCGCGGCGGTGACGGCGGAACTGGCAGAGCTGATCCGCGATCTGGTATGCAACCCTTATGAACGGTTGGAAAGACTGCGCTTCCATACCGCCAGGGTTGAAGAGTGAGGGGCATGTTGTACTATCAGTATGGCGGGTTGCTCTTCCAATCGACGGCACCCCTGCCCCTGATGCCGGAGACGGCTCCCAACCGTCCCGCCGATGTGACCATTGAATTCGGCCCCCTGCCCGTCTCTACGGCGTCATGCCTGCGCGCCAAGCCCCATTTCCAGATCTATGCCGACGGGACCGCGATCCTGCGATTGCCCCAGGATATCCGCTTGCTGTTCGACAAGGGCCATACCCTGCGGATCGAAGCGCCGGACGGGCTGGACCGCCGACTGGTGCGGGGGTGGCTGATCGGGCCGGGGCTTGGCTTGTTGATGCATCAGCGGGAGACCCCGCCTTTGCATGCCTGTGCCGTCACCCTGGCGGGACGCGCCATTGCCATTGCCGGGGATAGCGGGGCCGGCAAAAGCACAACGGCCCGCGCCCTGCTGCACCGGGGGCACCATCTGCTGGCCGAGGATCAGGCCCTTATCGATCCGGTATCGAAACTACTTTATCCCGGCGCCCCGGACCTGCGCCTTTGGGCAGAAGCGGCCCGTCTGTTCGGTGACCCGATGGCAGAGGAATCCAGGGTTGGGGCGGAGGAAGACAAGTTTACCATTGGGTCGTTGCGAAAGCGGTTTGATAGCGAAGCACGGCCGCTGACGGCCCTGTTCATCTTATCGCCCGATCCGGCGGACCGGCCCGCCGTCGAACGGTTGGGCATGGCCGCCGCCGCCGCCGCCCTGCACCGGCATGTCTACCGGTTGCGTCTGGCGACCTTCATGGGCCTGGGTCCCGGAATGTTCCGCTGGGCAACGGATCTGGCGGCCAAGGTGCCGGTCTACACCCTGCGCCGCCCGCATGACCTGTCGCGGCTGGACGAGCTGGCAGCCTTTATCGAACAGGTGGCGGAGCAGGCAGCATGAGCGCAATCGCAGGTGTCTGGTATCCTGATGGCCGCCCCGGGGCCGTGGACGATTGCAACCGGGTCAGCCGGGCGCTGGCCCTGTATGGCCCGCATCGGGACGGGATCTGGAACGGGGGCGAAATCGCCCTTGGCCATCGGCTGATGCGGTTCCTGCCGGAAGACCGTTTCGACCGCCAGCCCCTGGTCGGCAGGGGTGGGCGGCTGCATCTGGTGGCCGATTGCCGCATCGATAACCGAGAGGAACTGGGCCGGGCGCTGGGCATGGAGGCCGGCGAACAGGCCCTGATGTGCGACGCCGCCTTTATCCTGGCGGCCCTTGAACGCTGGGGCGAAGGGGCGCTGGACCATCTCTGCGGTGATTTCGCCTTCGCCGCCTGGGACAGTGATGCCCGCACCCTGCTGCTGGCCCGCGATCCCGTCGGCAACCGCCCCCTGCATTATCATGCCGGACAGGGCTGGTTCGCCTTCGCCAGCATGCCCAAGGGGCTGCTGGCCCTGCCGGACGTGCCCACCGGCCCTGATCCGGCGCGGCTGCTCACCTGGCAGATGCTGCTGCCGCTGCTAGGGACGAACAGCTTCTACAAAGGGGTCAGCCGGCTGGAATTCGGGCATCTGGCGATGATCGACGCCGATGGCCGTATCCGGGACCGCCGCTATTGGAACCCCTGCGCCCTGCCCCGGCGCTCACACATCCGGGGCAATGAGGATGCCGACGGCCTGCGCGACGTCCTGGATGTGGCGGTGAAGGCGCAGTTGCGCGGCACCGGCGGTACCGCCCTGATGCTGAGTGGCGGCCTGGACAGCACGGCTTTGGCCAGCAGTGCTGCCCCCCTGCTGGCCGCCGAGGGACGACGCCTGCAGGCCTATACCAATGTTCCTGCCTCTGGCGCACAACCCACCTGGCACCCGCTGCTGCTGACCGATGAGGGGCCGCTGGCGGCCCAGATGGCGGCGCGCCACCCGAATATCGACCATCATCTGGTCCATGCCCATGATGCCGATCTGCTGCCCCTCATCGAACGGATGGCTTTTCTGGCCGACCAGCCGGTGATGAACCCGCTCAGCACCGCCTGGGTGCATGAAATCTATATCCGGGCGGCACGGGCGGGCGCGCCTGTTGTCCTGACCGGCCTTTCCGGCAATCTGGGGCTGACCTATACGGGCGAACATCTGCTGATCCGGCACGCGGCCGGCCTGCGCTGGCGGGCCCTCTGGCGGGATGCCGATCTGCTGGTGTCGGCGGGTATTCATCCCGATCGGCGCACGGCCCTGCGCAGCGCCGTGCGCCCGCTGCTCCCCCTTGGGCTGCTGTCCCTCTGGCACCGGGTCAGGCACGGTTCAGCCAAGCCATCACCCATGATGGCGGTGCAATGGGCCAACCCGGAAGCCCAATCGCTGCATCAGAGAAATGCCGGCCCCTCATATCCGTTCAGCCGTCTCCGCACCTGGCAGGAATGGCATGACCTGCTCATGCAATGCCGCGATCCGGGACCGTTGAATGCCGCTGCCAATGCCGGTTACGGGGTGGACCGGCGTGATCCGACATCGGACCGGCGTGTCCTGGCCTTCTGCCTATCCCTGCCGGAAGACCGGTATCTGCGCAACGGACGCTGCAAGGACGTGTTCCGCCGGGCCTTCGCAGATCGGATACCGGCGGAAATCCTGGATAATCAACAGTGGGGCACGCAGACGGCGGACTGGAAGCAGATCCTGCTGAAGGCACAGCCCGCCATCCAGGCCGAACTGACGCAGCAGGCCCGGGTCGCGGACTGTACCGGGCTGATCGATGTGGACAGTCTCAAGGCATTGGCCGATACGCTGGATGATGCGGCCCCGGATGATTGGCAATCCGTGCAGCGTCATTACCTGAAACTGGTGCGGGGCCTGTCGAACGGCCTGTTCATCCGGCGGGCGGCGGGCGGCAATTAGAGTGGTTTTCGGTTGACCGGAAACCGCTCCGGCGGCGACCGCCGCCGCGCGGCACGTGCCGCGTAAGCCAAGCTGCGGATGCAGCGCCGGCGTTTGAGGAAAACGAAAGGCTAGGGCGTGATTCCGATCAACCGACAGCATCTGCTGTCCCCTCATGCAACAGCACCAGGGAGCGGCGGGCCAGACTGGATATGGCGGCCCGTGCGGTTTCCATGTCCAGGCCTGTCAGGGTCGGCAGGTCGGTGATCTGTCTGGCGCCGTGCATCAGCAGTGCAGCCAACACGGCCCTTTCCTGCGGGTCCAGCGCGACCGTGCCGCCATTGAACGGAATACTGGCCCCGCCGTCGGCCGGCAAGGACACGTCCTTGGATGGCAGGGGCTGCACCCAGCAATCCGGCTCCAGCTCGCTCGACAAGCCCAGATTGAACGGCTGCCGCACCCGCCGGTCCTGCCTGTAGCTGGTCATGAATGACCGCAGATCGACCGTATCGGCCAGACGCCGGAACAGGGCGCGAAGGTCCTGCTCGTACTGGTCCATCTCTGCCGCCGTGCCATAGACGGGAATGTCGGGATCGACATCGATCCCCGCCAGCCCGTTTCCGGCCAGCCATTTCAGCAGATCCGACCCCCGTGGCCACAGCAGGGCATTGGTCAGGTGCAGGGAGGCCTCTCCCTCCACCGAGGCGCGATGGACCTCACCGCGTGGAATGTAAAGGACATCACCCGGCTCCAGCACCGCTTCCCACTGCGCAGGCGCCAGATGCTCATCGGGGATCACGGTTGACTGCGCGCAGGCGTCCGGGCGTTGCCCATGGCTGAACCATCTTTTGCGCCCCTGCAGATGCAGGACAAGGACGTCATGCGGGTCATAATGGGCGCGAAAGGCGCTTTCACGCCCGAAACTGGCATAGAGATTGGTCTGGATACGGGCCGGCAGCGCCTGTTCCAGCATGGCGATCAGGGCGGCCAGGGCGGGAACCGCCTGATGCACCTGATTAAGGGCGATGCTCAGCCCTTCCTGGCAGAAACGCTGCAGCTGATCGGGCAGGACAACGCGCTTCAGGTCAGGGCCGACATAGCTCCACATTTCCCGCGGCAGATCACGGCCCCGCCGCACCATGCGGGTGCGGTCATCCAGCAGGCGTTCGGACCCCAGCACTGTGTTGAAGACGGACCAGGGCAGCAGGGCGCGGAACAGGTCGGCATTGCCCGTACGGATATGGACCCGGCGGCGCTCGCGGACCGCGTCATGGAACAGGGCCGGGTCATGGGGGGCCAGAAGGGCCGGCAAGGACGCGATCATTATCGGACCCTGTCCGGGCGGATGGGCGCAATCTCCACGGGTATCAACCCTCAGCCCCCCCTTCCACCACCTTACGACGGCTCATTGGGGTCCTGATCAGCCGAAACAGCGCCGCCCGCCTGTGTGGCATTGACGACGTCCACCACGTCCAGCATCGGTCGGGTCCACACGGCCTTGCCAAGCGTGCCTTCCGCGCGGGGGGCCGCATCGGGGCGAAGGGTAGGGGTCATATCCGTCTCTCCAAACACATCAGGCATATACCGGGGGTTTAAAATCGGCCATTCATCGCCGGGCGTCAAGCCTGATGCCCGTGCTTGCGGGGGAGGCTGCCCCTTTCCGAAGCTTATGCCCAATACAGCGTCAAGCCTAAAATCAAATATGTTTTATACAATTTAAACTAGACATATTCCTATGTAGAGAACATCTTTTCGTTGGCCCACCCTGGGCCAGACGGCAGATCGCCGTAAGCGTTGAAAGCCAGGGAGGACGCGGTGGGTGATTATTTTCTCGGTGAATTGAGGATGTTCAGCTTCAGCTGGGCACCACAGGGATGGGCACTCTGCAATGGCACCAACTTGCCAGCTGCCCAGAACGCAGCGCTCAACGCCTTGCTGGGCACAACCTTTGGCGGTACGCCCGGCCAGAATTTTAACCTGCCCGACCTGCGCAGCCGCACGCCCCTGGGCATCACCACCAACGCCCTGAAGCCGCCGGGTGTGGTCACGAACTACAATAACGGCAACAGCGGCGGCGTGGAAGGAGTGACGCTGACGGCGGCCCAGACCCCGCAGCATAACCACCAATTCCAGGCCAGCACGGCACAGGCGACCTCGGCCGCCCTGCGGCAGAGCATTTTCGCCGATGTGGCGGGCTCCAATCC
>JAIXTS010000396.1 GCA_027483805.1 Azospirillum sp. | reverse complement strand
GCTGAAACCTGATCTGGTCATTGCCGGGGGCTATGCCCGGGCGCAGACGGTGGGCATGCTGGAACGGCTGGGCGTGCCGGTGCTGCGGCTGAAAACGCCGCAGACGCTCGCCGATATCCTGCCGCAGATCGAACAGGTCGCCGACGCCCTGGGCCGGGGGGAGCAGGGAAGGGCGCTGGCCGACCAGTTGCGGGCCAAGCTGTCGGAGCCAGCCGCCGGCCTGCGCCCCACGGCGGCACTCTACCGCCCCGGCGGGGACGTGCCGGGATCGCGTGGCATCGTGAACGACATGATGAGGGCCGCCGGGTTGCAGAATATCGGCGGCAAATTGTCGGGCCGACCCAATGGGCGGGTGGCTGTGGAAAGTCTGCTGCTGAACCCGCCCGACCTGCTTGTGCTGGATTCTGTCCGTCCCGACCGACCGGGTATCGGCCAGTCGGTGTTGGACCATCCGGCCCTGGCGGCTGCGCAGGCTGATATGGCAGTCGCTGCTTTCCCCATCGCGTGGTGGCTCTGCGCCTCGCCGGCCTCAATCGTGGGGGTGGAGCATTTGGCGGACGTGGCGGTAAAAGCGTTGGGGGAGAAGAGATGATCATGGGTATCCATGTCGGGGAACCTTCGTTCCCGTCTCTTCCACCGTCACCCCGGCGAAAGCCGGGGCCCAGCGTAAGCGGCGGTAGCCGCGACATGACTCATATCGGCGCTGACCGCGCCTCTCGCTGGGTCCCCGCTTTCGCGGGGATGACGGTACGAGCTTTGGAAACGATGGGAGATGGCCGATGACCGCCATCACGCATCCGGCTTCTGTGGTGTCGGCCAAAGTGCCTGTCCACATCGCACTCCTGATCCTGTTCCCCTGCCTTCTACTCGCCAGCTTCCTGACCGGTCCGGCGGATGTGCCGGCGGGTGATCTGCTGTCGGGTCTGTTCAGCGGACAAGCCAGCCCCGCCGCCCTGATCGCGCTGGAAATCCGTCTGCCGCGTGCCCTGCTGGGGGCGCTGGTCGGGGCGGGGCTGGGCATGGCGGGGGCCGCGTTGCAGGGATACCTGCGCAACCCTCTGGCCGAACCATCCCTGATCGGGGCATCGTCATCGGCCTCCCTGGGGGCGGTGCTGGCCATCTATTTCGGGCTGTCGGCGACGGCACCCCTGGCGCTGCCGCTGGCGGGCATGCTGGGCGCGGGCCTGGCCATGCTGCTGATCCAGGGGCTGGCGGGGCGGGATGCCTCGGTGCTGATGCTGATCCTGGCCGGGCTGGCGGTGCAGACGCTGGCCGGATCGCTGACGTCGCTGGCGCTCAATCTGGCGCCCAATCCGCATGCGGCGCTGGAGATCGCCTTCTGGCTGCTGGGCAGCCTGACCGATCGCACCAATGACCATCTGCTGGTATCCACGCCCTTCATCATTGCCGGCATTCTGGTGCTGGGCGGATCGGGCCGGGCGCTGGACGCGCTGGGCTTAGGCGAACGGACAGCGGGCAGCATGGGCGTGGACCTGAACAGGCTACGCTGGCGCATCATCATCGGTACGGTTCTGTCGGTGGGGGCGGCGGTGGCAGTGACGGGCAGCATCGGCTTTGTCGGGCTGGTGGTGCCGCATCTGCTGCGACGGGTCACGGGCAACCAGCCGTCACGGCTGCTCTGGCCGTCGGCGCTGGCCGGCGCGTGCCTGCTGCTGGCCGCTGACATCCTCGTGCGGCTCCTGCCCACCAATGATGAGCTGAAACTGGGTGTCGTTACCGGTCTTATCGGGGCGCCCTTCTTCTTTCACCTGCTGCTGAAAACCAGGGAGCGGATGCGATGAGCCTGCTGTCAGCCCGCAATATCCGGTTCGCGCGTGGCGACCGCCCCATTCTGGATGGGGTGGATCTGTCGGTGGCGGCGGGGGACTGTGTCGGCCTGATCGGGCCTAACGGGGCCGGCAAATCCACCCTGCTGTCGGTGATGGCCGGCCTGTTGAAGGCGGACGGCGCGGTCACCCTGGATGACAGGCCGCTGGAGCAATGGAAGCGCGCCGACCGGGCCAGGCGCATCGGCTTTCTGGAACAGGGTGCCACCTGCCACTGGCCCCTGACGGTGGAGCGGGTGGTGACCTTGGGCCGCCTGCCGCATGCCAGCCCCTGGGGTGGCGAGGCAGAGGCCGACCGGGCCGCCATTGCCCGCGCCATGCAACAGTGCGACGTCACACAGTTCGCCGAACGGAGTGTGACAAGCCTGTCGGGGGGGGAACGGGCGCGGGTCATGCTGGCCCGCGCGCTGGCCGGTGATCCCGCCATTCTGCTGGCCGATGAACCGGCGGCGGGCCTGGACCCGTATCATCAGTTGCAGGTGATGGAATTGCTGGCCGGGCTGGCGGCGGGCGGCATGGCCGTGGTGGTCGTGCTGCATGATCTGACGCTGGCGCTCAGGCACTGTACGCGCCTTTGCCTGCTGGACGAGGCGGGGAAGGTGGCCGCGGATACGGCACCCGCTGACCTTCTGGACAGCGGGGCGCTGGGCCGGGTCTATGGCATCGAACTGGTGCGCGGCGGGCATGAGGGGGCGCCGTTTGCCCTGCCCTGGCGGCGGTTGCCGGTGGAGATGCGGGCATGAGCAATGTCACCCTGATCCTGGGTGGGGCGCGGTCGGGCAAAAGCCGAAAGGCGGAAGAACTGGTCACGGCGCTGCCGGCCCCTTGGGTCTATATCGCTACCGCCCAGGCCTTCGATGCCGAGATGCAGGACCGTATCCGTTTGCATCAGGGGGGACGGGCCGAGGGCTGGGTGACCGTGGAGGAACCGCTGGATCTGGTGGCGGCCCTCAGCCGGGCCAATGCCACCGGGCGGCCCGTGCTGGTTGACTGTCTGACCCTGTGGCTGACCAACACCATGCTGGCTGGGCGGGAGGTGGAGGCGGAGGTCATGCGGCTTCTGCACCTGCTGCCGACATTGCGGGTTCCGGTGGTTCTGGTGGGCAACGAGGTGGGGCTGGGCATCGTGCCCGACAACCGGCTGTCGCGCCTGTTCCGTGATCATGCCGGGCGACTGCACCAGGATATCGCGCGCATCGCCGGCAAGGTGCTGTTCATGGCCGCCGGCCTGCCGATGCAGTTGAAGTGACATCAGCGGTCACGGCTATGACCGCTGATACGGTGGCGACCGCCCCCGTGCGCCACATGGCGCGTAGCCCAGCCCACGAATGTGGGCGCCGGCGACCGAGGAACTTGAAGAAGGGAACATCATGGACGCCACAGTCACGCCCGAAGATGCCGAACGCCACAAGGCCAAGATGCAGAAGCGTAAGGAACTGATGGATCGGCGCGTTGCCGACCGGCAGAATGAGAAAGGCCTGCTGATGGTCCATACGGGACCGGGCAAGGGCAAGTCCACGGCGGCGCTGGGCCTGATGATGCGGGCCGCCGGCCACGGGTTCCGGGTCGGCTTCATCCAGTTCATCAAGGGCACCTGGGCCACAGGCGAACAGGTGGCGCTGGAACGGTTCGATGACCTGATCGACCATCATGTGATGGGTGAGGGCTTTACCTGGGAAACCCAGGACAAGGAGCGTGATATCCTGGCAGCGGGCCGCGCCTGGGACCAGGCCCGCGCCCTGATGCAGGACCAGCGCTACCGTCTGATCGTGCTGGACGAGATGAATATCGCCCTGCGCTATGGCTATCTGGATATTGATGAGGTGGTGGCAACCCTGGTGTCGCGCCGTCCCGACCTGCATGTGCTGGTCACGGGCCGCAACGCCAATCCGCTGCTGATGGACGCAGCCGATCTGGTGACGGAGTTCCAGCAGGTCAAACATCCGTTCAATGCCGGGATCAAGGCCCAGGCCGGGATCGAATTCTGATGGCGACGCGGCCCCGCGCCCTGATGATCCAGGGGACCGGATCGGATGTCGGCAAGTCGCTGCTGGTGGCGTCCCTTGCCCGCGCCTTTGCCAATCGGGGCCTGTCGGTCAGGCCGTTCAAGCCGCAGAACATGTCCAATAATGCTGCCGTGACGGCGGATGGCGGGGAAATCGGGCGGGCGCAGGCGCTGCAGGCCCGGGCCGCGCGGGTGGCGCCGTCGGTGCATATGAACCCCGTGCTGCTGAAACCGCAGAGCGATACCGGCGCACAGGTGGTGGTGCAGGGCCGCATGCTGGGCACTGCCGAGGCATCGGAGTATCAGCAGCGTAAAGGCTCGCTGCTCACCGCCGTTCTGGACAGTTTCGGCCGGCTGTGGGAGGGCGCTGACCTGATCCTGGTGGAAGGGGCGGGCAGCCCTGCCGAAACCAACCTGCGGGCCCGCGACATTGCCAATATGGGCTTTGCGCTGGCCGCCGACGTGCCCGTCATTCTGGCCGGCGACATCGACCGGGGCGGGGTGATCGCCAGTCTGGTCGGCACCCATGCCGTTTTGAACAATGGCGACCGGGCGGCCATCAAAGGCTTTATCGTCAACAAATTCCGTGGCGATATCCTGCTGTTCGATGATGGCCTGGCCGAGATCGTGCGGCGCACCGGATGGCCGACCTTCGGGGTGCTGCCCTTTCTGCCGGCGGCGGCGCGGTTGCCGGCAGAGGATGCGGTGGTGCTGGACCAGTGGCGGGCCGGCACGGGGCGGGCGTTACGCATTGTCGTGCCCATGCTGTCACGCATCGCCAATTTTGATGATTTCGATCCGCTGCGTCTGGAACCATCGGTCAGCGTCACCATGGTGCCGCCGGGCCGGCCCCTGCCCCTGGATGCCGATCTGATCATCCTGCCGGGCAGCAAGGCCACCATTGCCGATCTGGCCTTTTTCCGCGCCCAGGGCTGGGACGTCGATCTGCATGCCCATATCCGGCGCGGCGGGCGGGTGCTGGGCATCTGTGGCGGCTATCAGATGCTGGGTCGCACCATCGCCGATCCCGGCGGGATCGAAGGGCCGGCAGCCCAGGTCCAGGGGCTGGGCTGGCTGGAGGTTGATACCGTTCTGACCGGGTCGAAGGTGCTGAAGCCGGTCAGCGGCCATGGTGCGGCGGGCGAGGGGGCCTTTGCCGGCTATGAGATGCATGTCGGCGTAACGACGGGGCCGGGATGTGGCCGCCCGCTGCTGCGGATCGACGGGGCGGGGGCCGAAGGGGCCGTGTCCGCCGATGGCCGCATCGCCGGCTGTTATGTGCATGGGCTGTTCGCGGCGGATACGTTCCGGGCCGGTTTCCTGTCCGGGTTCGCAGTGGCGTCGGGCCTTTCCTACGAAACGGCGGTCGACGCGGCGTTGGATGAATGTGCGGGGGCGGTGGAGCGGTTTCTGGACCTGGATGGGCTGCTGGCCTTGGCAGGGTGAGGGTTTGCCGATGGCCTATCCTAGGTCAGGTCGAGGGGGTAACCGAGCCCTGACAGTAAGGGTTTCAATCCTTTGCTGTCCGGGCTCCCCTCCGGCCCGACCTGACCTACGCCAGCAGCACCCACCCCACCGCCAGCAGCCACAGCAGCGCCAGCGCGCGGCGGTAAAGCCGCAACCCCGCCTCGATATCCGCTGCCGTGGCCTCTGTCCGCCCATCGCCCATCCAGTGATCCTGCACAATATGCCCGGCATAGCGGCGGGGACCGGCAAGGCGCAGGCCCAAAGCACCGGCCATGGCAGCTTCCGGCCAGCCGGCATTGGGGCTGCGATGGTGCCCTGCGTCCCGCCAAACAGCCTTCAGTGCCAGACCCGCACGGCGGCCCGAGGCGAGCGCCAGCAGCAGGGCGGTCAGGCGCGACGCGGGCAGGTTCACCAGATCATCCAGCCGGGCGGCGGCCCAGCCGAACGCTTCATGGCGTGGGGTACGGTGGCCGATCATGCTGTCGGCAGTATTGATGGCCTTATAGGCCAGGATACCGGGCAGACCGCCCACGGCCAGCCAGAAGGCGGGTGCCGTGATGCCGTCGGAAAAGTTTTCCGCCAGGCTTTCGATGGAAGCGCGGGCCACGCCCCCCTCATCCAGGCTGTCCGGGTCCCGGCCCACAATATGGGCGACGGCCAGCCGTCCGCCGGCAAGACCGCCCTGCCGCAGGCCCGTCGCCACGGCCTTGACGAACCGATAAAGGCTGCGCTGGGCCAGCAGGCTGCTGGCCAGCAGCGCCAGGATCAGCCAGCCGAAGGGCAGGGACAGCAGGAAGGTCTGCAGCGGGACGCCGATGGCGAGGCTTCCACCCACCAGGACCAGCACCGTTATCCCCCCGCCCAGCCGCCGCGCCCAGGCGGGCCCACGGTTCAAGGCCCGGTCCAGGGCGGAAATGACCGCGCCGATCCAGACCACGGGATGGCGGATGAGCCGGTATAGGACCTCCGGATAACCCAGCAGGGCCTCCAGAACCAGCGCGCAGATCAGCAGGGGTAGGAAAATATCCATGATGGAACAAGGTGATAGCATGGATGACGGCCGGATGCAGCCCCATGGCGGTGATCTGGGCGCGATGGCGGCCCTGTTCCCTGATGCCCCCCGGCCCTGGATCGATCTGTCGACCGGTATCAATCCCTGGCCCTATCCGATCCCGGCCCTTGACCCCGCCCTGTGGACGCGGCTGCCATCGGTCGCGGACGAGGCAGCGTTGAAACGGGCTGCCATGGCAGCCTATGGGGTCAGTGATCCGGACATGATCTTGGCCGCGCCGGGCTCACAGTTGCTGATCAACAGCCTTCCGTTTCTGCGGCCGGCCGCGGATGTGGCCATCATCGGCCCCACCTATGGCGAGCATGCGCCGGCCTGGGCGCGGGCGGGGCACCGGGTGCGCATGATCAAAGACCTGCCAGACCCGGCGGGACCGCTGCCCGATGTACTGCTGCTGGTCAATCCCAACAATCCCGACGGGCGCAGCCATGACCCGGTCCGGCTGCTGCCCCTGCTGGATGAGATCGCACAGCGGGGGGGATGGCTGCTGGTGGACGAAGCGTTCTGCGATCTGCGGCCAGACCTGTCGCTGGCATCGCAGGCCGGACGAAAGGGGCTGCTGGTGCTGCGGTCCTTCGGGAAATTCTATGGGCTGGCCGGGCTGCGGCTGGGTTTCCTGTTGGCGCCGGCGGGGATCATCCGGGTGCTGGCCGGCCGGTTCGGCCCATGGGCCGTGTCGGGTCCGGCGCTGATGCTGGGGGCGGCGGCGCTGGCCGATCAGGACTGGCAGGTTGCCACACGGGTCCAGCTGGCGCGGGCCATGGCTAGATCGTTGGGTCTATATCAAAAGGCTGGTCTGGAGCTGCTGGGCGGCACCGATCTTTATGCCCTGATCCGGTATGGAAACGGTCGTGATCTTTACCGCGAACTGGGGGTGGCAGGCCTGTTGGCACGGTCATTTCCGGACCGCCCCGGTCTGCTGCGCCTGGGCCTTCCACCCGATTCTGTCACATTCGAGCGGCTGGCCCAGGTTCTAACACCCTGAAAATGCGTAACTCTGCCTTAAACATATGCAGAAACAGAGACGGTTTGGCACGGTTCGATACAAAATCTACATTGTAAATCGACCGTTAAGCATGCGGCACTGACGGCCCTTTACAGAATTGTCGCCATTCCTGTCATCACAATCGGTCTCGCGCTTAACGCCCAGGCCGATGGCATGGTCATGCACGCGGGGAACGCCGATGGCGGTGGCAGTTGCAGAGCCGACAGCACAGGATACCAGCCTGAGGCCATGCGGCTGATGGGCTCGGGCCGCATGCGCGACGCACAGAAATTGCTGGAAGGGGCCTTGCGCCGCTTTCCGGGCGATGTGTCGCTGTGGCTGAATCTGCCGGCCGCGCTCCTGTCGCTGGACGGTGCGCTGCGCGCCGATCCGCGCAATATCCTGGCCCTGCTGATGCGGGCCCATATCCTGGAGGCGCAGGGCCAGACGCGGCAGGCGGCCCGCGATATCCAGCGTGAACTGGCCGGCGCGCGTGCCTAACCGCTCGCCTGTGGCCATGTTCTCTCTGCTGAAGCCGCGCACGCGCATCCCGCCACATCATGGCCAGCATGGACGCGGTGACGGGTGAGGTTGCCGACAGCGGGATATGGTGCCCGTACCCATAAATTCTGACTTCTCAGATCAGATTTTATGGGCGTCGCCGCCCCATCAGCGGGCGACAATTTCGACTTCGGCATGATCCCCCTTTCCGTGCAGGGGGCATGAGCTATCTCCCCGCCCATGCAGATGATCCATTTCCCTCCGACGCGTGCGGCCGGTCAGGACCGGTTGGGCCGTTTCACACCCCGGATGGGCCGCACCTATGCCGCCGGCCGCAATAGCGAT
>JAIXTS010000314.1 GCA_027483805.1 Azospirillum sp. | reverse complement strand
GTTCCGCCTGCGCGACTGGGGCGTTTCCCGTCAGCGCTACTGGGGCTGCCCCATCCCCATCATCCATTGCCCCGATTGCGGCGTGGTGCCGGTGCCGGAGGATCAGCTTCCCGTCACCCTGCCCGCCGACGTCACCTTTGACGCGCCCGGCAACCCGCTGGCCCGCCACCCCAGCTGGAAGCATGTCAAGTGCCCCTGCTGCAGCAAGGATGCAGAGCGGGAGACGGACACATTCGACACGTTCATCGAGTCGAGCTGGTATTTCCTGCGCTTTGCCGACCCGCGCAACGAACAGGTGGCGTTTGACAAGGAACTGGTGAACTACTGGCTGCCCGTCGACAATTATATCGGCGGCATCGAGCATGCGGTTCTGCACCTGCTCTATTCCCGGTTCTGGACCCGCGCGCTCAGCCATGTCGGCTATCTGGATCTGCCGGAGCCGTTTGGCGGTCTGTTCACCCAGGGCATGGTGACGCACGCGACCTTCCAGGATACCGATGGCAAGTGGGTCTTCCCCGTGGATGTCGATATCCAGGGGAGCAAGGCCACCAAGATCGCCGACGGCTCGCCCGTCACGGTCGGCCCTGTCATCAAGATGTCGAAGTCCAAGAAGAATGTCGTGGACCCGGAAGGCATCATCGGCAGCTATGGCGCCGATGCCGCCCGCCTGTTCATGATGTCGGACAGCCCGCCCGACCGCGACCTGGAATGGACTGAGGCCGGCATTGACGGCGCCTGGCGCTATATCAACCGTCTGTGGCGGTTGGTGACGGAACCGGGTTTCGCCCTTCCCGCCGCTGATGTCGCCATCCCCAACAGCTTCGGTGCCGACGCCACCGCCCTGCGCCGCGCGGCCCACAAGGCGGCGGCCGCCGTGGGTGAGGATATCGAAGGTTACCGCTTCAACAGTTCCGTCGCCAAGCTGCGCACCTTCACCAATGCGCTGGGCGACGCCTTGTCGAAGATGGCCGCCAAGGGCGAGGTGCCGGCCGATGAAGCCTGGGCCGCGCGTGAGGCGCTGGAATACATGGCGCAGATCGTGCAGCCCGTGATGCCGCATCTGGCCCAGCAGATGTGGGAAGAACTGGGCCATGGCGACCTGCTGGTCGACCGTGCCTGGCCCGTCGCCGATCCCGCCCTGGTGGTGGATGACAGCGCCACGGTGGCCGTGCAGGTCAATGGCAAGCTGCGCGCCACCCTGACGCTCGCCCGCGATTGCGCCGAAGCCGTGGCCCGTGAGGCGGCTCTGGGCGATGTGAATGTGCAGCGGGCCATGGATGGCAAGGAGCCGCGCAAGATCATCGTGGTGCCGAACCGCATCGTGAATATTGTTGTGTGAGTGAAAGCCCCAGAAGGTTGAGGCTTGGTTCAACCTTCTGGGGCCGTTTTAGGGGTTCTAGCGTTGCTGCGCCCCAATTTTCTTGAACCAAGCCTCAATGAGGCGTGCCATGGCCCAGCATTTTCCCCGTCTTGCCACCGCCCTGCTGCTGGCCTTTCTGCCGGTGGTCCTGGGGGCCTGCGGCTTCAAGCCGGTCTATGGCACCGCATCCCATGACAGCGCCGTGGGTGCGGCGCTGGCCAATGTGCAGATCGACCCGATTGTGGACCGCAATGGTCAGGTCCTGCGCAACAACCTGATTGATCGGTTCTATACCGACGGCCGCCCCGCCAATGCGCGCTACCGTCTGGCGGTCGCCCTGGCGGCGACGGAGGAGGAGCTGGGCATCCAGAAGGACGCGACCGCCACCCGTGCGCGCCTGCGCCTGCAGGCGAGTTACGAGCTGATCGAGATCAGCACAGGCCAGGTGGTCTATCGCACCTTCTCCCGCTCCATCGTCAGCTTCAACCTGCTGGACAGCCAGTTTGCGGTGCTGGCCACGCGTCAGGATGCCTATGATCGCGGCCTGACGGAGCTGGCGGACGATATCCGCACGCGCCTGTCGCTCTATTTCGCGCGCGACAAGCAGTAAGGGGAGGGGGCGTTGAAGGTTCAGCCGAAAAACGCCGACGCCTTCGCCAAGCGCCCGCCGCCCGCCACGCGGCTGATCCTGCTTTATGGCCCCGATGCCGGCCTTGTCCGCGAACGGGCCAAAACCGCCGCCCAATCGGCCTGCCCCGACCTGTCCGACCCGTTCCGTGTGACGGAGATGAAGGCCGATCAGGTGACCGCCGATCCCGCGCGGCTGGGTGACGAATTGTCGGCCATCGCCCTGACCGGCGGGCGGCGTGTGGTGCGCCTGCGCGATGGGGACGACAAGCTGGCCCTGGTGGTCACCAACCTGCTGAAAGACTTCCCCGCTGGCGACACCCTGCTGGTGATCGAGGCGGGGGAGTTGGATGCAAGGTCCAAGCTGCGCAAGGCGGTCGAGGATGCCAGCGACATTGCCGGCGCCATCGCCTGCTATGTGGAGGGGGAAGAGGAACTGGCCGGCACCATCGGCCGGATGATGGCTGACCATGGTCTGCAGATCGATCCCGACGCGCGTGACTGGCTGGCTGGCAATCTGGTCGGCGACCGCTCCACAGCGCGGGGGGAAATCGACAAGCTGGCGCTCTACATGCTGGGGGAGAAGCGGGTGACACTGGCCGATGCCCGCGCGGTTGTCGGCGACAGTGCCGCGCTGGACATGGATGAGCCCGCACAGGCGGCGGCCAGCGGCGAGATGGCGGAACTAGACCGGTCCTTGCGCCTCCTCTATGCCGACGGGACGGCCACAGTGGCCATTCTGCGGTCCGCCCAGCGCTATTTCCAGCGCCTGCATATCGCTGTCGCCCATGTCGCCAAGGGGCAGAGCCCGCAGGCCGCCGTAAAAGCCCTGCGCCCGCCCATCTTCTTCAAGCTGGAACCCATCCTGATAGCCCAGATCCGCAATTGGACCCTGCCAAAGCTGCATCAGGCCCTGGACCGGCTGCAGGAGGCGGAAGCCGAATGCAAGCGCACCCATATGCCGGACGAAACCATCTGTTCACGCGCCTTTTTCCAGCTGGCACAACTGGCGCGGCGCCCGAACTGACCCGC
>JAIXTS010000371.1 GCA_027483805.1 Azospirillum sp. | reverse complement strand
GAGGATTTCGGCAATCAGCTGGCCGCCCGTGAACGTCCCCAGGCGGAGGGGCAGCTGAAATGGCTGGCGGAGATGCTGCTGCCGGTGGAGAAGACCTACTCCATCCCGCTGGTGATCGAGCGGCACAACCAGAATGTGGGCGAGCTGCGCGTTTCCATCGACCGGTTCCTGATCGCGCAGGAATTTTTCCGGCGGTCGGGCGTGGTGCTGTCCACGGGCATCATCTGGACGGTGGCGCTGGCCCTGATCCTGGTGGTGATGTTCTATTCCACCCTGACCAAGCCGTTCCTGCGCATGTCATCGGCCATCGCAGAGATCAATCCGCTGCGCCCGGCCGAAAAGCTGCTGTCCGTGCCCGAGCGCCATGATGATGACGAGCTGGGCCTTCTGGCCCGCACCATCAACGAGGTGCTGGTGCAGTTCGACCATTCGCTGGTGGAGCGGGTGCGCGCCGAACACGCGCTGCGCGAGCGTGAGACACGCCTGTCCGGCATCATGGACAATGTGGCCGACGGCATCATTACGTTGGACGAGGATCTGCGCATCGAGACCATGAACAGCGCGGCCGAGGCGCTGTTCGGCTATGCCGACGGGGAAGCGGTGGGCCAGCCCTTCGTCACCCTGATCGAGGAGCGCGACTGGACCCGCGTGGCCGTGGCCCTGATGGCCTGCCTGCGTCGGGCGGAGGAGGAGCAGCGCCCCGACAACCGCGCCGAAATCCAGGGCCGCCGCCGCCATGGCGAGGTGTTTGCCATGGCCTTCGGCGTCAGCCAGATGCGCCTGGGCGACCGCCGCACCGCCATCTGCGTGGTGCAGGACATCACGCAGCGCAAACGTGCCGAACAGGCCCTGCGCGAGAGCGAGGAGCGCCTGAAGCTGGCCGTGCGCGCCACCCGGTCGGGCGTGTTCGACAATTCCTATACGAAGGGCACCTATTGGTGGTCGCCCGAATTCATCGAGATGCTGGGGTACGACGCGGTTGACGCGATGTATGCCAACAAGCTGTTCGACGGGCTGCTGCATCCCGATGACAAGGACCTGGCGCAGAGCCAGATCGAACGCTATCTGAACGGCGAGGTGGGCGATTACCTGTCGCTTTACCGTCTGCGCCATCGCGACGGATCCTGGGTCTGGATCGAGGCGCGCGGTCAGGCCCTCCGTGATGATGGCGGCCGGCCGCTGCGCTTTACCGGCACCATGACCGACGTGTCGGACCGCAAGCGGTTCGAAGAGCAGCTGATGTATGTCAGCACGCATGACCCGCTGACGGGCCTGCCCAACCGCACACTGGTACAGGACCGGTTGCAGCATGCGCTGGCCCATGCCGGCCGCAAGGGTACGGCGGTGGCGGTCCTGCTGCTGGATGTGGACCGGTTCAAGCTGGTCAATGACAGTCTGGGCCATCAGGCCGGCGACAAGCTGCTGCGCGCCTTGGCCCAGCGGCTGGGAAGCTGTGTGCGCGCCGCCGACACGGTGGGGCGCCTGGGCGCGGATGAATTCCTGATCGTGGCAGAGGATCTGCCCGATCCGCAGATGGCCGCGCGCGTGGCGGAGACCATTCTGGTCAGCCTGTCGCGCCCGTTCGGCATCGACGGGCAGCAGCTTTTTGTCACCACCTCCATCGGTATTGCCCTGTTCCCCGGCGACGGCGCGGATTTCCACGCCCTGATGCGCGACGCCGATACGGCGATGCACAATGCCAAAGCGTCGGGCGGCAATGGCTATCGCTTCTTCACGCCGGAAATGAACGAGGCGGCAGTGGCCCGCCTGTCGCTGGAACATTCCCTGCGCGAGGCGCTGGAACAGGGCCAGTTCTTCCTGCATTACCAGCCCAAGATCGCCATGGCCGACATGCGGGCCGTGGGTGTGGAGGCGCTGATCCGCTGGCAGCACCCGGAGATCGGCATGATCCCGCCAGGCAAGTTCATTCCGGTGGCGGAAGAAACCGGCCTGATCGTTCCGCTGGGCGAATGGGTCATGCGCGCCGCCCTGGCCCAGATTCAGGATTGGCGCCGGCGCGGCTTTGCCCCCATTCCGGTTGCGGTCAATGTCTCCGTCCGGCAGATCGCCACGCCCATGTTCGGCGAACGTGTCTTCTCGCTCTGCCAGGAATATGGCGTGCCGCCGGAACTGCTGGAGATTGAGATCACCGAGACGGCGATGATGTCCAACCTGGCCTATATCGCCGACACGCTGAACGAGATCCGGGGACGCGGCATCCGAATCGCCATCGACGATTTCGGTACCGGCTATTCCTCTCTCTCCTACCTGCGCCGCCTGCCCATCACCACCTTGAAAGTGGATCGTTCGTTCGTCAGCGAGGCGCCGACCAACGCCGATACGGGCGCCATCGCCGCCACCATCATCGCCATGGGCCGCCAGCTGGGCCTGAAAGTGGTGGCCGAGGGTATCGAGACGGAAGAGCAGCTAGAGTTCCTGCGCCTGCATCATTGCGATGAGCTGCAGGGCTATTTCTTCTCCCGGCCGCTGCCGCCCGGCGATCTTGAAACCCGATTCCTGCAACCGGATAGTGTGCTGGAAGTTGCAGGTTGACGTAAACGTCACAAGGGGTTGAGCGGCATTTTCGCCATTCGCAAGTGCAAAATTTCCCGTATCGCGGGAGCGTTGCCTAATAAACGGGCGTTTGACCGGACTGCCGCAAATCCGTTCAAGCCATTGGAAACTGGACAAAAAATGTGTCTTTTTTGCCAGTCCGTGCATCAAACGAACCCGTTGGAGGCATAACACGCATAGAAGCCTTGACGTCCCCACATGGCGGCCTTTACGAACAGGTTACGCGAAATTCCCCCGGCTCCGAAAAGGGGTCGGCCGCCGGCCCACAGCCGGGGAATGATAAGAATGGGATGCGAGGAGGAAACGCATGGCACTCAAATCGACGCCGCAGGTGCGCATGGACCGCCGGGTACTGGCCGGGGTCAGTGCGGCGGCCATCCTGGCCCCGATGCTGGCCGTGGGCAGCGCGCAGGCCGTCAGCTTCAACCGCGGCGAGTTGAGCGGCAGCTTCGACACGACGCTGACTATGGGCGCCCTGTTCCGCGTTCAGGGCCGTGATCCGGACCTGATCGGCGTTGCCAATGGCGGCCGCGCCCATTCGATCAATGGCGACAATGGCAATCTGAACTACGACAAGGGCCTGGTTTCGCTGGCCGGCCGTGCCACGCACGAGCTGAAGCTGAGCTATGGCAACCTGGGCGCCTTTGTCCGTGGCACTTACTTCTATGACGTCGTGAACGCCAAGAAGTCGTCCACCAACGGCGCCCGCACCAACCGTTTCGCCTTCAATTCCGACACGGTTGAGCGTATCGGCCGCGACTTCGATCTGCTGGACGCCTTTGTCTATGGCGATTTCGAGGTGGGTGATGGTTCCAACCTCTCCATCCGCCTGGGCAAGCAGGTGTTGAGCTGGGGTGAGAGCACGTTCATCCAGAACGGCATCAACTCCATCAACCCGCTGGACGTCTCGGCGCTGCGCGTGCCGGGTTCGGAACTGAAGGAAGGCTTCCTGCCGGTTCCGATCGCCGACATCAATTTCTCCCTCAACGAGAATATCTCGCTGGAGGCCTTCTACCAGTTCAAGTGGGACAATACCGAGCCGGAAGCCGCCGGGTCCTTCTTCTCCACCAACGACGCCGCATCGCCGGGTGGCGAGCGCCTGTTCATCGGCTTTGGCAACTACCTGTTCACCGACAGCCCGAACCAGGGTGCCGTGGCCGGCGGCAATGTCTTCCCGGTGGACAAGTATCCGAACCCGCTGCTGAACGGCTTCCGTGGTGTGCAGTCGCTGACCCCGTTCGGCACCGTCGTGCCGCGGTCGAAGGATGATACGCCCAGCGACAGCGGCCAGTATGGTCTGGCTCTGCGCATCTTCGCCGAAGAGCTGAACAACACCGAGTTTGGCCTGTACTACACCAACCTGCATTCGCGCCTGCCGGTGCTGAGTTCCATCGTCGGCAGCCTGTCGGCGTTCCAGGCCAACTCGTCAGCCTTCACGCTGAACTCCTCCTACCGCGCTGAATATCCTGAGGATATCCAGCTGTTCGGCGCCAGCTTCAACACCACCATCCCGTTCGGCATCTCGTTGCAGGGCGAAGTCAGCTTCCGCAAGGATCAGCCCCTGCAGCTGGATGACGTGGAACTGTTGCAGGCGACGCTGGCCGCCCCGTCCATCCTGGGTTCCATCGCCCAAGGTCAGGCTGCCGGTGCCGCCGCTGGTCGTGCCCAGGGCAGTGCCACCTTCAACAGTGCGGTGGCCGCCGCCGTTGCCGGCAACCCGGCCTTGCGTCCTTTCACCGGCCTGACGTTTGAGCAGATCCAGGCGATCAATCCGACGGTGGCTGGCGCCATCAGCGCCGGTATCGCGGCCTCCCCCGGTTCGCCGGGCGGCACGCGTGCTGCGTTCGAGACGGCCGGCGCTGCCGCCGGCGCGACGACTGGCGCCAATCAGGGGGCTGTCGGGGCCGCCACCCTGTTCAACACCAACCAGATCGTCAAGAAGATGGGCGTGATCCAGGGCACGACGGCCGCCGCCGTCACGGCCGATCTGGCCAACCGTTACTTCGGCAAGCGTATCCAGGGCTGGGATGAATTCGATGTCACCCAGGCCCAGATGACGGCCACCAAGGCCTTTGAGCGGGCGTTTGGCGCCGATCAATGGGTGGTGGTGACCGAAGTGGGCGGTACCTGGATTTCCGACATGCCAGACAAGTCCGTGCTGCGTCTGGAAGGGCCGGGCACGGTTGTTGGCGGCAACCCGGTCTTTGTGGGCCGTGGCGGCATGGCCGATCTGGCCACCGACGGTTTCGCGGATGCCTTCTCCTGGGGTTACCGCGCCGCCATCCGCTTCGATTATCTGAACGCCCTGCCTGGCATCAACCTGTATCCCAGCATCTCCTGGCAGCATGACGTCAACGGCACCACGCCGTCGCCGCTGGGCAATTTTGTGGAAGGCCGCAAGGCCATCAGCCTGGGCCTGCGCGCCCTGGTGCGTGAGACCGTCACGATCGACCTTGCCTATTCCAACTTCTTCGGGGCCGGAAAGTTCAACCTGATCAACGATCGCGACTTCGTGTCGGCCAGCGTCAAGTACTCGTTCTGACGCCGCGAAACGACCATATAAGAAGATAGCGATCGAGGAGGAAACGCATGTTCCGTATGAAATCTGTTCTGCTGGGTGGCGTTGTCGCCCTGGCTTTCAGCCTTCCCACGCTGGCGCAGACCGCCGCCGATCTGGGCAAGACCCTGACCCCGATGGGCGCCATCAAGGCCGGCAATGCCGATGGCACCATCCCGGAATGGACGGGCGGCATCACCAAGCCGCCCGCCAACTGGCAGCCGGGGACCATCGAGGTGGACCCGTTCCCCGAAGACAAGGTGAAGTTCACCATCACCGCCGCCAATATGGCGCAGTATCAGGATAAGCTGCCGGAGGGTCTGAAGGCCCTGCTGAAGCGCTATCCGACCTACAAGATGAATGTCTATCCGACCCGCCGCAGCGCGTCGTACCCAGACCGCATCTATAAGGAAACGATGGCCAATGCCACCCGCGCGAAGCTGGTGGATGGCGGCAATGGTGTCGAAGGGGCGAAGGAGGGTGTGCCCTTCCCCATCCCCAAGGAAGGTGTGGAAGCGGTCTGGAACCATCTGCTGCGCTATCGCGGCGAGGCAACCGAGCGGGTTGTCGGCCAGGCGAACCCGCAGACCGACGGTTCCTACACCCTGATCACGCTGCATGAGCAGGTGAAGTACCTGTATCAGGCACCCGGTGGCGCGCCGGCCAACACCTCGCTCTACTTCCTGCAGGAAGTGACCAGCCCGGCCCGTCTGGCCGGCGAAATCCTGCTGGTGCATGAGACGATCAATCAGGTGAAGGAGCCGCGGTCGGCCTGGACCTACAATCCCGGTCAGCGCCGCGTGCGCCGCGCCCCGAACGTCGCCTATGACAATCCCGGCACCGCGTCCGACGGTCTGCGCACCACCGACAATTTCGACATCTATTCCGGCGCGCCCGACCGTTATGACTGGAAGCTGATCGGCAAGAAGGAAATGTACGTGCCGTACAATTCCTACAAGCTGCATGCCAAGGACACCAAGTACGACGACATCATCAAGCCCGGCCACATCAACCAGGATCTGGCCCGTTATGAACTGCACCGCGTCTGGGTCGTGGAAGCGACCCTGAAGCAGGGCACCAGCCATATCTATGCCAAGCGTCGCTTCTATATCGACGAGGATACTTGGCAGATCGTGGTTGCCGACCATCTGGACGCCCGCGGTGAAATGTGGCGTGTGGCCGAGAGCCACGGTGTGAGTTACTATTCGCTGCCGACCTACTGGTCGACGCTGGATGTGCTCTATGACCTGCAGTCGGGCCGGTACACGGCGCTGGGCCTGGACAACCAGGAAGCCCCGTACAAGTTTGACAGCAAGTTTACGGATGCCGACTTCTCGCCCGACAGCCTGCGCCGCGCCGGCGTGCGCTGATCGGTGATAGGATGATGGGCCGGCCGGCGGCGAACCGGCCGGCCCATTTCCGTCTCTTGGCGGATTTTAACCAAACCTCGCCGGTGATCTGATGCCCCGTTCCTCCTCCGCCCTTCGTCCGCTCGCCGCAGGCCTGTGCCTGCTGGTCCTGGGCGTCCTGCCCGTGGCAGCACAGGAGGCGGTAGCCCCGGCCCTGCGCCCCGCCGTGATCGCGCCGCTTGCCAGCCAGTCCCTGATACTGGGGGCGGCACGGGCCGGTGACCGGCTGGTGGCCGTGGGGGAGCGGGGACATATCCTGCTCTCCGATGATAATGGCAAGGCCTGGCGCCAGGTGCCGGTGCCCGCCAATGCGGCCCTGACCGGCGTATCCTTCGCCGGGCCCAAGCGCGGTTGGGCCGTGGGCCATGACGCCGTGATTCTGCATACGGAGGATGGCGGTGAAAGCTGGAAGGTCCAGCATGCCGATCCGGAACTGGAACAGCCGCTGATGGATGTGCTGTTCAGCGCCGATGGTCAGCATGGGATCGCGGTTGGCGCCTATGGTCTGTTCATGGAAACCGCCGATGGTGGTGCGACTTGGAGCGGCCGGCAGATCAGCCAGGATGATTTCCATTTCAACGCCGTCCTGGCCCCCACGCCGGAAACCCGCCTGATCGCGGGTGAGGCGGGGACGCTGCTGTTCAGCGGTGATGCAGGGGCAACCTGGACCGCGCTGGAAAGCCCCTATGACGGGTCCTTCTTCGACGCGCTGGTCCTGGGGCCGCAAAGCTTCCTGGCTTATGGGCTGCAGGGCAATATCCTGCGCAGCGATGATGGCGGCAGAAGCTGGACCGCGATTGAGAGCAATACAACGGCGGGCCTGATGGGCGGCGCCGTCCTGGCCGACGGGTCGGTGGTGCTGGTGGGCGCACAGGGTGCCGTCCTGACCAGCAGCGACGGCGGCCGGACCTTTGCCACCACCAAGCGCGCCGACCGCGTGGCCCTGGCCGATGCCATCCAGGCGGCCGATGGCAGCGTCATCCTGCTGGGCGAACACGGGCCGATCCCGGCGCGTCCCTGACGCGCCGCCTTCGCCCCGCCCCGATCCCTTGAACGCCAAGGCGAACCGACATGTCCCAGTCCACCTCCTTCCTGTCCCGTCTTGAACATTGGACCTTCCGCAACCGGATCCTGATCCTGGTCGTGTTCGGTCTGTTGACGGCCTTTATGGGCTGGCAAGGTGCCAAGCTGCGCGTCGATGCCGGCTTTGAAAAGACCCTGCCGCTCGACCATCCCTATATGCAGACCTTCACCAAACATATGAAGGAGTTCGGCGGCGCCAACCGGGTGCTGGTCGCCCTGTCGGTGAAGGAAGGGGACATCTACACGCCGGAATTCATGACGCGGCTGAAGCAGGTGACGGATGAGGTGTTCTTTGTCCCTGGCGTCGATCGCGCCAGCGTCACCAGCATCTTCACCCCCAATGTCCGCTTCATCGAGATCGTGGAGGACGGGTTTGCCGGCGGCAATGTCATTCCCGCCGAGTTCCAGCCCAATGATGAGTGGCTGCCCATCGTTCGCGAAAATGTGCTGAAGTCCGGTCAGGTCGGCCGTCTGGTCGCCGAGGATTTTACGGCGGCCCTGGTGTCGGTGCAGCTGGTTGAGAAGGATCCGCGCACCGGCCAGAAGCTGGATTACATGGCGGTGGCGCAGCAGCTGGAGGCCATCCGCACCAAATTCGAGGATGACAAGGTCCAGGTCCATATCATCGGCTTTGCCAAGGCCATGGGCGACATCGCCGACGGGGCCAAGAGCGTGGTGCTGTTCTTCGCCATCGCCTTCGTCATTACCGCCGTGCTGGTCTATGGCTATGGCAAAAGCTGGATGATGACCTTTGCGATGCTGGGCATCTCGCTCTGCACCGTCATCTGGCAGTTCGGCCTGCTGGTGCTGCTGGGCTATGGCATTGATCCCCTGTCGATCCTGGTGCCGTTCCTGGTCTTTGCCATCGCGATCAGCCATGGCGTGCAGAATGTCGGCACCATCACCCAGGAGATGGGTAAGGGGGCCGATGCCTTTACGGCATCGCGGATCAGCTTTGAACGGCTGCTGGTGCCCGGGGCGTCGGCCCTGGTGACCGACGCCCTGGCTTTTGTCACCATCGCCATCATCCAGATCCAGATGATCCAGGAACTGGCGGTCTCTGCCTCCATTGGCATGCTGATCATCATCATCACCCATCTCTGGGTGCTGCCGGTGGTGCTGTCCTTCCTGCCGCTGGGCGACAAGTATCGTTCCCGTGTGTCGGGGCAGGTCGACCGGTTCGACCGCGTCTGGGGCTGGTTCGCGGTCTTTGCCCGGCCCAAGGGCGCCATTGTCATGGTGCTGATCGCGCTGGCCGTGTTCGCCTTCTCGTTCTCCGAACAGCGGCACATGACGGTGGGCGATACCGAGGCGGGCGTGCCCGAACTGTGGCCCGACAGCCGGTACAATCTGGATGCCCAGTTGATCGTGGACCGCTTTGCCATCGGCGTGGATGTCATCCAGGTCATTGTCGAGACCAAGGCCGACGGCTGTATCGATTACAATGTCATGAAGCAGGTGGATGATTTCACCTGGGCCATTTCCAATGTCGATGGCGTGCAATCGACCATGTCCATGGCCACCGCCATGAAGACGGTCAATACCGGCTGGAACGAGGGCAACCTGAACTGGCGTGTGCTGCCGCGCAATTCCCAGGTTCTGGTCCGTACCGTCTCGCCCATTGAGACATCGACGGGCCTGCTGAATTCCAACTGTTCGGTCATGCCGGTGATGATCTTCACCAAGGATCACAAAGCCGAGACGATCCAGCGCATCGTGGATGCGGTGGAGCAGTATAAGAAAGAGAATCCGTCCGATAGTGTCAGCTTCAACCTGGCCACCGGCAATGTCGGTGTCATGGCCGCCACCAACCAGGCGGTGATGGCGGCGGAAAAGCCGATGTTGCTGCTGGTCTATGCCACCGTCATCCTGTTCTGCGTCATCACCTTCCGCTCCATCGTCGGTTCGCTGGCGACGGTGTTGCCGCTGATCGTGGTGTCGATCCTGTGCAACGCTATGATGACCTGGCTGGGCATCGGTCTGAAAATCTCCACCCTGCCGGCGGCGGCATTGGGCGTGGGTATCGGTGTGGATTACGGCCTCTATATCTTCAACCGGCTCCAGGCCTATCTGAAGCATGGGCTGAACTTTGCCGAAGCCTATTACCGCACGCTTCAGGAAACCGGCAGTTCGGTGCTGTTCACGGGCTTGACACTGGCGGTGGCGACGGCGACCTGGATCTTCTCCGACCTGAAGTTCCAGGCCGACATGGGTGTGCTGCTGACCTTCATCTTCCTGGCCAACATGATCGGTGCGGTGGTGCTGCTGCCGGCCGTCGCGGCCCTGCTCTACAAGATGTTCCCCAAGCTGTACGAGGCGGAAGTCCGCCGGGCATCCAAGCGCACCTTTGCGGTGCATTGACCCCGGCTTGACAGGATAGGGGTATATTGCCAGCTTCGCAGCGCGCCATGGGCCGGGGGGTCCGTGGCGCGTTGTGCCATCTGGCGGAGCAGGACAAGTGGTCGGCGTGACAAAGGATAGATGGGAGCCCGGGGAATGAAGACGGTTCCCCGCCTGCTGGTGACCATTCCGCATTTTTTCAAGGAAGGGTCCAATCCCCTCTACGGGTCGGGCCGGGAGAAGGCGGCCAACCGTATCCAGGCCTTGCGCCGCTGCGTTTCAGCGCTGCACCAGTCGCTGGGCAGTCAGCACGCCGTTATCCAGGTCGGTGACAGGCAGGGCCGCCGCATCGAACCGGCGCAGCGCGTGGCGCTGGATATCGTGATCTGCACCGTGGGGGACAATCATCTGCTGGATCATATCCAGGATATGAGCGGCCTGTTCACGCACATGGCCGTTACGATCCAGGACCCGATGCTGCTGGGCTTTGAATGCCAGCGCGTCATGCAGGAACGCGCCGGCGACCATGACTGGTTCGCCTTCATGGAAGATGATCTGATCCTGAGCGATCCCTGGTTCCTCTCCAAGCTGGCCTGGTTTCAGCGGCACACGACGCCGCTGGTGCTGCTGCAGCCCAACCGCTATGAGGTGTCGGGCGGGCCGTGGCATAAGGTCTATATCGACGGTGATCTGTCGGCGCATCTGGTCAGCCAGATCATGCCCAACGGGCAGATCTGCATGAAGGCCGAGTTCCTGGGCCTCGACATCCATTTCGTGCAGGCCAAGAACCCGCATTCAGGGACCTATTTCCTGACAGCGGAGCAGCTTCGGCACTGGATGGGCCGTCGGTCATTCCTGGATTACGATACAAGCCTGTTCGGCCCGCTGGAAAGTGCGGCGACCTATGGCGTGCTGCGCACATTCCAGATATTCAAGCCGCATATCGGCAATGCGGCCTTCCTGGAAATCCAGCATCACGGCCATGCCTTCATCCGGACGCTGAACACCAAGTTTCCCATGCAGGACGAACCGCTGCGGTAAGGGGGTCCGGTACCGGCCGTCCATTATCGGCAGCAAATCCTGGCCGCCGGCGCACGAGCCTGCGGTTGAGGGGGGCTATCCCCGCGTCATCAGGAAAACCAGGATGGCCGTCGTGGCGGAGACATTCAGCGACTGCACCCGGCCGCTGCCGGCGATGGTGACCAGATCGGTGCAGGCGGCCTGACTGTCGGGCGGCATGCCCTGTTCCTCATTGCCCATGACCACGGCCACGGGCTTTCCCCCCGGTTGGCGCGACAGGTCGGACAAAGCCGGGAAGGGGCCAAGGGCGGTGCCGATGGTGCGGTAGAGCCGCCCCAGGGCCTTCAGTGTGGCGGCGAAATCGGTGGCACGATAAAGGTCCAGATGTTCGAACCCGCCTTCCGCCACACGATAGGCCGCTTCTGATGGCAGGGCCTGCCCAGGATGGTCGGAGATGACGATCCGTTCCACTCCGAAGAACGCCGCCGTCCGCACGATGGCGCCCAGATTATGCGGGTTCGACACCCCGTCCAGGATCAAGAGCGGCTGTCCCGCCGCCACCCAGCCTGTTGCCTGATCCAGGGTGAAGGGCAGGACCGGCCGGGGCGATGCCTCCACCACGATGCCGCCATGCATGGCGGAGCCTGCAATCTTTTCCAGTTCCGCCGACGGGACGAGACGGAAAGCTTTGCGCGCCGCCGCCATGCGGGCACAGAAGGGCGCTGCGGCCTGTTTCAGCCGTTCGTCAAAATACAGCTTCTCCGCCCGGTCGGGGTCACGCTCGAACAGGGCGGACACCGCCGGCAGGCCACCGATGCGGAACGGCTTGCGCCGCGCCTTCACGGGCGCCTGGGGACCGGATTTGGGTTTCAGCGACAGGGTCGGGCGGTCGGCCATGGGATCAGCCTGCAAAGAAGGTCAGCCAGGCCAGCATGATGCTGCCGATGACGATACGGTACCAGGCAAAGGGCGCAAAACCATGCCGGCCCACGAAGGCCACCAGCCAGCGCACCACCAGCAGGGCCGACAGGAAGGCGACAACAAAGCCGATAGCGATCATGCCGACACTGTCGACGGCCAGGACGTCGCGGTTCTTGTACAGGTCATAGGTGGCGGCGCCCAGCATGGTGGGGATGGCCACGAAAAAGCTGAACTCCGCCGCCGCCTTGCGCTCCACCCCCATCAGCAGGGCGCCGATGATGGTGGCCCCCGACCGCGACACACCGGGGATCATGGCCAGACATTGGGCAAAGCCGATGGACAGCGACAGTTTGGGCGGGAACGCCTCCACGGCAAAATGCTGTGGCCGGGGCACCAGCCGTTCGGCCGCCAGGATGGCGATACCGCCCGTGATCAGGGCGATGGACACCACGGTCGGGTTGAACAGCACATTCTTGATATAGGAATGCGCAAACACACCGATCACGGCGGCGGGCAGGAAGGCCAGCAGGATGGCGATGGTGAAGCGGTAACTCTCCCCATTGCCCTGCACCAGCCCGCGCACCACGCCCCAGAGCTTCTGGAAATAGACCAGCAGAATGGCCAGGATGGCGCCCAGCTGGATCACCACCTTGAACAGATCTTCCGCCTGGCCCTTGAAGCCCAGTATCTCCCCCAGCAGGATCAGATGCCCGGTGGAGGAGACGGGAATGAATTCCGTCAGCCCTTCCAGCAGGCCCAGAAGGACGGCGTCGAGATAAGGGGCAAGGTCGGTCAAAGTCGCGGGTCCCGGCTGGCGTAGGTCCGGGCCTTATAGCAGCCGTTGCCAGGGGCGGCGAGGGGCATGATGGCGGCTGGATGCCGCGCCGCGGTGGCCCTGCGCCCCTCTCATTTCAAGTATCCTGGAAAACCTTTCGGGCAATGCAGATACGCCCTTCCAACCACACCGATTCATTTCATATGATCAAGGAGCGCAAAAGGGGACCCATCAATTGATCGTTAACCGCCATGGCTGAGGATGACAAGCACGGGAACGGGGGGACGTCGACAGGCGTGGTCGTGAAGGCCAAGCCGAAGACGAAGAAGCCCGCCATGTACAAGGTCCTGATGCTGAACGACGACTACACCCCCATGGAGTTCGTCGTGCATGTCCTGGAACGCTTCTTCAACAAAAACCGTGATGAAGCGACGCGGATCATGCTGCATGTCCATCGGCGGGGGGTCGGCGTTTGTGGCGTGTTCACCTATGAAGTGGCGGAAACGAAGGTCACACAAGTGATGGACTTTGCCCGCCAGCACCAGCACCCTTTACAGTGCACCCTGGAAAAGGATTAGCGCATCATGCTGTCGCGGAATCTCGAACAGACCCTCCATCGGGCCCTGGCCAACGCCAACGAACGGCGTCACGAGTATGCGACGCTGGAACATCTGCTGCTGGCCTTGACCGAGGACCAGGACGCATTGGCCGTGCTACGCGCCTGCGGGGTGGATGTGGCGAAGCTGAAGGCCGAACTGGTCGAATATCTGGATGGAGAACTGTCCAATCTGGTCACCACCCGCCAGGACGACGCCAAGCCCACCGCCGGCTTCCAGCGGGTGCTGCAACGCGCCGCCATCCATGTGCAAAGCTCCGGCCGGGAAGAGGTGACGGGCGCCAATGTGCTGGTCGCCCTGTTCTCCGAACGCGAAAGCCACGCCGTCTATTTCCTGCAAGAGCAGGAGATGACACGCTTTGATGCCGTCAACTATATCTCTCACGGGATCGCCAAGGCGCCGGGCCGGGCCGAGCCCAAGCGCGTGTCGGGCGCCGATGAAGAGGCGCATGCCGAAAAGGTGGTGAAGAAGGGCACCGACGCCCTGGAAGCCTATTGCGTGAACCTGAACAAGAAGGCCCTGTCCGGCAAGATCGACGCCCTGATCGGGCGCGAGCAGGAGGTGGAGCGCACCATCCAGATCCTGTGCCGCCGGTCGAAGAACAACCCGCTCTATGTGGGTGACCCCGGCGTGGGCAAGACCGCCATCGCCGAAGGGCTGGCGCGCCGCATCGTGCAGGGCGAAGTGCCGGACATCCTGCGCAAGGCCACCATCTATTCGCTGGACATGGGTTCGCTTTTGGCGGGCACCCGTTACCGTGGTGATTTCGAGGAACGGTTGAAGGCCGTTGTGTCGGAACTGGAGGCGCTGGAAGGCTCCATCCTGTTCATTGACGAGATCCACACCGTCATCGGCGCCGGCGCCACCAGCGGCGGGGCCATGGACGCGTCCAACCTGCTGAAGCCGGCGCTGGCCTCGGGTGCGCTGCGCTGCATCGGCAGCACGACCTACAAGGAATATCGTTCCTATTTCGAGAAAGACCGCGCCCTGGTCCGCCGGTTCCAGAAGATCGACGTCAACGAGCCGTCGATCGAGGATGCGGTGAAGATCCTGGAGGGGATCAAGGTCTATTACGAAACGCATCACAAGGTGCGCTATACCAAGGATGCCATCCGCGCCGCCGTGGAACTGTCGGCACGCTATATCGGCGACCGCAAGCTGCCCGACAAGGCCATCGATGTGATCGATGAGGTGGGGGCGGCGCAGACCATGCTGCCGGAAAACAAGCGCAAGAAGACCATCACCCAGAAGGATGTGGAGGCGGTGGTCGCCAAGATCGCGCGCATCCCGCCCAAATCGGTCAGCCGTGATGACAAGGAAGTGCTGCTGAACCTGGAACGCGACCTGAAGACCATGGTCTTCGGCCAGAACCCGGCCATCGAGGCGCTGGTTTCGGCCATCAAGCTGGCCCGTGCCGGCCTGCGCGAGCCGGAAAAGCCCATCGGCAATTACCTGTTCTCCGGCCCCACCGGTGTCGGCAAGACGGAAGTGGCCAAACAGCTTTCCCGCACGTTGGGCATCGAACTGGTCCGATTCGACATGTCGGAATATATGGAGCGGCACACGATCAGCCGCCTGATCGGCGCGCCGCCGGGCTATGTCGGGTTTGACCAGGGCGGCATGCTGACCGATGCCATCGACCAGCATCCGCATTGTGTGCTGCTGCTGGATGAGATCGAGAAGGCGCATCCCGACATCTACAACATCCTGTTGCAGGTTATGGATCATGGCAAGCTGACCGACCATAACGGCAAGATTGTCGATTTCCGCAATGTCATCCTGATCCTGACCACCAATGCCGGTGCCGCCGACATGGCCAAGCATGCCATCGGCTTCGGCAGCGGCGTGCGCACGGGCGACGATCAGGAAGCCATCAACAAGACCTTCACGCCGGAATTCCGTAACCGTCTGGATGCCATCATCCCGTTCGGCAATCTGGGGCCGGACGTGGTGGCCCGCGTGGTGGACAAGTTCGTGATGGAGCTGGAAGCCCAGCTGACCGACCGGGGTGTGACCATCGAACTGACCGATGGGGCGCGTGCCTGGCTGGCCAAGAAGGGTTACGACCCCGTCATGGGTGCCCGCCCCCTGGCCCGTACCATCCAGGAACATGTGAAGAAGCCGCTGGCCGAGGAACTGCTGTTCGGCAAGCTGTCGAAGGGCGGTGCCGTGCGCGTCATCCTGAACAAGGAAGGCGACGGCCTGGATTTCGACTATGCCGAGCCGAAGGGCCAGAAGCGCGAGGAGAAGGTGGAAGAGCTGGCGTAAGCCGTTCTTCCGCGACGGTGAGAACGCCCGGCGGGGAGACCTGCCGGGCGTTTTTCATTACTGTAGGTCAGGTCGAGCAAAGCGAGCCCTGACAAGCAATGGTGCCGGTAGATGTCAGGGCTCGCTTTGCTCGACCTGACCTACGGTGAGTTGCCCCCAAAACAGGCGGACTGCCTCGCTGAAAATCATTATAGTCCCGTTTCGGACCTAATTCCGCATCTGCGAACGACTCTCAATGGTCATTATGCGGAAATGCATCGGAACCATGCGGGGATAAATAGTCAGCTATACTGACCTATCGCGCAAAAACTGCTGGATAGGGCGGATTTTCCGCTTTATATGATCATGGACGGTGCCAATCGGGAAAGGGGATTACCCAGCTGTTGGCGCCGCTTCCAACGGTGCGGAGCCTTTCTGCTTCGCGCTGCGGCAGGAAAGGGGCCCCCGCCCCGTTTGATGCAAGGATTGGTTTCATGGCGACGCAGAAAATGCTCGGCTTTGTCCACACCGAACAGCGCATGCCGGAAAAGCGCAAGGCCGAGGCGCGCCGCCAGGACTTCAACGAGATCTATGCCCGTTTCTCCGATACGGGTGCCGTGGAGCAGGCCAATCGCTGCTCGCAGTGCGGCGTGCCCTTCTGCCAGGTGCATTGCCCGGTTTCCAACAACATCCCCGACTGGCTGAAGCTGACGGCGGAAGGCCGGCTGGAAGAGGCGTATGAGCTGTCGCAGGCCACCAACAACCTGCCGGAAATCTGTGGCCGCATCTGTCCGCAGGACCGGCTGTGCGAGGGCAACTGCACCATTGAGCAGTCGACCCATGGCACGGTGACCATCGGCGCGGTGGAGAAATACATCACCGACACGGCCTTTGATAATGGCTGGGTCAAGCCCATCGTGCCGCGCGTGGAGCGGGCGCAGTCGGTTGCCATCATCGGCGCCGGCCCCGCCGGTCTGGCCGCCGCCGACCAGCTGCGCAAGAAGGGCTATCAGGTGCATGTCTATGACCGGTATGACCGGGTCGGCGGCCTGCTGATGTATGGCATTCCGGGCTTTAAGCTGGAAAAGGAAGTGGTCATCCGCCGCTGGAAGCTGCTGGAGGAAGGCGGGGTCAAGTTCCATCTGGGCGTAGAAATCGGTCGTAACACCGACATGCGCACGCTGCGCGCCCAGCATGATGCGGTTCTGATCGCCACTGGCGTCTACAAGGCGCGTGATCTGGGCGGGCCGGGTGCCGGCCTGGACGGCATTGTACCGGCGCTGGACTATCTGACGGCCAGCAACCGCAAGAGCCTGGGTGACACCGTCCTGGATTTCGAGACGGGCAAGCTGAACGCCAAGGGCAAGAATGTCGTCGTCATCGGCGGCGGCGACACGGCCATGGATTGCGTGCGTACCGCCATCCGCCAGGGTGCGAAATCGGTGAAGTGCGTCTATCGCCGCGACCGCAAGAACATGCCCGGTTCTCAGCGCGAAACTGCCAATGCCGAGGAAGAGGGCGTGGAATTCGTCTGGCAGACGGCACCGGAGGGCTTCACCGGTGACGCGCATGTGACGGGCGTGAAGGCCTATAAGATGCATATGGGCGTGGCCGATGCCACGGGCCGCCAGACGCCGCTGCCCATCGAAGGCTCCAACTTCACCATGGAAGCCGATCTGGTGATCAAGGCCCTGGGCTTTGATCCCGAGGAAATCCCCAGCCTGTTCGGCGTGCCGGAACTGAAGGTCAGCCGCTGGGGCACGGTGCAGGTGAAGTACGCCACCATGATGACCAACCTGGACGGCGTGTTCGCCGCCGGCGACATCGTGCGCGGCGCCAGCCTGGTCGTGTGGGGCATCAAGGATGGCCGCGACGCCGCCGCCGGCATCCACAACTACATCCAGGCGAAGATCGCCCAGGGCGTGGCGGTGGCGGCGGAGTGATCTCGCCGCGTAGGTCAGGTCGAGCCGAAGGCGAGCCCTGACATTCACAGGCACCGTCGCTTGTCAGGGCCCGCCTTCGGCTCGACCTGACCTACGAACAGGACATGCATCCATGCTCCGCCTCTACGATCACCTCACCTCCGGGAACGGCTATAAGTGCCGCTGGCTGCTGACGCAGCTGGACCTGCCGTTTGAGCGGGTGGAGATGGATATCGAT
>JAIXTS010000019.1 GCA_027483805.1 Azospirillum sp. | reverse complement strand
CGGATAGCAGACAAAGGGATTTAATGGGGGTTGCTTTCCCACCAATGGGATAGAGTAACCCTGCCTTCATATCGACCCGAATAGCGGACAGGAAAATGCGCCTGCCACTTCAAATTGCAACGGCCGTCGCCATTGTCGCCATCGGTGGCGGCGTTTGGTACATGACCGGGCCCGGCGGTGGCAAACCCGCCGGCCAGCAGCAGGCGGCTGCCCGCCCTGTCAATGTGGTGGCCGCACATGCCACGCGCGGCGATATCGCCGTTACCTTCGACGCGGTCGGGACCTTGCGGGCCAACGAGGCTGTGACCCTGACGGCCAAGACCGCCGGACTGGTCAAGTCCATCAATTTCACCGAAGGGCAGCTGGTCCAGGCCGGTACCGTGCTGGTCGAGTTGGATGATCGCGAGGCGCGCGCCAATCTTGCGGTGGCCGAGGCCGGACGCCTTAACACGGCCCAGCTTCTGGACCGTGCCCGCACATTGCTGGCCCGCCAGAATGTGGCCCAGGCCCGGGTTGATGAACTGTCCTCGCAGCTTGCGGGTAATGAGGCGGAGGTGCGGGCCGTCCAGGCGCGCCTGCAGGATCTCAGCATCCGGGCGCCCTTCACCGGCTATGCCGGCCTGCGTCAGGTCAGCCCCGGCGCTCTGGTGCGCCCCGCCGATGTGGTGACGACGCTGGATGACACCCGGACGGTAAAGCTTGAATTCACGGTGCCGGAGGCGTCGCTGCGCAATCTGCGCTCCGGCATGGAGATTGCGGCCCTGACATCCGTCTATCCCGGCCAGACCTTTGTCGGCACGGTCATGGCCATCGACACGCGCGTGGACACGGTCACCCGCACCATGACCGCCGTGGCCCGGATCGATAATGCCGGCGGCCAGCTGCGCCCCGGCATGTTCATGACGGTTCAGCTGACCTTGGATAACCGGACCAATGTGGTTCTGGTGCCGGAAGAGGCGCTGGTGCCGGTTGGTGACCGGCAGTTCGTGTTCCTGGTGGTTTCGGGCAAGGTGGAACGCCGCCTGGTCACCATCGGGGCACGGTCGCGCGGGGTGGTGGAGGTGGCCGAAGGGCTGCAAGGCGGGGAACTGGTCATTACCCGCGGCATTCAGAAGGTGCGCGATGGCGTATCGGTGCAGGTCGAGATCGTGAACGGTGCTTCCGGCGCCGGCGGCTCGCAATCTGCGGCCCGCCCCGCCCCGTAAGTTAACGGCCTGCTGCCACCTGGCCTTCCCCTTCGCGATGCTCCGCGGGGATGGGAGTGGTTTGGACAACCAAGTGATACGCGTGGGAAACCTGCCATGGTGATCTCCGACATTTCGATCCAGCGCCCTGTGCTTGCCTTCGTGATCAGCGCCATGCTGGTCGTGTTCGGGGTGCTGGGTTATGAAAAGCTGCCGGTGCGTGAGCTGCCGAAGATCGATTACCCCATCGTGTCGATCAGCACGAACTATCCGGGCGCCAGCGCGGAGGTGGTGGATAACGAGATCACCGAACGTATCGAAGGTGTGATCAACGGCATCGAGGGCGTGAAGACCATCCGCTCCCGCTCCCGCGAGGGCAGTTCGTCGGTTTCGGTGGAGTTCGAGATCGACCGTGACATCGATGCCGCCAGCAACGATGTGCGCGACCGCGTGGGCCGCATCACCGACAGCCTTCCCGAAGAGGCGGAGCTGCCGGAAATCAGCAAGGTCGATGCCGACAGCAACCCGATCATGTGGATCACGCTGTCCTCCGACCGCATGAACCAGCTGGAACTGACGGATTTTGTCCGCCGCTACTACCTGGATTCGCTGGGCACCGTCCCGGGCGTGGCGTCGGTGCGCATCGGGGGGCGGCGCGACTTTGCCATGCGCGTCTGGCTGGACCGCAACGCCATGGCCGCCCGTCAGGTGACGGTGCAGGACCTGGAAGCCGCCATCCGGCGTGAAAATGCCGAACTGCCTGCCGGCCGCATCGAAAGCAGCCAGCGCGAATTCACCGTCCGCACCGATACCCGCCTCAACCGGCCCGAACAGTTCGCCGCCATCCTGGTGCGTCAGGACGGTGCCAACTGGATCCGCCTGGGAGATGTGGCAAAGGTCGAGGTCGCGGCGCGGGACGACCGGGGCGATTTCCGGGTGAATGGCGGCAGCGCCATCGGCATGGGCATCGTGCGCCAATCCACCGCCAATACGATGGAAGTGTCGGAGGGCGTGCGCAAGCTGCTGGGGGAATTCCGCCGCAACCTCTCGCCCGGTATGGCACTGGAGGTTCGTCAGGATGACGCCACCTTTGTCGGCCAGTCCATCTATGAAGTGTTTCACGCCATCGGGGTGGCCATCGGCCTGGTGGTGCTGGTGGTCTGGATCTTCCTGCGCACCCTGCGGGCCACGCTCATTCCCGTCATCGCCATCCCTGTATCGTTGATTGCGGCCTTTGGTGTCATGGCGGCGCTGGGCTTTTCCATCAATGTTCTGACCCTGCTGGCTTTTGTGCTGGCTGTGGGGCTGGTGGTGGATGATGCCATCATCGTGGTGGAGAATATTTCGCGCCGGATTGAAGATGGGGAACCGCCGCTGCTGGCCGCCTATCGCGGTGCGCGACAGATCGGATTTGCCGTGATCGCGACCACGGCGGTGCTGATCGCGGTGATCGCGCCCCTGTCCATGCTGCCGGGCGACCAGGGCCGGCTGTTCCAGGAATTCGCCATCGCGCTGATGGCCGCCATTGCGTTCTCCTGTATCGTGGCGCTGACCCTGTCACCCATGCTGTCCTCCAAACTGCTCAGCGGGCATCAGGAACCGCGCGGCCTGTTCCGCTGGTCGGAAGCGTTCCTGTCGGCGGTGACGCGCGGTTACACGGCAATGCTGCGCCAGGCGCTGGCTGCCCGCACGCTGGTGCTGGCGCTGATGGTTGGTGCCCTGGTGCTGACCGGGCTGCTGGCCACCACGCTGCCCAGCGAGCTGGCGCCGGTGGAGGATCGCGGCGTCGCCCGTGTCTCCATCACCGGGCCCGAAGGGGCCAGCATGGATTATACCATGCAGGAGGTCGCCAAGGTGGAGGCGCTGCTGCAGCCTTACCTGAAATCCGGTGAGGTCGACAGCATCCTGACCAATCTCAATCCGGGCTGGGGCGGCAGTTCCGGCGTGAACCGGGCCATGGTTGTCATTCGTACCCCGCCCTGGAAGGACCGGGTCAGCGACCTGACAGTGCCGCAGATGGTCAATCAGCTGCGTCCCAAGCTGGCGGCCATTCCCGGTTCCCGCATTGTACCGATCCTGCCGTCGGGCCTGGGCGGGGGGGCATCGGCCAATCAGCTTCAGGTCGTCATCGGCGGCAACACGTTCGAGGAACTGGCCGAATGGCGTGATTCCCTGATTGCGCGGTTGCAGGAATATCCCGGCCTGACCGGTTTCTCCGCCGATTATGACGAGACCAAGCCGCAGCTTTACGTCACGGTAGACCGGAACCGCGCCGCCGATCTGGGGGTGCCGGTCACCACGATCGGCAGCACCTTGGAAACCATGCTGGGTGAAAAGCTGGTGACCCGCTATCTGGACCGCGGCGAGGAATATGATGTTGTGCTGCGGGCCGAGGCGCGTGATCGGTCCAACCCGCGGGACCTGTCCAACATTTTCGTGCGGTCAACCTCGGGTGCCAGCACAGGACAGCTGATCCCGCTGGCCAACCTGATCCATGTGCGCGACGTGGCCGGTCCCACCGAACTGAACCGGTATAATCGCCTGCGGTCCATCACCATCACGGCCAATCTGTCCGAAGGGGCGGTGATGGGCGATGCCATCCAGGAAGTGCGCCGCGCCGCGGCCGAGGTCCTGCCGGCGGAGGCCCGGATCAATTTTGAAGGCGCCGCGCGCTTGCAGTTGGAGGCCAGCAGCGCCATCTGGTTCGCGTTTGGCATGGCCATGCTGGTGGCTTTCCTGGTCCTGGCGGCGCAGTTCGAGAATTTCCGTCTGCCGGCTATGATCCTGGCCTCGGTGCTGCCCGCTGGTCTTGGCGGTGTACTGGCCATCAGCCTGACGGGCATGTCATTGAACACATACACCCAGATCGGCCTGATCATGCTGATCGGCCTGATCGCCAAGAACGCCATCATGATTGTCGAGTTCGCCAACCAGCTGCGGGAGGAGGGGCGCGAATTGCTCGACGCTGTGGTGGAAGCGGCGCAGCTGCGCCTGCGCCCCATCCTGATGACCTCCATTGCCACCGTTTTCGGTGCCCTGCCGCTGGCCCTGGCCCACGGGGCCGGTGCCGAAAGCCGGATGGCCATCGGGTGGGTGATTGTGGGCGGCGTTACGGTCGGTACGGCCCTGTCCTTGTTCCTCACACCGGTGCTGTACAGCATGTTTGCCCGTGGCGTAGAGCCCATCGGGGTCATCCGCCGCCGCATCGAGGAGGAAGAGCGCCTGCACAACGCCCCGCCGCAAGTGCCGGCGGAATAAAAAAAGGGCATTTGATGCCAGCGGCAGTCGGCCCGTCCCACCGGTCCAGCTTATGACGGTGCTGTCAACGCATCGGCAGCGGAAGGGGCAGTCCGGCACTTTCGGTCCAGACGATCCGTGAGGGTGGCAGGGTGAGGGTCACCGTTGTACCCTCACCGAATACGCTTTCGATCGCCAGCCGGCCGCCATGCAGTTCCGCCAGGCCCTTGGACAGGGTCAGGCCCAGGCCCGTACCGGGGTTGCTGCGCGCATAGACATTATCGACCTGGTGGAAGGGGACGAACACCTTGGGCAGATCCTCCTGACGGATGCCGATGCCCGTATCCGACACGGCAACCGACACGCCGCGGGATGGATCGACACTGGCCGTCAGTTTGACGGTGCCACCCGGCGAGGTGAACTTGATGGCGTTCGACATCAGGTTCAGCACGATCTGTTTGAATTTCACATCATCGACAAGGATGGGGGGGACCCCGTCCGCGACATCCACCATCAGATTCAATCGGCGTTCCATGGCGCGGGCACGCACGATGCGCTCGCAGCCGCGCACCAGTTCCTCCACACCACAGATGCGCTCGCGCAGTTCCACCCGACCCGCCTCCATCTTGGAGACGTCGAGAATATCGTTGATCAAGGTCAGCAGATGGCGGCCCGATGCGATGATATCGCCGGCATAGGCGACGGAGCTGCTGTTCTGGCCATTCTTGTCGCTGGTCTTCAACTCGCTTTCCAGCACCTCCGCAAAGCCGATGATGGCATTCAGCGGGGTGCGCAACTCATGGCTCATATTGGCCAGGAATTCCGACTTGGTGCGGCTGCCCAGTTCAGCCTGGGCCTTGGCATGTTCAAGCTGTTCCGCCGCGCGCCGGCTGGTAATGGCCAGGGCCGCCAGCTGCACCGCGCGCCGGGCCCGTTCCAACTCCCAATCGTGCGGCTCTCGTGGTGTATCGCCATAGATGGCGAAGGCACCCAGCGCTTCCCCGTCGCCGGTCAGGATTGGCAGTGACCAGCAGGAATGGGCGCCCTGTGTCTTTACCAGATCCTTGTACAGCGCCCAGCGGGGGTCCTTGCCAATATCCGATACGATGACCGGGGTGCGGCGATAGATGGCTGACCCGCAGGACCCGACATCGGGGCCGATCGCGACGCCTTCATAAATCTCGCGCAGATGCGGCGGGAAGCCAGGGGCCGCACCGACCGACATATGCACCCCATCCTCACGCAGCAGCATGATGGTGCAGCGGGCATTGTCCAGCTGCTCCTCCATGCCACGGCAAAGCGCTTCCAGCACTTCGGCCAGCGGTGCGCCGGCGGCCGCCATTTCCAGGATGCTGCGTTCCACGGTCAGCAACCGTTCCATGCGGCCGCGATCGCGGTTCTCCTTGCGCAGTTGCCGGGCATTCTCCTTGAACACACGCACAGCGGCGGCCATGGCCGCAATCTCTACGCCCACGCCCTTGAACGGCGGCAGCGGCACGGCATGGTCGCCCCCCGCCAGGGCCCGCATGGCATCGGTCATCTGCTGAATGGGGCGAAGGACGCGGTGGCGAATCAGCCAGGCCGCGAAGACCAACGCCACCAAGGAGATCAGCAGCTCAAACGCGTCGACCCAGAGTTTCTGCCGGGCCATCAGGCGGTTACGCTCTGTTGCTTCCGCCGCGACGCTGACCGCCGATGCGACCAGATCACTGGCGGCATTCAGCAGGCTGGTGCCGTTCCGCAGCAATTCCGGCAGCCGTCCACGGGCTTCCCCGCGCACGGCAGCATCCAGGATGGCGGCGCGCAAGGGCAGATAGCGCTGGTAGAAAGCCGCCTCCATCTGGCGCAGGGCAGCCTGCGTACTGTCGGGGAACAGCACCGGATCGCCCGCATTGCGGACCATCTGCCAGACCATTTCCACTTCGGCCAGTGACACGGCGGCGGCCACCATGTCCGCGTCCGCGCCCGAAGCGATGCGATAGAGCAGGCCCATGTCGGTGCCGACCTGGCTGCGCAGATGGATGGCCTCCCGCGTCAGCATTTCGGCCGCCCCTGCATTGCCCCCCATGGACAGGGCAGGATTGTTGACCTCGCGCAGGAGGGTCAGCAGGGCGGTGAGGTAGGACCGTGACGCATCCCGCCATTCGGCGATCAGCATGGTGTTGTCGACCGGACTGGGGCCGGCCGCATCCAGGGTTCGGCCATCGGCCAGCCGGCTCAGCAGCGTCTCCACCCCGCCGCGCAACTCGCGGATACGGCCCAGGGAGACACGCAGGGACCCGATATCCTCGGTCAGGGCGCTTTCCACCGGCATCTGCGCCAACTGATCCAAGGCCGCCAGTGCGGCGCGGTCGGTCTCGTTGCGATGGCGGTCGATCTGCGGACGCAGGGCGGCCTCTGGCGTGCCGGGCGATCGCGCCGCTTCCAGCAGCAGATTGATCATGCCGGCTTCGATCCCATGGTCGCGGGCAGCGACCAGCAGGTTACGGCTGACCTGCTTCAGGTTGGCAATTTCCACGGCCTGCCGATAGGCGCGCCAGCCTGCCTGCATGTCGATGGCCGTTCCGGCAAGCTGGACGCCGGCTACCAGAGCCAGGCCGCCCATCAACACTCTGCGCATAGAGACCCCCGCCACGCCGGCATCACGCCGGATGGGCTTAGATACGACGGTCACAGTCTACTTTTGCAAGGCGGCGCCCGCAATGCCGGCGATCAGCCACCAGAGGTTTGAAAAACAGCGCCAATCACTCTGCATCACGCAGGCGGATAATCACATCCACACGCGCGACCTTGGTTCCTGTCGGCAGGCAGGGCAGGTCGGGCAGCGTCAATTGCGTGCAGCAGATATCCTGAAGGTGCCGGCTGTTCTCGTGAAAGAAATGGTGATGGTCGTCGATATTGGTATCGAACCAAGTGGATCCTGCTTCCACGACCACTTCCCGCAGCAGACCCGCGTCGCGAAACTGATTGAGGGTGTTGTAGACGGTCGCCAAGGACACCCTGATATTGGCGGCTAGCGCTTCGGCATGAAGCTGTTCCGCCGTCACATGCCGGTTACCCGCCCTGAACAGCAGGGCGCCCAGGTCCAGCCGCTGCCGTGTGGGGCGAAGACCGGCCCGGGATAGCCGCGACAGGATGCGGCAGGGCTCTGTGCTATCTCGGCAGGGACCGATATCGGTGGGGCGCAGGCTGTCGGGCATGGGGGGCGGATGGCTGTGGGGGCTGGTCTGGCAGCCATCATGTGGGGCTGTCATCGCCCGTTTGACAAGGGGCAATGACCAAGATCACAGCTGTGTGGCTTTTTTGCGTGGCCCTATGCCCGACCAAACGGACCCTGGCCACCCGCGCCATGCCCGTCATCGTCATCATCCTCATCCAGGCCGTCATCCTCGTCCTGGTCGTCATCTTCACCTAGAAGCAGACCATCCTCATCCAGAAGATCGGCCAGGCTGAAACCGTCCTCTTCTTCCTCATCCACTTCCGTGCTGTCGGTGATGCCGACCACGGCGTGGCGGATTTCGTGTTCAAGCATGGCAAGCGTCGAGCGTTCCAACTCCCCGCCCCGGGAGGATTGGGGAAAAGCGAAGCTGAACAGGGCAACCGTGGTCTGTCCGTCGATGGCGGCGCCGCGAAGCCAAAGGAAGAAGCGAAGCTGTTCGCCATCTTCTTCTCCGTCGGTCACGAAGCGGGCGATCACCTCCCCGTCGGGAAGCCATTCGATGGACCCCTCACCCTTCCGTTCATCCGGCCCCTCGGCGAATTGTTCCGCGGTCTGGCGCAGGATGGTGCGTGCCAGGATTTCGGCGTCGCTGCCTTCATGTTCGAACCGGTGCACAGCAACGCGCAGGGTGCCTGTCCCTTCCACATCGCGATAGAACATCGACAGTTCGTCATCCTGCGCGCTGTTCCAATCCCACGGCAGGCGGAAGCGCACACTGTCGGCATGCCAGACATTGCGCATGGTGACCCGCTGGACCGGGCCGTCGGAAATGGGGCCGGAATTGAATTTGACCCGTGCCGCCTCTTCTCCAAGCCGGTCGATCAGATCGGACAGTTCGGGGTCGTCCGCACTTTCATTGGGGACCAGCAGTTGCAGCGTGACGACACGTACATGATCCGGTGGCTGGAAATCAGCGACCTTCCAGACAAAAATCTGGCGGTCCGGTGGCTGGGCCACGGCATAGGCGATCCAGTGGCGTTCATCGGCATCCGTGCCACTGTCTCCCGTCTCCATAGAGGGCAGGATGCCGCGCGGCAGGACATTCTCGCGATCCAGATACTGGATCGCTTCTTCGGCCCGTACACCATAGGGGTTACGATAGGTGACGACAGAGATCAGCAGATCGACCGGGTTGTCCCCCGGCGATTGGTAGGCCAAGCCCCCATCGTCACGCGACAGGCGCTGCCAGCTCGAAGGTACCCGCAGGCTGGCCACGCCGCCCCGCAGGGCAACGGGATTCCAGTCGGCGCTCGCCTCGCTGTCGTACGTCTCGTCTCTCATAGGATAGAATCTAGGCGCGTTGGGCTCCTGAGTCCATGATTGGCGCGTGACACTGTCATGTCCTTGGCGTTTTTTGGGACGAACGCGACCCGCAGGACACGGAAGGACAGGAAATGATTGCGGATGCCGAGGGGTTCCGGCTGTTGCCGGACCATCTGGACCGGGCCGGGCAGCAGGAACTGGTGGCGCTGGTCGCGGCCCTGGCGCAGGAGGCGCCCTTCACCCGCTATGTCATGCCGCGGACGGGCAGGCCTTTTTCGATCGACATGACCAATGCCGGCAGCCAAGGCTGGATCGCGGATCGGCAGAGTTACCGCTATTCGCTGGTCCATCCTGTAACGGGTCGGCCCTGGCCCGCGATACCGCCGGCGCTGCTGGACCTCTGGCGGGCCCTGACGGATTACCCGCATGATCCGGAATGCTGCCTGATCAATCATTACCGGGGCGAGGGCGCCCGGCTCTCCTTGCATCGGGACGAGGATGAGGAGGCCATGGATGCCCCGATCCTCAACATCTCCCTGGGCGACACGGCGATCTTCCGCCTGGGCGGTCTTCGGCGGAATGACCCTACCCGGTCCTTTCCCGTGACCAGCGGCAGCATCATGGTCTTTGCCGGCCCCGCGCGTCTTTACTATCACGGGGTGGATCGGCTGCGGGTCGGGTCGTCCCGGTTGCTGCCCGATGGCGGCCGGTTGAACCTGACCCTGCGTCGGGTGACAAGGCCCACCCCCTGATCAGCGGGGGAGATCCACCTTGCCGGGGCCGACATGATAGACCTTGGGCGTACCGTCATGGCCGGCCAGAAAGACGCGGCCGGGACCGGTCATCAGGACGCGCGGGTCCTTGGCCTTGCCGTTAAACTCAACCGTACCAGGCCCGGTGACGCCCACGGCCATGCTATCGGCCTGCCCCCCGTCGATGGTCAGGGTGCCAGGACCGGCAATGGCGGCGGCCAGATCGCCGGCCAGCATGTCCAGCCGGATATCGCCCGGACCGGGCATGGAGACGGACAGGCCCTCCTTGACCGAATCCATCTTCACGGCACCGTTGCCGTTCAGTTGGACGGCGGCCGTGCCGACATGGCCCAGCCGAACCTCGCCATCCCCCGAGAGCTGCACTCCCGCCAAGCCCTTCACATCGCCGACCGAAACCGTTCCCGACTGGGTGATGCGGACCCGGACCGAGTCCAGGTTGCCCAGCTTCATCTCGCCATTGGCCAGTTCCAGCCGGGCGGGCGCATTCAGGTCGCCGTCCACCGTCAGATCGCCGGTAAAGTTGTTGACCAGCAGGGGGGTGCCGCGCGGGATCGCGAGATCAAGCGTCACATTGGGCTGGCTTTGCGGGCCCGGGCCTGTGATCCACAGAACCCCGTCATCCATGGACAGGTTGTAACGCTTGCGGCTGTTCTCAAGGCTGAACAAAACCTCTTTGGCATCATCCACCACCTTGATGCGGACGGTGCCCATCACGCCGGCCAGCCGGACACCGGCCGGGGCCTCTACCGTGGCGGCCAGCCGGTTGGTGCCGTCGGCGGCCGTTGCGCGGTCCAGATACTGGATGTCGTCATCCCGCCGGTTGTGCATGGATTCGGCCTTGGCCGTGGCCGCCTTTGCGGCGGCTTCGATCCGATCGGCAACCGAGCGGCTGATAGCCCCCATGTCGACGGCCCGGCCATCCGCCGTCTGCATGCGCTGGGCGCGTTCCGCCACGCTTTCGGCCACGCGGTCCCGGACCTGTTCATCAACGCGGGCCGTGATGCCGTCGCCGCCGATGGACAGGGCCAGACCCTTTTCCAGCGTGGTTAGGTTCACCAGCTTGTCAGTGGGTTCATCCGCGATCAGCGACCATCCGACCGTGGTCGCCAACACCAGGACGGCCGCAATACCGCCAACCGGTACACCCGGCTTCAAACGGGGGCGGGCGGACAGGGGCGAATGGGTGTGCATCGAAGGCCTCGGGCGGTGGCAGAAGATCGTACAGTCCCATCATAGCGTGTGCCCGGGCGCTGTCTTCCGCCGTTTCCTGCCTGCAACAATTTTGGGGCCGCCTGTTACAATAGGGTGGGCCGAAGGTGCGCCGGCATGAAATTGGGTGGAATGTCATAATACCTTCGACAACCCATTGTCTCCCACTTGTATGTCCAATATGTTCCCCACAACTCAGAACCATCTCGAACAATAGGACAGACGGTTTCAAATGGCCGCGAAGCGCCGTCCCCCCACGAACCCGGAAGATACCGCGCCCGATTCGATGCGGGCTGTTTGCCGCAATGTCGTGGTGGCGGGGGCACGAACCAGCGTGCGGATGGAGCCGCTGCTGTGGGACTGCCTGACAGAGATCAGCGAACGCGAATCGCAGTCGGTGAACGATATCGTGACCATGATCGATGCGCGCAGGGGGGACAGCGCCCTGACGGCCGCCCTGCGCATCTTCATCCTGTCCTATTTCCGCACAGCCGCCGATGCCTCGCCAACCCTGGCCGGTCTGGCGGAAGATCAGGTCCCCTTCGGCACCACGGCGGCCTATTCGCGCACCTTTCGCAAGGCGCTGGAAATCTTCGACCCGGATTGAGGGCGCATCACGCCCAGCGCAGGCCGGGTGCCGCCCAGGTCGGGCGGTGTGCGCTGTTGGCCAGAAGGTCTGCCAGTTTTTCCGGTTCAGGCAAAACACCCAGGGGGGCGCCCAGTTCCTCCCGATGGATGCCGCCGGTGATGAACAGGCTGTCGATACCGGCGGCGTTGGCGCCGGCCACATCGGTGCGCAGGCTGTCACCCACGGCCAGGATGCGCGACGGTGCCATTCCGCCCAGCAGGTCGAAGCAACGGCGATAGACCGGGGCGTGCGGCTTGCCATGGTAGCGGACATCGCCGCCCAGCGTTGCATAATGGCGGGCCAGTTCCCCGGCGCAGATCACCAGTTCCTGGTCGATCACGACCACCAGATCGGGATTGGCGCAGAGCATGGGCAGGCCCTGGGCCAGGCAACGGCGCAGGACCGGATCATAATCGTCCACCGTCTCTTCATAATCGTCGATGCCGGTATTGATGACAAAATCCGCCGCTTCCGGACTGTCCACGCGGATTCGGTCGGCCAGGCTGTCATAGACATCATTGTCGCGCGGCGGGCCGATATGGAACAGCTTCGGTCCCAGCGCCGCATGCCACGCGTCACTGCGGTCACGCAACGCCTCGAAACTGGCTTCCCCCGAGGTATAGAGCGCGTCATACAGGTCGGGTGGTACCCCCATCGCGGTCAGCTTGCCCGCCGCCGCCGCGATGCGGCGCGGGGCGTTGGACAGAAGGCAAACGCGCTTTCCCAGGCGGCGCAGGGTGGTCAGGCAGTCAACCACACCGTCATAGGGCTTCACCCCATCATGCACGACACCCCATAGGTCCAGGATGAAACCGTCATAGCGGTCGGCGATGCCGGCCAGACCGGGGATCAGCGGGACGGGGGCAGTCATGGCGGGCGATGTCCGGTATCGATGCAACCGGCCCAAAGTGGCGGCAGCGGTCCGTTGGGACAAGGCCGGGCACGTCATGGCAGCCGTGCCCGGCCTTGTTCGTCACTGTCTGGTCATGACGCGGATGGCAAAGGCTTCCATCGCATCCGGCAGATAATCTGCCAATCCCGTCGCCAGCGTTTCGAAACGGGCCCGGAATTCGGGATGCGATCGGTAGATGAGTGCCAATCCGGCATAGGCATCCGCATCGGGCCGACGGCCCCATCCCGCTGCCACCCAATCCAGGTGACGGGACAGCAGCCCATCCAGCCTTGCATCCTCTGCGCTGACACCATCGCGCAGCGCCTGGACCAGACCGGCCTCGATATCGGCCAGTTCACGCATATGGGCCGGCTGGTCGAGCGTGGCCATCACAGTCTTGGACCGGACGATATCCCCCTTCATGCCGGGGCCATAGCGGTCACGCAGCCATTCTTCATGCGTCGCCTGTCTTTCGGGGCTGAACCCCTGATACAATCTTCCTGCATCCATCACGTCTTCTCCTTCCAACAGGGTGATGGTGCGGTCGATGGTGGCAACCAATTGCCGGTAACGCTCCGCCTCGGTCAGCAGATGGGTCCGCTGCGCCCGCAGCGTCGCCATCCGGTCGAAATCCGGCGCGTCCAGCAGTTTGGCAATATCGGCCAGCGGCAGGCCCAGTTCCCGGTGCAGCAGGATCTGTTGCATGCGCAGCAGTTCTTCTGCCCCGTAGTAACGGTAGCCGTTGTCGCCGGTCACAGCCGGGTGCAGCAGGCCGATTTGGTCGTAATGGTGCAGGGTCCGCACCGACACGCCGGCCAGACGCGATAATTGGCTGACGGTGTACCGGCTCATTCCCTGATCTCCCCCATGTTCCGCACGCCTGCCCTTGCTGGGCTATGACGCTGCGTCAGGGTCAAGACGGAAATCAGAACAGATCGTCGATCTCGCTCTGGTCCATGGTCACGGCAGGGTTGTGGTCCTGCACGGAGCCATGAACGATGGCGCTGCCGCGATCCACAAGCTCCTGCAACCGCCGCCAGTAATCGCTGGCGGTGAAGCCCAGCATGTCCGTGTCGTCACGCATGGGCGACAAGGTGGCCACAGCTTCCACGATCAGGCTGTTCATGTCGTTGATGGTTTCATCGAACGGCACGCGATATTCCATCGGCACATGGTCGAATGCCTCAATGGCGATCGGGGCGAAGGCCAGGCCGCTATCCTCAAAATGCTGACGATAGGTCTTGGGTGTCCAGGCCACAATTTCGTCGAGCATGTCCGGCATGTCGCCCAACATGGACAGCAACATGATTACTTCATTGAAATGATTGAAGTAATCGGTCGACAACAGCGTTCTGTCATCGATTGTGGTATTACGGACAAGTTGGCGATAATGGTCGAGCATGGACGTATCTTGCATGGCATGGTCTCCATACCACAATGTTCTGGAACAATACCCTTAAAATTGCATCTACCTTGTCTTCACCGGACGCGGTCCCGTTTCTTTTCGGCAATCATCTGACAGCGCGGCCCTTTGTGGAAGCCAATGCAACCTATCCTTCGGCACGGTATGCGGCCCGGCGCAGGATATCGGCGGCCGATACACCTTGTGCACGCAAGCTTCGGATACCGGTGGCCCCATCCCGCTTGGACAGTCGCTCTCCCCGATCGTTCCGCAGCAGGCCATGATGATGGTAATCCGGCGCCGGCAAGGACAGCAGCGCCTGCAACAGCCGATGCACATGGGTAGCATGGAACAGGTCTTCGCCGCGCGTGACAAGGGTCACGCCCTGGATGGCATCATCGACAGTGACCGACAGGTTATAGCTGGTCTGTACGTCGCGCCGTGCCAGCACGATATCGCCCAGCAGGCCCGTATCGGCCACAATCGTCCCCCGGGCCCGGTCGTGCCAGGATAGCGGCCCGGTGAGGATGGCGGCCTTGGCCACGTCCAGCCGGATGGCGTGCGGTTCGCCGGCGGCGGTGCGGGCGGTCGCGACATCGCGGGACAGGTGACGGCAGATACCCGGATAAAGCGGCCCCTCCGGTCCCATCGCGACCAGGTGCGGGGCGTTGCCAGCTCGGGCAATTTCGTCCGCGATCTCCTTGCGCGAACAGAAGCAGGGATAGGTCACGCCCAGGGCCGCAAGACGGTCAAGGGCGGCGGCGTAATCCTCCATATGGTCGGATTGCCGCCGCACAGGTTCTTCCCAGCCGAATCCCAGCCAGGCAAGGTCTTCCTTCAGCATCACCTCATAGTCGGGGCGGCAGCGACTGGGGTCGATATCCTCTATCCGCAACAGAAAACGCCCATTGGCAGCCTTTGCCGCGTTCACGGCGAACAGGCAGGAATGGACATGACCCAGATGCAGGAAGCCCGTCGGGCTGGGCGCGAATCGGGTGATCACCGTCGGGGCGTCGTCTGGCATGCATTGTTACCGCGGGATAGGGCCATGCCCCTGCTCTGACGACATATACCCCCAATGGATGGCGGCTCACAAGCTGAACGGCCACAAGGGCTTGCGTGTCTCTTCTGTTGCAGATGCGTGATAATTGCGTCCATGCCGAGTCGCGCGGGTTGCCAGAAGGGGTCGGGCCGTTATATCAAGGTGCCCGACGTTTCGGCCTGCCGCGAACCTGTCCGCCATCCCGATGCCAGTGGTCCCCGACGGGGATCGCCGGGTGGAAGAAGGCGGGGCTTCGGGGGTCGGGAACACCGACGGAACGGCGCTTGGGGGTGAGTCTTGTCACCACCTTTTGATGGGTGTCCTGCCTTGGTGCTGAATGCGGATTTTCGTCCGCTCAGCTATTTCCCGCTCTCGCTCTGGTCATGGCAGGATGCGGTCAAGGCCGTGTTCCTGGACCGCGTGAACATTGTCTCGCACTATGACCGCGTCGTGCGGTCGCCACAGCTGGCGATCCGGCTGCCCAGTGTGATCAGCCTGAAGGAATATGTGCCCGCTACACGCCGGCCGGCCTTCACCCGGTTCAACGTGTTTCTGCGCGACCGGTTCACCTGTCAGTATTGCGGGCGCTGGTTTCCCACCCACGAACTGACCTTCGATCATGTGATCCCGCGTTGCCGGGGCGGGCGAACCAGTTGGGACAATGTCGTCACTTCCTGCTCGGCCTGCAATCTGGCCAAGGGCAGCCGGCTGCCCAGCCAATGCGGCATGCACCCGATGCAGGAACCCTTCGCCCCCACGGCTTATGCGTTGCAGGAAAACGGCCGCAATTTCCCGCCCACCTTCCTGCATGACAGCTGGCGTGACTTCCTGTCCTTCGATGATCTGGGGGATGAGGTCGCGGCCGATCCGGGTGAGGATCTGCCGGGTGCGGCCTTCCCCGCATCGATGACCAGTGCCGAATATTGGGGGGCGGAGCTGGAGCAGGGGTGACATCGTCGCGCCTGACCCCCTTGCCTTGGAGCGGATACAGTCAGACCGCAATCGTATCTTCTGCCGTTATCGCGGCTTGTCACCGGGATCACGGGAACAGGGCGTTTTCGGTCAGGTAAAACCCGAACAAAGACCAATCTGCCGAGGGCCTGTCCTTGGGCGGATCGGCATCATACCGACGGTCAAAATTCTTGACCGTCGGTACGGCGGCGACCGCTGCCGCGCGCCACGTGGCGCGTAGCCAAGCCCAGGAATATGGGCGCCGGCGATTGAGCGGCAGGAAAGAGTGACCAACGGTCAAGATTTCCTGCCGCTGGTCTTACTGACCGTTGCTATTGCTGCCGGTGCGGGCGCGGAAAACGCGCAGTTGCACATTGAAGCGCTCGGCAAAGATCTGCATGGCGGAATAGGTCAGATCATATTGCTGGATCAGGGCCAGATATTCGCGGGCCGTGATGCGGGACAGCGATGCCTTGACCAGCTTGTCCAGACAGGCGTTGAAGGCCTCTGACTCACTGACATAGGTCTTTACCGCGATCTGGGCGTCGCGCATTTCCTTTTCCGTGGCCGTCTTGCCGTCGGGCAGCTTGCCCGGCGCCTGGGGCCGGGTGCAGCCGGAGCTGGCGGCCGCCGCCGCGGCAGCCTTGGCCTGGGCATCCTGCTGCTTGGCCACGTCACCGATGGTGGGCAGGTTGCTGGCGGCGGGCAGCTGCACAGCCGGCGCCTGTTGGTCGGCCTGCTTGGCGATTTCGCCCAGGGTCGGACCCACGGGGCGGGCACTATCCTGTGTTGCGGCCAGCGCGGACGTGCCAGAGAGGGCCAGAGAGGCGGCGAACAGGGAACGGATCAGCAGGGACATGGGACGGCGAACGCTCCAACGCGGGACCAACCGGTACGGTCGCGGAGTTAGGCACAGCGCGCGCCGGCATGCAAGCGGGCGAAATGCCCTTCCATCGCCGCAAACAAGTGGTAAAGAGCGGATCGAGGCTTCAGGGGTGGTTTTCGGATGATCGGTGTGTTCGATTCGGGTCATGGCGGGCTGACGGTGCTGCGCGCCCTTCACCAGCATCTGCCCACCCACGATTTTCTTTACCTTGGCGACCATGCCGATGCGCCCTATGGCGACCGCAGGCCCGAGGAGATTTATGAGCTGACTCTGGCCGGGGTGTCGCGCCTGTTTGACCGGGGGCCCCGCCTGGTGATCCTGGCCTGCAATACCGCCTCGGCCGTGGCGCTGCGCCGGTTGCAGCAGACATGGCTGGAACAGGCCTGGCCCGGTCGTCGCGTGCTGGGCGTGCTGGTCCCCATGGTGGAAGCGGTGACAGGTGTGCCCTGGATGGCCGATGTGGCCGCCAGCCGCCAGGCCGGTGAGGCCCGGACCATCGGCATCTTCGCCACCAGCCGCACCGTTGACAGCGGCGCCTATCCGCGGGAAATCGCCGCCCGCGCGCCAGAGGTCAAGGTGGTGCAGCAGGCCTGTCCCGACCTTGTGCCCCTGATCGAACAGGGGGCGGCACATGACCGCCTGCAAGACGCGGTTCGCCGCTATGCCGACGCGCTGATGATCCGGCTGGACGGCGTGGCACCGCAGGCGGTGATGCTGGGCTGCACCCATTATCCGCTTGTCGCCGACCTGTTCACCACAGCCTTGCCGGCAGGGGTGGAGGTGCTGTCGCAGCCCGACCTGACCGCCAAAAGCCTGACCGCCTATCTGCAACGCCATCCGCAGTTCGACCGCCCGGGACGGGGACAGGTGGAATTCATGACCACCGGTGATGCCGCCCGCATCACCGATCTGGCCACCCGTTTCTTCGGCAAGCCGGCGCATTTCGAAAAGGTGTGATCACGCTTTCTTCGCGAACCGGTAGCTGACCTCCACGATGCCGTGATCCTCCGCGCTGTCATGCAAGGTGAATCCCAGGTCGCGGCAAAGGCCCAGCATGCCGGCATTCTCCCGCAGGACCTCGCCGAACACCTCGTGAATGCCGCGGCTTTCGGCATAGGCCAGGATTTCCTTCATCAGGCGAGAGCCCAAACCCTTTCCCTTCATGTCGGAGCGGACCAGCACGGCATATTCGGCGCGTTCATTGTCCGGGTCGGCGGTGATACGCACCACCCCGAAGATGGGGCCGGGCTTGTCGGGGTCGATGATGTCCAGCGGGATGGCGACCAGGGCCATTTCGCGGTCATAGTCGATCTGGGTCAGGCGGGCTGCCATCTGGTGCGACAGACGGCGCATGGGCGCAAAAAAGCGCAGGCGCATATCCTCCACACTGGTGGCGGCCACCATGTCATGGATGGCGGGTTCATCCTCCGGCCGGATGGGACGGATCAGGAATTCACGGCCCGACCGCAGTGTGACGGTGTGTTCCAGCTTCTTGGGATAGGCCCGGATGGCCAGTCTTTTCAGCGCCTGTTCGGTCAACGGCTTGACCCGGATGCGGGCATCCAGGGCCAGAACCCCAGCCTCGTCGGCATAAAGCGGGTTGATATCCAGCTCCGCGATTTCCGGGAAATCGATGATCAGCTGGCTGACCTTGGTCATGGCCAGGGCGACCGCGTCCAGATCGGCCGCAGCCAGGTGCCGGTAGCCCTGCAGCAGCTTGTAGACACGGGTGCGGGCCATGGCTTCGCGCGCCAGGTTCAGATTAAGCGGCGCCAGGGCCAGCGCCTTGTCGTCCAGTACCTCCACCGCCACGCCGCCGGCCCCGAACAGGATCACGGGGCCGAACAGCGCATCATCCACCATGCCCAGGATCAGTTCCTGGGCGCCGGGCCGGTGCGCCATTTCCTGTACCGTGAAACCTTCGATCCGAGCGTCGGGCAGGGCGGAGCGGATGCGTTCCAGCATGGCCTCCGCCTCCGCCCAGACCTGGCTGGGCAACAGGTTCAGCGAGACGCCGCCCAGATCAGACTTGTGGGTGATATCGGGCGACAGGATTTTCAGCGCGGTGCGCCCGCCCAGCCGCTTGGCGGCCCGTTCGGCCTCCGCCGGCGTGGCGGCGATGACGGTCTGGACACAAGGGATGCCATAGGCACGCAGAACTTCCTTGGCCTCATATTCCGACAGCCAGCCACGGCCATCGGCCAGGGCGCCGTCAATCACGGGGCGGACCGCCGCCATATCCACATCAAACTGTTCCGGCACGCTGGCCGGCATTTCCATCAGCAGTTCCTGGTTGCGCCGATATTGCACCAGATGCAGGAAGGCCCGCACGGCCTGGTTCGGTGTCTGGTAATGCGGGATGCGGGCCTGATCCAGCAGCCGGCGGGAAGGGGCGGCCTGCTGTTCGCCCAACCAGCTGGCCAGCACGGGCAGGCGGCGGCCACCCCCGGTACGGTTATTCTGGTCGCGCGCGATATCGGCCAGCGCCTGGGCCGCATCGCGACCGTCGGCCACGGCAGTCGGACAGTTCAGTACCAGCACGCCATCGATATTCTTGTCCGCCATGACGATCTTCATGGCGTCGGCATAGCGCTTGCCGTCGGCATCGCCAATGATATCCACCGGGTTGCCATGGCTCCAGGTGGGCGGCAGCACCTTGTCCAAGGCTGCCAGCGTCTCCGGCGCCAGTTGCGCCAGCTTGCCCCCGCCCGCGATCAGCGTATCGGTGGCCAGCACGCCCACGCCGCCGCCATTGGTGACGATGGCCAGCCGGTCGCCGCCGATCTGCACCCCCGTGGCCAGGGTCTCCACCGCGGCGAACAGTTCGTCCAGCTCCCCCACGCGCAGCATGCCGGCGCGGCGGAAGGCGGCGTCATAGACGGCATCGGCCCCGGCCAGGGCCCCTGTATGGGAGCTGGCGGCGCGCGATCCTTCCTCGCTGCGCCCTGCCTTGATGACGATGACGGGTTTGGCGCGCGCCGCGGTGCGCGCCGCCGACATGAATTTCCGCGCGCTGGTGATGGCCTCTACATAGAGCAGGATGGCGCGGACCGACCCGTCCTGGGCCAGGTAATCCAGCATGTCGCCGAAATCGACATCGGCCTTGGACCCCAGGGAGATCAGGTGGGAAAAGCCGATGCCGCGCGGCGTGGCCCAATCGACGATGGAGGTCACTACGGCGCCCGATTGCGCCACCAGCGCGATATCCCCCTTCAGCGGCGGCACATGGCAGAAACTGGCATTCAGCCCCTGGCCCGGTACCATGATGCCCAGGCAGTTCGGTCCGATAATGCGCAACAGGTGCGGACGGGCGGCGTCCAGCACAGCCTGCTGCAACCGCTTGCCATCCTCCCCCATCTCCGCGAACCCGGCCGTGATGACGACGGCAGCCTTGGTCCCGCGGGCGCCCAATTCGGCGATCAGGCCCGGTACGGTGGCGGGTGGGGTCGCGATGACAGCCAGTTCCGGGGTAAGGGGCAGGTCGGCCACCGATGGATAGGCCAGGACCCCTTCGATCGATCGTTCGCGCGGGTTGACGGGCATGATGGGCCCGTCGAACCCGGCATTGAACAGGTTGCGGGCCACAACCTTGCCCACCGACCGGTCCCGCCGGCTGGCCCCGATCAGGGCGACGGAGGCGGGTTTGAACAGGCTGTTCAGATTACGGATGGTCATGGCGGCTCCTGACAGGCGGGATCACGCGTCCGGCCAGCATGCCGGAAACGCGCGCCACCATAAACCACAACCATCGGCCGGCGATGACATGGGTCAATCGCCAGCCCCGGCGATCAGATCAACCAGGTTTCCGGATCATGGATGGGTTCATAATTGATGGCTTTCACCACCCCCTTGATCGACCGGATCAGCCACCATAGCGCAACCGCGAACAGGATCAGGACGCCGATGCCGATAAAGGCCGTCGCCGAACCGATGATGATGCCCAGCACACCCAGCCAGAAGGTACGGATGATATAGGTGATGTGGGTTTCCCAGAGGCTTCCCTGTGCATCACTGCGCTTGAGATAGGCGACAATCACACCGATCAGGCCGAAACCCACAATGCTCAAGACATTGCTGACCACCACGGCCATTCGCATGCCACTGTTGTACCGGTCGCTCTCGAAATAGCTCATCCCAGTTTCCCCCGTTGCGCATCCCCATCTCATACCATCAGTCCGATTTCTTGACCGGAGGTATCCGCGCCGACCGGCGCGGCGGCGGCCCCTGCCGCCGAAGCTTGAAATGCCGACCTGCCAGCATTTCAATCTGCTGGTATAAGCGCGCACTGGCAACCGGTACCGCCGGTTGTGTGGCTAGCTTGTGAAATGTCCTTTGTATGTAGCTCGTGAAGTGTCCGGTTTTAATGTCGTCCCTGATTGGGAGGGCAGATGGACCGGGCACGTCTCCACGAAGGCATACGCAGGAT
>JAIXTS010000528.1 GCA_027483805.1 Azospirillum sp. | reverse complement strand
AAGACGGGCAGGGGACGCTTCACTGTCACGCCGGGCGTGTCGGTGGGCACCAGGATCATGGATTGCTGGCGATGGCGGTCGGTGCCGTCCGGATCGGTCTTGCCCATGACGATCATGATCTTGCAGCGCGTGTCGCTGGCCCCGCTGATCCACCATTTGCGGCCATTGATCACATAATCGTCGCCGTCGCGGATGATGCGGGTGGCGATGTTGGTGGCGTCGCTGGAAGCCACCTCCGGCTCCGTCATGGCAAAGGCGGAACGGATTTCACCCGCCAGCAGCGGCTTCAGCCAGCGTTCCTTGTGTTCTTGCGTGCCATAGCGGACCAGCACTTCCATATTGCCCGTGTCGGGGGCGGAACAGTTGAACACTTCCGGCGCCCAATGGCTGCGCCCCATGATCTCGCACAGCGGCGCATATTCCAGGTTGGTCAGGCCGGCACCCAGATCACTGTCCGGCAGGAACAGGTTCCACAGGCCCGCCTGCCTGGCCTTGGTCTTCAGTTCCTCCAGCAGCGGCACCGGTTTCCATCGCGTCGGCCCTTCGGCCACCTGGGCGGAAAGCGCCTTCTCGTTGGGGTAGATATAGGCGTCCATGAAGGCGGTGACCCGCTCATGCAGGTCACGGGCGCGCGGCGACATCTCGAATATGGCGGTCATGGCGGGGACTTTCATTCAGGGGAGGAGAGTTGCGGCAGGATGGGCGGATGCTCACCCAAACCCCTTCCTCCCTTCCGCCACCAGCCGCTTCAGCAGCGGGGCCGGCTCCCAATAGGCGCCGTCGGCATCGCCCGCCGCCACCGCATCGGCATGGTAGCGGGTGATATCGGCCAGGACAGTGTCCAGCCCCGACAGTTCGGCAAACTTCATGGGGCCGCCGCGCCAGGCGGGGAAGCCGTAGCCATAGATATAGACAATGTCGATATCGCCAGCCCTGAGCGCCATCCCTTCTTCCAGGATCTTGGCACCCTCATTCACCAGGGAATAGATCAGGCGTTTTCCGATCTCCTCGCTGCTGAAACTGCGGGGCGTGATGCTCCGTTCGGCGCGATAGGCGTCGATCATGGCCGTCACCTCCGGGTCGGGCAGGGGGGTGCGGTTGCCAGGTTCATACCGGTACCAGCCGCGCCCGTTCTTCTGCCCCTTGCGCGCCGGGTCGATGCGGTCGGAGAGCGGCGTGCCATAGATCAGGCCGGCGGCCACACGGCGCGCCCGGATGAACCCCATGACATCCAGCCCGGCCAGATCGCCCATGGCGAACGGCCCCATGGCCAGACCGAATTCCAGGGCCGCCTGATCCACCTGTTCGATGGAGGCCCCCTCAATCACCAGACGCTGCGCCTCGGTCGCGTAATATTGCACCATGCGGTTGCCGACAAAGCCGTCGCAATTGCCGACCAGGACGCTGACCTTGCCGATCTGCTTGCCCACGGCCATGGCGGTGGCGATGACATCGGGGGCCGTGTGCTTGCCGCGCACCACCTCCAGCAGCTTCATCACATTGGCCGGGCTGAAGAAATGCATGCCGATGACATCGGCCGGGCGGCTGGTGTTGGCGGCGATGGCGTCCAGGTCCAGGGTGGAGGTGTTCGACGCCAGGATGGCGCCCTTCTTTGCCACCTCATCCAGGCGGCGGAAGACCTTGGCCTTCACATCCGCATCCTCGAACACCGCCTCCACGATCAGGTCGGCATCGGCCAGATCGGCATAGTCGGTGGTGGGCTGGATCAGGGACAGGCGCTTATCCATCTCGGCCTGGGCCAGTTTGCCCTTGGCGACGGTGCCGGCATAGTTCTTGGTGATGACGCCGATACCCCGATCGAGCGCCGCCTGATCCAGGTCCAGCAGGCGGACCGGGATGCCGGCATTGGCGAAGTTCATGGCGATGCCGCCGCCCATGGTGCCGCTGCCCAGCACCGCGACCTGGCCGATCTTCCGCGCGGGCACGCTGGGCGGCACGTCGGGGATCTTGGTCACGGCGCGTTCGGCAAAGAACACATGGATCAGGGCCTTGGCCTGATCATGCGCCATGCACTGCATGAACAGCTCGCGCTCCCGCATCAGCCCGTCGTCGAACGGCAGGGTGAAGGCCGCTTCCACGGCATCAACGCAGCGCTGGGGCGCGAACTGGTTGCGGGCGGATTTGGCAAGGGCGGCACGCGCCTCGTCAAACACGCGGCTGCCCCGGTCGGCGGCCAGGCCATCCTCCCGGTCGCGGGTGCGCTTATGCGGGCCGGCGGGCAGGGATGCGGCGAAGGACAGGGCCACGGCCAGCGGATCGGTGCCGTCGCCCACATGATCGACAATGCCCAGGGCCTGCGCCTTGGCCGCGGGCAAGAAGGCGCCGCTGGTGATCATGTCGATGGCCGTCCTGGCACCGACCAGCCGCGACAGGCGTTGTGTGCCGCCGCCGCCGGGCAGGATGCCCAGCTTCACCTCGGGCAGTCCCACCAGCGCCTTTTGCACAGCCACGCGGTAATGGCAGGACAAAGCCACCTCCAGGCCGCCGCCCAGCGCCGTGCCGTGCAGCGCCGCGATCACCGGCTTCGGTCCCGACTCGATCAGGGCGTTGACATCGTTCAGGTCCGGCTCACCCATGCCTCCCTTGATGAACTCGGCAATGTCGGCCCCGGCAATGAAGGTCCGGCCGGCGCCGACGATGACCAGCGCCGTCACGGCGGGATCGTTGAACCCTTCTGTCACCCGGTCCCACAGACCCTGGCGCACCGCCTGGGAGAGGGCGTTCACGGGCGGGCTGTCCACGGTGACGATGCCGACCGCGCCCTGGCGGTCATAACGGACGGGCGACTGGGTCATGGGCTTTTCCCCTGGTGCCGGCGCCCAAGCATGGCGCCCTGTTGTTCCTTGGGGCCCATGCTAGATTCAAACAAGTGTTTAAGTCAATGTATGCCGGCCCATGGACCTTCCGTTACGTCAGCTATGCGGGATGATGGGGTTACAGGATGGTTGGCGCGGGGCCGTCCGCCCGATAAAGTATGAACAGCCGTTTGATACGGACGCATAACGCCCCGGCAAGGGGTTGGTTCAGGGAAAACTGGGGACGGGACAGGATGAAGGCAGGGGCCGATATCGCCGCAGAGGCGGACGTAGCAGGCGGGCGCCAGGACACCAAGGAGGTGATCCTGGATGCAGCGGAAAAGCTGTTCGCGGAAAAAACCTATTCGGCGGTGTCGCTGCGGGAGCTGACGCAGGCGGCGGGCGTGAACCTAGCCGCCGTGAATTATCATTTCGGGTCCAAGGATGCGCTGCTGATCGCCCTGTTCCGGCGCGGCGCCATTGAGTTGAACCGCGCCCGCGCCCGCCTGCTGCGGGAGGCGGAGGAAAAGGCCGGCGGTGCCACCCCGCCCGTGCGCGAGATTGTGGCGGCCTTGGTCCTGCCGGCCATCCGCTATTCCTTCACCTCCACCCGGCTGGCGCTTTATAACCAGTTTGTGGCCTTTGCCCGCGGTGACGGCCCGGCAGAGGCGCGGGAGATGCTGGACAAGGAGGTCGGGCATTTGCAGCGCTTCGCCCTGTCGCTGGCCCGCGCCCTGCCGCACCTGCCGCAGCATGAAGTCTATTGGCGGCTGCATTTTGCCATGGGCGTGCAGCATTCGCTCTATACCGACATGAAACGTCTGGAGACGCTGTCGGGCGGCCTGTGCCAGCTGGATGACCTGGACGCTGTGGCCAACCGTGTCATTGATTTTGTGACGGCGGGCCTGGAAGCGCCGTATACGGCAAAGGGGTAAATTGCTGTGACGTAGGTCAGGTCGAAGCGCAAGCTTCGCCCTGACAGTAAAGGCTTTCAATCCTTCCCTGTCAGGGCTCGCCTTCGGCTCGATCTGACCTACAGGGCCATGGCCCGCCCGTTACAGCAACGGTGCCGTCGCCTGCTCCAGCCAGGCGAGATCATCGCCCGATACCAGCGGCGACAGTTCCGCCTTCACCCGCGCATGGTAGGCGTTGAACCAGTCCCGTTCGTCCGCCGTCAGCAGGTCGCGATCCACCATGCGGCGGTCGATGGGGCAGAGGGTCAGCGTCTCAAAGCCCAGCATGGGCCGTTCCGCGCCGGGGATGGCCAGCGACACAACCAGCTCCAGATTCTCCATGCGCAGGCCATAGGACCCGGCCAGATAATAGCCCGGCTCGTTCGACAGGATCATGCCGGGCAGCAGGGTGACGCTGTTCAGCTGCTTGCCGATGCGCTGCGGCCCTTCATGCACCGACAGGTAGCTGCCGATGCCATGGCCGGTGCCGTGGTCATAGTCCAGCCCCTGCTGCCACAGGAACTGCCGGGCCAGACTGTCCAGCTGGCTGCCGGCGGTGCCGGCTGGGAAACGGGCGCGGTTCAGCGCGATATGGCCCTTCAGCACCAGGGTGAAATGCCGGCGCGCCTGTGGCCCCACATCACCGACGGCCAGCGTGCGGGTAATGTCGGTGGTGCCGTCCAGATATTGTCCACCACTATCCAGCAGGAAGACGCTGTTATTCTCAATCCGGCGGTTGGTGGCCTCGGTCGCGCGGTAATGCACGATGGCGCCGTTGGGGCCGGCCCCGCTGATCGTCTCAAAGCTGGGACCCCGGAAATCGGCGGCACCCTGGCGGGCCTTGTGCAGCGTCGCCACGACCGTCAGCTCATCCAGTTGACCCTTGGGCGCCTCGGCATCGAACCAGCGCAGGAAACGCACCAGGGCCGCGCCATCGCGGCGATGGGCGGCCTTGGCGCCCTCGATCTCGGTCTGGTTCTTCACGGCCTTGGGCAGGACGCAGGGGTCACCGCCCTGGTCCAGCTTCGCCCCGGCCTTGGCCAGACGGTCCACGACCCACAGGGCGGCGGTGCCGCCATCCAGGCGGACCTTGGCCCCTTCATGGCCCAGGGCGTCCAGCGCGCCGGCCAGGTCCTCGGGCGCGCGGATGGCGACCTGGTTGCCCAGATGCTCCTCCAGGCCTGGGGCCAGCTTACGCCGGTCGACGAACCAGTCGACATTGCCGTCGGCGCGGATGGTGGCAAAGGACAAAGGCAGCGGCGTGCAGGGCACATCAGCCCCGCGCACATTCAACAGCCAGGCGATGCTGTCCGGTTGGGTCAGCATAGCGGCATCGGCCTTCAGCTTGGCCAGGGCCTGGGCAATGTCGGCGCGCTTGTCAGCGGCGGAACGGCCGGCGGCGGACAGGGGCTGTATATTGACCACACCCAGCGGGGCCGGCGGCTGATCGGTCCAGACGGCGTCAACGGGGCTGCCGTCGGTCGCTACCAGCGCCACACCGGCCGGCGTCAGGCTGGCGCGCATCTTGTCGGCCCAGGCGCCCGTATGCATCCAGGGATCAAAGCCCAGCTTGGCCCCCGCCGGCAGGTTCGCCGCCGCCCAGTCGCCGTGGAACTCCTCGATCAGATGGTGATAGCTGAACAGGCCCGGCGACACTTCCTGGCGCGCCTGGATCGTGTAACGGCCATCAATGAAAATGGCGGCCTTGTCCAGCAGCACGATGACCGCGCCCGCCGACCCGGTGAAGCCGCTGATCCAGGCCAGACGGCTGCCGCGCAGCGGCACATATTCGCCCTGATACTCATCGGCGCGCGGCACCACGAACCCGTCCAGGCCCCGCCGCTTCAATTCGGCACGAAGGGCGGCCAGCCGGGCGGCATGGTCGCCCGTGGCCGGGTCGGCCGGCCGGTCGATGGTGGCGCGCAGGGCCGTCAACTGTTCCGACGTCGCGTCCGACCGGCGGGCCGAGACAAGATCCAGCCAGGCATGGGGCAGTTCGCCATCCGGCGCGGCATTGACCCCGGCGATCAGGTCCCGGATGGACGAAACCGACCGGTCAATCCCGTCGGCGCGCAACAGATCGGCCAGGATGGCATCGCCCTGGTACATGGCGGTATTGGTGCTGACAGACACTTTATGGCTCCCGCGAGCTTTATTGGTGCCGCCACGCTAGTGCGGCGGGCGCGGGCGCGCAAGGGGTGGGGTGGGGGCAGTGTCTTCCGGTCAATCTTCAGTCGTTGGTGAGTTCGGGAGGGCGTCCGGTGAGGCCTCTGGCGATTCCCTCGATCTCGACATGATTAATTCCCTGATCTGGCGCCCCGCTGTTTCTTCGTCCAGCCACGAGGGGTGCAGTGAGGGGTCTTCCTTCACGATCTGACGGCAGCGGGCTTCCTTCCTGGAGGTCCGGTAAATTTTGGTT
>JAIXTS010000184.1 GCA_027483805.1 Azospirillum sp. | reverse complement strand
CGGCGAATTCCTTCAGGGCGACGCGGCCCTCGGACTTCAGGCCGACATCGATCAGGACCTGGTCATTGTCGATGCTGAGGATGCGGCCCTTGACGACGGTGCCTTCCAGGCTGTCGGAGGAACCGAAGGACTCTTCAAGCAGAGCGGCGAAGCTTTCCTTCGCGGCGGAAACCTGTGCCATTTGAACTCCAATGGGCAGACTGTTTCGGGTTGAAACCAACGTTGGCGCCGCCCCTCGTGTCCGGCACGCCCGAGCCGGTCGAAAAGCTTTGCCCCCGCCGCGCCGGACACCACGCCCGGCGACTTGGTACGCTTTGTCCCGCCCGATCACCCGGACGGGTCCATCCCGAAGAGACCGGCGGCGCCAGACGGGATGTCTGACAGATACCGGTGAAGGCCATGGCGGCACCGGTGACAGGCACCGGCGAGGACGTTTACAAGCAAAAACGCGGGCATCGACGCGCCCCCGGGTTTCCCCGGCGGTCGTCCGCTCGCGTCACGATCCTTCATGTCCTTCGGGACAGGCGGGTCTTATAGCCGCGATGGGCCGCCCCCGCAACCGATAGAGTCAGGTGTGCGCCCGCGTTTCCGCAGCGCACCGCGCATGGGTGACACGTTATGCGGTCCCTCAGGCGCCGGGCGGCGGCATCCGCCGCCTTTGGCTCACGCGCCCATGTGGGCGCGGGCCGGCGGTCGCCGGTCTTTTGTGTTCCCTCAGGCGCCGGGCGGCGGCATCCGCCGCCTTGGCTCACGCGCCCATGTGGGCGCGGGCCGGCGGTAGCCGGCCTGGGTTTTTTGTTCCGTAAGGTGCCCTGGCTGATTGGCGTCAGGCGGAAAGCCGCCTGCGCACCACATCCAGGGCTGCGTCCAGGACCTGTTGCGGGGTCATGTCGGAACTGTCGATGATGACCGCGTCGGATGCCGGCACCAGGGGGGCGACGGCGCGTTTGGTGTCGCGATCATCGCGGGCCTGCATGTCGGCCAGGACATCGGCGAAGTCGGGAGCCTCGCCACGCCCCAGCAGTTCGGCGAAACGGCGCTGGGCGCGTACCGTTACGCTGGCCGTCACGAACAGTTTTACCGGCGCATAAGGACAGATGACGGTGCCGATATCGCGCCCGTCCAGGACCGCACCGGGCAGCCCGCCGGGCGGGTTGGCGGCAAAATCGCGCTGGAAATCCAGCAGCGCCTGCCGCACGCCGGGCACCGCCGACACGCGCGAGGCGCCCGACGCGGTGTCATCCAGGCGCAGGGCCGGGTCCTGGGTCAGCCGGTCGATATCGGCGGCCGTCAGGGCGCGCGCCGTGGCCGTGGCCGTATCGGCATCACCCAGATCAGCCCCCGCCCGGATCATGGTCAGGGCCACGCCCCGGTACAGCGCGCCCGTGTCCAGCAGCGCATAGCCCAGGGCCGCCGCCACCTTGCGGGCCAGCGTGCCTTTGCCGGACGCGGCGGGACCATCAATGGCGATGACGGGGCGGGACATGGGGGCATCCATAGCGGGCAGGGGGTTGCGGCAGGCTTTGCGCCAAGCGGCCGGCACCGTCAAGCCTGCCGGTGGAAATGAACATTGATTCGGTTTTCATTTAACTTGCCGACACGGGCCGCTATGCCCATCCTCCGCTTCAACACATAATCCGTTCATGGGGGGACCAAGATGAGCCTGTTGGGGAAAATCCTTCTGACCGCCCTGTTGCTGGTGATGGCCAGTGTCGGCGGACTTGTCTGGTGGGCCTGGACACCCGACCTGTCGCGCGCGGCGGCCGAGGCGACGTTCGCGCGCGGGGCGGATGATTTTGTCGAGGCGTCGGGCCTGCGCTTCCATGTGCGGCAGGAGGGGCCGGAAGCAGCGCCCGTGATCGTGATGATCCATGGCAATGCCTCCCTGCTGCAAAGCTGGGACGGATGGGCCGCCGACCTGTCCAAGGATCACCGGGTCATCCGCTATGACCTGGCCGGCCACGGCCTGACCGGCGCGGACCCGGCGGGCGTCTATGGCCCGGAACGCGACGCAGTGCAGCTGAAGGAGCTGCTGGAAGCGCTGAAGGTCGACCGTGCCACGCTGGTCGGCAATTCGCTGGGCGGGCAGATCGCGTGGCATTTCGCCGCCGCCAATCCCGGCCGGGTGGAAAAGCTGGTGCTGGTGTCGCCCGGCGGCTTCCCGCTGCTGGGGATCGGCTTTGGGCAAAAGGTGGAACTGCCCGCCGCCCTGAAGCTGATGCCCTATTCGCTGAAGCGGGATGCAGTGCGGGCCATGATCGGCCCGCTTTACGGGGACCCGTCGCGGTTCAGCGAGCAGATGCTGGATAATTACTATCTTTCCTGGCTGTCGCCCGGTGTGCGTTCGGCCCGGTTGCTGCGGGCATCGGCCTATATGATCCAGGACCCGACGGAGACCTTGCGCACCATCCAGGCCCCGACGCTGCTGGTCTGGGGTGAGAAGGACTGGCTGGTGCCGTTCGCCACCACGCCGGCCAAGTTCCAGGCGGCCCTGCCCAACAGCACCCTGGTCAGTTTCCCCGGCCTGGGCCACATGCCGCAGGAAGAGGACCCGGTGACCACGGTTGCCAAGGTGCGGGCATTCCTGACCCAGCCATGATGTGAGGAACAGGCCGTCAGGCGCTGCGGCGCTTGGCGGCCAGATCGATGGGGGCCGGCGGGTCGGGCCGGATATCGCCGGTTTCCGACAAGGGCGGCGCCACGGCGGGGAAGCGGGCCAGGAAACAGGTGCCCCGGTTGGGTGTGCTGCTTTCCACGGTCAGGGTACCGCCAAGCTTCTGCGACACCTGGCTATAGGCGAGGTAGAGGCCCAGCCCGCTGCCGCCCTTTTCCCGGCCTGTGGTAAAGAAGGGTTCGAAGACGCGGTCCAGCTGTTCGCGGGACATGCCCTTGCCATCGTCGCGCACGCGCAGTTCCACCCATCCCGCCGGATCGGCGCGCAGATCCAGCTCCACCCGGCCAGTGCGCCCGTCGGTGAACGCGTGGGTCACGGCATTGACCAGCAGATTGGTCACCAGTTGCGCGACGGCATCAGGATAGGTGTCGACCGGCAGGCGCGTGGCGCCGGTCAGGGCGATGGCGTGCGCGGTCTTGCGCGTCTGCGGCCGCAGCGAGATCACCACCTCTTCCAGATAGCCCGCCAGATCGAAGCGGCGGCGATCCTGGCGGGTGCGGTCCACGGCCACATGTTTGAAGCTTTCGATCAAACGGGCGGCGCGTTCCATGTTGGATTGCAGGATGCGGGCAGCCAGCGAGGTGGCGTCGATATATTCATTCATCTGTTCGCGGCGCAGCGTGCCGGTGGCCAGCGCCTGTTCGATGCCGCGCGTATCATTGGCCAGCCGCGTGGCGGCGGCCAGCGCCGTGCCGACGGGGGTGTTCACCTCATGCGCGATGCCGGCAACCAGACGGCCCAGGGAGGCCATCTTTTCCGCCTGCACCAGATGATCCTGCGTCTGGCAGAGCCGGGTCAGGGCCTGTTCGGCCTGATTGCGGGCCTCACGCTCTGCCAGCATCACCCGGCGCAGCGTGGCCATCACGGTGGCGATGGCCAGCCCCGCCACCGCCAGGATCGACAGGGCCGCCAGCAGGGTGGCGAAGCTGGCATGGTAATCGGTGGCGGCGAAGGGCCCCAGGCCGCCCGCCGTCATCAGGGTCAGGCCCGCCGCGATCAGCAGTGTATAGAGCGCGGTGCCCAGCAGGCCCAGCCGCAGCCCTGCCGTCAGGATCAGGCAGAACAGCGCAAAGCGCCCGCCCTCGCGCAGCCACAGGGGCTCCAGCACGGCCATCGCCGACAGCAGCAAGGCGCCGCCCACCACCAGCCCCAGGGCCGTGACCCAGCGGCGGCGCAGCAGGGCGGTGGCACCGGGCGCGGACATCAGCACCAGCGGCGGGGCAACCAGAAGCACCCCCATGGCATCGCCCACCCACCAGCTGATCCAGGCGCTGGCCAAGCCCTCCCCCAGGCTGACCCCGCTGGCCAGGGCTGCCAGCATGCCGATGGCCGCCCCCAGGATCGTGGAGAGCAGCACCGGGACCGCCAGAAAGGCCACCAACCCGCCCGGCCCGTCGAATAATGGCCGGGCGCCGCGGGTCCGGTGCAGCCAGGTGCAGGCGACCAGCGCCGGCAGACAATTGCCGACCCCCACCAGCAGCGAGAAGACAGGATTTCCAAGAGACGCAAAGCTGAGGCCGGCGGCACCGAGAAAGATGCCCGGCAACAGCCGGGGGCCGCCATGCCAGATGGCGGCAAAGGCGATGCCCGCGGGTGGCCAGACCAGGGTCACCGCCTCCCCCGCGAAGGGAACCTGCAAGCCCAGCCAGCCCGTGGCCGCGTAGGCCAAGGCCACGAACAGGTTTGCCAACAGCAGCCTTTGGGCCTGCGCCATCAACCATCCCCCACCATGCCTGACACGCATGGTCATTCATTCCTTATTAACACAATTGTAGAGAATTGCGGCGGGAATGGAAGGGGTGCGTGCAGGCGGGCCGGTCCTAGGGTGCCCGACGCGAGGCCAGGCGCCAGTGTTTGGCCTGGGAATAGTTGCGGGCCAGGAACTGGTAGGTTTTTTTCAGCACCGCCTCGAAGTCCTGGCTTTTCTCGGCCGTGGTGCTTTCCCAATCCTCCAGCACCTCATCCCAGGGCAGCAGGGTCTGGTGCAGATCGTCCCGCATCTCGCGGATATAGGTGATGTTCTTGTCGAACTTGGCCAGCATGGACAGGATTTCGCCCGTCTGTGCGTCGATCTGGGCGAAACGCTGTTCCAGGTCGGTGATCGGCGGCAGCGACAGGGTCTGCATGCGCACGATCTCTTCCTTCAGGTTGCGCTCGTTCTTGTAGATGCGATGTGCATCCTCCAGCCCGACCCGTACCTTGCCCAGCTTGGCGGACCGCTCCCGCAGCGCCTCAATATAGGACAGTTCCTTGGCCAGGGCGTCGATGCGGGTTTCCACCTGCTCCTCGGCATTGCCGGACAAGGACAGCTTGTTGGCGATCATCTTGAACGCCTCGCGCACGCGGGCCTTGGTGCCGGGGTCCTCCACCACCTGCTCCAGCTGTTCGGGGCTGGAGACCACCGTCTCGCCGCCGGTCAGCCAGGTGACCATCTGTACCGTCAGCCGGCCCTTGGCGATCAGGAAGTGGCGGTCATCGACCCGCCAGGAGGCGGAACCGTCGATCAGCTCGTTGGGGATCGTGTCGCCGGGCCGGATCTCCCGCACATATTTCAGCCCCTTGGCCACCATGTTGATCAACTGACCGTCGAAGCTTTTCGGATCGATCCTGAATTCATTGCAGATCTTGTCCAGCGCCACCTCGGCCTGGACCTTGCCCAGCATGAAACGCATCACCGGTTCTTCTGCCGATTTCGACCAGACGAAACGGCAGCCATCGACCGTGAAGACCTTGTGCTCGAACAGGAAGTGCGTGCTGCGATTCGGGCTGGGCTGGATGCCTTGGCTCATCAGGGGGTCGTTTCCGGTCAGTATGCGCACAGGATGTGCAAGAGATAGCACGGCTTCCCGCCAGCGGCGCCGCCCAAATCGATTACGGGGCGAAAGCCAGGATTTTCCCTTTCGCGGCCATGCCTTGGCGGGGTAGCTTGGCACGAAATCCTTGATCTGCCCTTAATGGACGCCGATGCCGCCTGCCCCCATCGTTTCCGGTTCCCTTCCCGCCGTCGAGGTGGAGGCGCTGCATAAGCGTTTCGGCGATAATGAGGTGCTGAAAGGCGTGTCGCTGAACGCCCTGGAGGGGGAGGTGGTGGCCCTGATCGGGTCGTCCGGGTCGGGCAAGAGTACGCTGCTGCGCTGTATCAACCTGCTGGAAATCCCGGACGAGGGCATTGTGCGCATCGGTGGCGAACAGATCGCCATGAAGCGCGGCCGCCACGGCGCCATGCCCGCCGATGGCCGACAGGTGGAACGGATTCGCCAGCGCTGCGGCATGGTGTTCCAGAGCTTTAATCTCTGGACCCATATGACGGTGCTGGAAAACATCATCGAGGCGCCGGTCCATGTGCTGAAGCAGCCCAAGGATCAGGCCATTGCCAAGGCCGAGGCGTTGCTGGCCAAGGTCGGCCTGTCGGCCAAGCGCGACGCCTATCCCTCGCAGATGTCGGGCGGGCAGCAGCAGCGGGCGGCCATCGCCCGCATGCTGGCCATGGAACCCAAGGTCATGCTGTTCGACGAGCCGACCAGCGCGCTGGACCCTGAACTGGTGGGGGAGGTGCTAAAGGTCATCCGCGATCTGGCGACCGAGGGGGCGACCATGCTGATCGTCACCCACGAAATGGCGTTTGCGCGCGAGGTGTCGCACAAGGTCGTGTTCCTGCATCAGGGCCGCATCGAAGAACAGGGGACGCCGGCCGAGGTTTTCGGCAACCCTGCCTCCGAACGCTGCCGCCAGTTCCTGTCCCGCGAGGGGCAGCGCTGAACAAACGCAATCCATGCACAATCGACGAGCCGGCAACCCGGCCATGATCCGACCTTCTGGGGGAGTAGAGTTGATGAAGAAGCTGATGGCGGCGCTGGCGCTGGCCGGTGTGATGGCGCTCTCCGGCTGTGGCAAGGAGGAGGCCAAGCAGGCGGGCCCGGCGGCCGGCGGCATCCCCAACCCGTTGCGGGTCGCCACGGAAGGCGCCTATCCGCCCTACAACATGGTCGATGCATCGGGCAACCTGATCGGGTTCGAAATCGACATGATGAAGGATGTGTGCAAGCGTATGGGCACCGAATGCCAGTTCATCGCCCAGGCCTGGGACGGCATGATCCCCGCGCTGCAGGCCGGCCGCTTCGACGCCATCGTCGCCGGCATGTCCATCACCGATGAACGGCTGGCCGCCGTCGATTTTTCCAAGGGCTATACGACCACCCCGGCCTATCTGGTGTCCGCCAATGCCAATCCGTTGCAGGAGGTGGAATACGGGATCGAGCGCATCGACCTGACCGAGATCAGCCCGGAGGAACAGGCGGCGCTGGACAAGATCAAGGGCCTGGTGAAGGGCAAGGTGCTGGGCGTGCAGACCAGCACCATCCACGCCAATTTTGCCGACAAATATCTGGCCGATGTCGTGGAGATCCGCCGCTACGACACGCAGGAGAATCTGGCGCTGGACCTGCAGACGGGCCGGGTGGAGATCGGGCTGGCCGATGCCATCACCTGGAACGCCTTCCTGCAACGGCCCGAGGGCAAGGATTTCAGCTATTTCGGTCCCGGTTTCGACGGGGGCCTGTTCGGGCGCGGCCAGGGTATCGCCATCGCCAAGGGCCGGCCGGAACTGCTGGCTGCCCTGGACAAGGCCATCGCCGAGATGAAGGCCGATGGCAGCATGAAGAACCTGTCGGTGCAGTGGTTCGGTTTCGACAGTTCCATGCCCTGATGCCGGGGGAGCGCGCTTCGTGACCGACCAGCCCTATCGCCCCTTTGTCCTGAACTGGCGCCTGACCGAGATGCATGGTTGGGGTCTGGTCGGTGTGCATACCTGTCTGCATCTGTTGCGGACAGGGGGCGCGCCGATGCTGATCACGCAGCCAGACCTTGCGACCATGCGCCCCCAGACCCAGGACCTGATCCGTCCGCTGGATCTGCCGTCGCAGCGCCTGGGCGCCTATATCGATCAACTGAAGGCCCAGGGCCGGCGGTTGCGGGTGGATAGCGCCACCGTGCTTTATGCGCTGGGTGGTCAGATGCAGCCCGGCCTGGAGGCGCAGCCGATGTTCGGTGACCGCAATGTCGGGGTGGGGGCCTTCACGGAAACCAACCTGGCAGAACAGGCGCAGGCCGATGCCCGTTCCTACAGCCGGGTGGTGATCCATTCCAGCTTCAATCAGCAGGTGCTGGCGGATTACGGGATCGCATCGGATTGTGTCTTTCAGGGCATCGACCCGACCGAGGTGTCGCCAGGGCCGAAATCCGGCCGTTTCGATGGCCGGTTTGTCATCTTCTCCGGCGGCAAGATCGAATATCGCAAGGGGCAGGACATTGTCCTGGCGGCGTTCCGCGTCTTCCAGCAGCGCCACCCCGACGCCTTGCTGGTCACGGCCTGGGCCAATTTCTGGCCCGTCATCGCCCTCAGCATGCAGGCAAGCCCCCTGGGTCTGGCACCGCTGCTGCTGACGCCGGACGGGGCGGATGTCGATGTTGGGGGCTGGATGCGGGCCAATGGCCTGCCCGAGGGGGCCTATCTGAATATCGGCTTCATCACCCGCCAGAACATTGCGCCCCTGCTGCGGGACTGCGATCTGGCCGTGTTCCCCAACCGGTGCGAGCCGGGGACCAATCTGGTGGCGATGGAGGCCATGGCCTGCGGCGTGCCCGTGGTCCTGTCGGCCAATACCGGCCATCTGGATCTGATCGGTGACGATCGCACCTATGTCCTGTCCCGGCAGCAGCCCGTGCCCGACCCGGCCGGCAATACCCGCTACTGGGGCGAAAGCGACGTGGAGGAACTGGTCGAGGCCATGGAACATGCCTATCAGAACCGTGACGCGGCGCGTGAACGCGGGCTGGCCGGTTCGCACTGGGTACTGAACAACCGCCGCTGGGATCAGTTCGCCGCCCAATTTGTCGATGTCTGCAACCGCTGAACCGCGACCGGAACGCGCCCATGCTTGATCTACTCCGTTTCGGCAGCGAAGGCTGGGGCGATGAAATCGCCAGCGGGGCCGTGATGACCCTGCTGGTTGCCTTGTCCGCCTATCTGGTCGGGTTGATCTTCGGGTCTGGCGCGGCGGCGGCCAAGCTGTCGGGGCCGGCCCCGCTGCGCTGGCTGGCTGCCGCCTATACGACAGTGGTGCGCGGTGTGCCGGCCCTGCTGGTCATCTGGCTGCTGTTCTTCGGCGGCTCGGGGCTGGTCACCTGGCTGGCGACCCTGTTCGGGTATGGCGGGCGGGTGGAACTGTCGGCCTTCGCCGTGGGGGTGGCGGCGGTCGGCATCGTGTCCGGTGCCTATGCGACGGAAGTGATCCGGGGTGCCGTGCGGGCCGTGCCCAAGGGACAGCTGGAGGCGGCGCGGGCGCTGGGCATGGGGCGCTTGCTGATCCTGCGCCGTATCCTGGTGCCGCAGGCCCTGCGCTATGCCCTGCCGGGACTTGGCAATGTCTGGCAGATGACCTTGAAGGATACGACGCTGGTGTCCGTTGTCTCGCTGGCCGAACTGATGCGCCAGGCCTATCTGGGCATGCAGTCGACACGTCAGCCCTTCCTGTTCTATGTGACGGCGGCCATCCTCTATATGGTGATGACCACCTGTTCGGAGGCCCTGTTCCGCGCCCTGTCGCGCCGGGCCGAACGTGGCGTGCGCCGCGCGGCAGCGAATTGAGGGGGGCGGGGCCATGAATATCGACATGATCCTGTCATCCTTGCCGGCATTGTTTTCCGGGGCCTGGGTGACGGTGCAGCTGGTGGTGCTGTCGCTGTTGCTGGGGTTCGTGCTGGCACTGGCGGTGGCTTTCGGGCGCCTGTCATCCAACCGGGTGATTGCCGGCGTGACAGGCGCCTATGTTTTCCTGTTCCGCTCCACCCCGCTCCTGGTGCAGATTTTCCTGATCTATTACGGGCTGGGCCAGTTTGTGGGCATCCGTGAAAGTTTTCTGTGGCCAGTCCTGCGGGAGGCGTACTGGTGCGCCATCATCGCGCTGACCCTGAATACGGCCGCCTATACCGGCGAAATCATGCGCGGCGGCATCCAGGCGGTGCCGTTCGGGCAGATCGAGGCGGCGCGCGCGCTGGGCATGTCGCGCCCGCTGCTCTATCGCCGGATCGTGTTGCCGCAGGCCCTGCGCACCATCCTGCCCGCCTATGGCAATGAGATGATCCAGATGGTGCAGGCGACCTCCCTTGCCAGTGCCATCACCCTGGTCGAACTGACAGGCGCCGCCCGCACCATTGCGTCGCGCAGCTTTCAGCCGGTGGAGATGTTTATCATTGCCGGGGCCATCTATCTGGCCATGACCTTTGCCATCACCCAGGGCGTGCGCTGGGCGGAAAAGAAGACCGCGGCGGGGGCGTGAGGGCACTTCAAGAGCCTGGGATCCTGGTGGGTATGGGCATGTTCCCGCCCGGCGACGGAGGGGCACGAAATCCTGACCATCGGTCAGGATTTCGTGCTGCTGGTATTGTGCCGACGCTGCGGGGCGGCGCCGATGTTGTCGGGAAATGCGGATTGACGAGTTCCCAATCGAACCCGTCCGGGTTTAGGATGCGCCCATCATGAAGATCCTTGTCATCGAAGACGACCGTGCCACCGCCGATTACCTGGTCAAGGGCCTGAAAGAGGCGGGCCACGTGGTCGATCACGCCGATAATGGCCGCGACGGCCTGTTCATGGCGGCATCCGAACCCTATGACGGGCTGATCGTGGATCGTATGCTGCCGGGCCGCGACGGGCTGTCATTGCTGGAGGTGCTGCGCGCCACGGGTAACGAGACCCCGGCCCTGGTGCTGTCGGCGCTGGGGTCGGTCGATGACCGGGTGAAGGGCCTGCGCGCCGGGGCCGATGATTACCTGACCAAGCCTTTTGCCTTTGCCGAGCTGCTGGCAAGGCTGGAGGTCATGCAGCGCCGGGCCAAGGGCGGCGGGTCGGCACCGGTGACGAAGCTGCAGATCGCCGATCTGGAGATGGATCTGCTGGCCCGGTCCGTGAAACGTTCAGGCAAACCCGTCGACCTGCTGCCGCGTGAATTCCAGCTGCTGGAATATCTGATCCGCAATGCCGGCAATGTGGTGACACGCACCATGCTGCTGGAAAATGTCTGGGATTATCATTTCGATCCGCAGACCAATGTCATCGATGTGCATATTGCCCGCCTGCGCCAGAAGATCGACAAGGATCATCCGGTGGCCCTGATCCACACGGTACGCGGGGCGGGCTATGTCATCCGTGAGCCGGCTTAACCTCAACTTCCTGCGCACCACCAGCTTCCGGCTGGCCGCCTTCCATCTGGGCCTGTTCATCTTGTCGGTGATGGTGGTGCTGGCCGTCGTCTATTGGTTCACCGCCGGCTTCATCAACCGCCATACGGAGGAAACCGTGCTGCGGGAGGCGGAGGAACTGACCGCGGTGCTGAATGAACGCGGCCGGATCGGCCTGTTGCGCGTGATCTCGGAACGTGCGTCGGACGGGCGCACCGACATGATCTATGCGCTGACCACGCCGGGCCGGGATGTCATCGCCGGCAATCTGGCCAACTGGCCGGCGGGTGACCCGGGGCCCGGCTGGGTGGAATTCGATATCAAATCGCGCAAGGAGCCGGAGCGTAAACGCGAAGCTGTGGCGATCATCCTGCCCGTCGAGGGTATTGGCTGGCTGCTGGTCGGGCATGACATGACCGACCGCTATCTGCTGCGCGGACAGTTATTGACGGGTCTGATCTGGGCCGTGTCGTTGGCCTTTGCCGTCGGTCTGGTGGGGGCCGTCTATATGAGCCGGCGGGTGGCCGAACGCGTCGAAAGCATCAACCGCACCATCGACCGCATCACGGCCGGGTCCTTTGCCGACCGGATGCAGGTAACCGGGTCAGGCGACGAGATCGACCGGCTGGTCACCAAACTGAACCGCATGCTGGATGAGATCGGCCGCCTGATGCTGGGCATGCGGCAGGTTACCGACAATGTCGCCCATGACCTGCGCACGCCGCTTTCGCGCCTGCGTGCCCGGATGGAGCTGGCGCAGCGGGATGCGACATTGTCGGAGGCGCAGTTCACCACCCTGGAGCAGGCCATTGCCGAGATCGACCGGCTGCTGGGTGTGTTCAATGCCATCCTGACCATTGCGGCGGCCGAAACCGGGCGGGCGCGCACCGATTTCGAACCGGTTGACCTGGCCGCTTTGGCGACGGAGGTGGCGGAGCTTTACACGCCGCTGGCCGAGGAACGGGGCCTGTCCATGCATGTGCATGCGGGCGTGAGCGTGAGCGTGCGCGGCAGCCGGCAGCTTCTGGCCCAGCTGATCAGCAACCTGATCGAAAATGCCGTGAAATACAGTCCCGAGCAGGGGCATGTGACGGTGGCGGCCGGGATCGAGGCCGGGCGGCCCTTCCTGACCGTGTCCGACCAGGGGCCCGGCATTCCCGCCGACAGCCGCGACAAGGTGCTGGAACGGTTTGTCCGGCTGGAGGCGCATCGCGGGACGCCCGGTCATGGGCTGGGCCTGTCGCTGGTCGCCGCCGTGGCCCGTCTGCATGATGCCAGCCTGACCCTGTCTGATACGCGGGTGGCGGCGGACATGCCGGGATTGACCGTCGGGTTGCGCTTTCCCGGTTGAGGTCACTTTCCGTTAAACGCTGCATAGGATTTATGTTGACGTAGTACGGATATTAATCCTATATCTGTTCTCACCAAGGCCTGAACCATGTCCCGCCTGATCGGCCGGCACCGGGTCTTGTGCATTGTCCCCTCCCCGGCCTGACAGAGGCCCCGCACCGGTAACCGTTGCCTGGCAACGGCCGGATGGCGGGGCCTCTGCTCTTTGGCCCCTCCCCCCCAACGCTGCCCGACATGCGGCCGGACCCTGGTCCGGCAACCGCGACGGCTGCCATCATGACAGGAATGAGGTCCCAGGATGTCCACCGACATCGAGAAATCGTTCGTGAAGCAGTATGAACGCGAGGTGCATGAGGCCTATCAGCGCCTGGGTTCCAAGCTGCGCGCCACCGTGCGTTCCAAGAACAATGTGAAGGGCGCCACCACCGTCTTTCAGAAGGTCGGCAAGGGTGTAGCCAGCACCAAGTCGCGCCATGGCAATGTCCCGGTGATGAACCTGGACCATGGCACCGTCGATTGCACGCTGGCCGATTATTATGCCGGCGACTGGGTCGACAAGCTGGATGAGCTGAAGACCAATATCGATGAACGCAGCGTCATCGCCAATGCCGGCGCCTATGCGCTGGGCCGCAAGACGGATGAGTTGATCATCGGTCGCCTGGATACGGGCGCCCGGTATGCCGGCGCCGATACGGACGGCCTGACCCGCGACAAGGTGCTGGCGGCGTTCGAAATGATGGGCGGCGCCGACGTGCCGGATGACGGCCAGCGCTATGCTGTGGTCGGCTGGAAACAGTGGAGCCAGCTGCTGGGCATCGAGGAATTCGCCAATTCCGACTATGTCGGCGAGGGTGAGCTGCCGTGGCGCGGGACCCAGGCCAAGCGCTGGCTGGGCACGCTGTGGATGCCGCATTCGGGCCTGACCCTGGCGGCGGGCAATGTCCGCCTCTGTCACTGGTACCACAAGACCGCCCTGGGCCATGCCAGCGGGGCCGATGTCACCAGCGACATCACCTGGCACGGCGACCGCGCCGCGCATTTTGTCAACAACATGATGTCCCAGGGTGCCGCCCTGATCGACGCCACCGGCGTCGTCACCCTGCGCTGCAAGGAGTAACCGCCATGTCCTATCTGTCGCGGGACCTGTCGGTCCTGGCCTATGCCAATGGCTTCACGCTCTGGCATTACACCACGCCCGATACCCACACCATTGTGCGGGTCGCGGGCTATTTCAACGCGGCCAGCCATATGTTGCGGCTGGGCGATATGATCCTGGCCAATACCGGCGTGGGCGGCACGCCCGTGTCGGGCATCTTCCTGGTCAATGCCAATGCCGGCGGGGTCGTCGATACCGCCGACCTGACGCAGTTCGGGGCGGCAGATACGGATTGATCCGTCCGTCCGCTTCCTTCCTGCCTTCCCCGCGAAAGCGGGGACCCAGGGGCCGCTGGCCCAACGCTGGTTTCCCCATGGCCCCTGGACCCCCGCTTTCGCGGGGGAGGCAGGGAAGTCATTCAGCCGTCATTCCCCATGATCCCCGGAGTCCCCCCCCATGGCCTATTCCGCTGTCGGGCTGTGCGCCCGCGCGCTGTTGAAGATCGGGGCCAATCCGATCACGTCGTTCCAGGACGGCACTGCCGAAGCGGAACTGGCCGCGGCCCTTTATGCCCCCACCCGCGATGCGCTTCTGGCCGCCCATGGCTGGAGCTTTGCGACCAGACAGGTTCCGCTGGTACGACGGGCCGATCCGCCGCCCGCCGATTTTGCCCATGGCTTCGCCCTGCCGGATGATTTCCTGCGGGCCTTGTCGCTGGGCAACGGTGGGCGGGGGCGGGGCCTGTCCTACCGTATCCAGGGGCGCGACCTGCTGGCCGATGCCGACGCCGTTACCCTGACCTATGTGGCCCGCGTTGCCGAGGGGCTGTTTCCGGCCTTTTTCGATGCGCTGCTGATCGCCCGGCTGGCGGCGGAACTCTGCGTGCCCCTGACGGAAAACACCGCGCGGGCCGAAACCCTGCTGAAGACGGCCGAGGCGGAATTCCGCCGTGCCCGCCTGACCGATGTCTCCCAGGACAGCCAGGACGGGTTCACCGATTTCACCCTGATCGAGGCCCGCCTGTCATGACCCGCCTGAGAGCCGTGAAGACCAGCTTCACCGGCGGCTGTGTCAGCCCCGACCTGCTGGGACGGGGTGATCTGGCTGCGTTCGAGAATGGGGCCCTGACCCTGACCAATGTGCTGATCGAGCCCACGGGCGGCATCACGCGCCGGCCCGGCACGGGCTTTATCGCCACCGTACCGGGGCCCGGCCGCCTGATCCCCTTTACCTTCAACACCGAACAGACCTTTCTGCTGGTCCTGACCGACCGGCTGATCACCGTGTTCGGCAATGATCAGGTGCAGGCGACGCTGCCCGCCCCCTGGACCCTGGAGCATCTGGGCAATCTGACCTGGGCACAGAGCGGGGATGTGCTGCTGGTCTGCCATCCTGATGTCGAACCGCGCCGTATTGCCCGTGTCGGCCCCGGTCAATGGACCGTGGAACCCTGGATATTTGCCGAGGAAGAAGGACGGCCGCGCATACCCTTCTTCCGCTTTGCCGATGCTGCCATCACCCTGACCCCCTCGGGTTTGACAGGGCGGGTGCGGCTGCGCGCCTCCGCCGCCCTTTTCACGCCCGATCATGAGGGCGCCCCCTTCCGCATCCACCGCAAGCCGGGGCGCATCGCGGCGGTGCGGTCGGTTACGGAGGCGGAGATCGACCTGGCCGACACGCTGCCCCACAGCAACCCGACAGTGGATTGGGACGAGGCGGCGTTCAGCCCGCAACGCGGCTGGCCCCTGTCCGTGGCCTTTCACCAGGACCGGCTGGTCATCGGCGGGTCGCGCGATCTGCCCAACCGGCTCTGGCTGTCGAAATCGGGTGATCTGTTCAATTTCGACCTGGGCGAGGGGGAGGATGACAGCGCCATCGAGTTTGCCATCCTGTCGGATGAGGTGAACCCGATCCGTGCCGTCTATTCCGGGCGGCACCTTCAGGTCTTTACCACCGGCGGGGAATGGGCCGTGACCGGCGTTCCCCTGACGCCCACGGCCATCCGCCTGGACCGGCAGACCCGCATCGGCAGCGTGGCCGACCGCAACATCCCGCCGCAGGAGATCGAGGGCGGGACCCTGTTCGCGGCCGGCGACGGATCGATCCGCGATTTCCTGTGGACCGATCTGGAACAATCCTATTCCGCCGCCGACCTGACCCTGACCACGCGGCCCATCCTGCCCGGCACTGTGGATATGGAATATGACCGCCGCCGCCGGCTGCTGCTGGCAGTGCAGGCGGACGGGACCCTGGCGGTGCTGACGCTGTACCGCAATGAACAGATCCGCGCCTGGGTGCGGCTGGTCACGGGCGGTCGCATCCTGTCCACAGCCCAGGTGGGCGCACAGCTTTACTGGCTGGTCGACCGTGATGGAGCCGTGTCGGTGGAGGTCTGGGATGACGGGCTGCATGTCGATGCCGGGCTGGCCGGGACGGTGGACAGCCCCACCGCCCGCTGGTCCGGATTGGACCATCTGGACGGGCGCGATGTGGCGGTGCTGGCCGATGGCGCCGTGGTGCCGGTGGCCCCGGTCGCGGCGGGCCGCATCCGATTGCCGGCGCCCGCGACCCGCGTGCAGGCGGGCCTGGCCTTCACGCATGAGATTGAACCCATGCCGCCCAATCTGCTGGCGGCGGAGGGACAGGGACGGCGTGCGCGTCTGCTGGCGGTCACCTTCCGTTTGAAGGACACGCCCGCGCTGCGCGCCGACCTGGGGCGGGGGCCGGTGGAGGTGCCGTTGCGGCGCGCCACCGGCCCCGCATTGGCTGACAGCCCGGCCCCCGGCTTCACCGGCGACCGGCGGCTGACCGGCATCGGCTGGCAGAGCAGCCGCGCCGGCCCGCCCTGGCGCATCGCGGAGGAAAGGCCGCTGCCTTTCACGCTCCTGTCCGTAACCCACGAACTGAAGGTGAATGACTGATGGGCGGGATCACGACCCCGGCGCTGATGGTGCTGAGCCATTCCGCGCCCGGCAGTTCCTATATCAAGGCGGCCACCGGTCTGGTGAACACCACCAACCAGGCCAAGAACCTGCTGGGCATCACCAAATCGAAGCGCAAGAAGCAGGAACGCGCCCTGCTGGATGCCGAACAGGCGGCAGAGGGTGCCGACCTGTCGGCCCGTCAGGCCGCCGATCTGGACGATCTGCACCGGCGCAATGCCGGCAGTGCCGCGCGTATCCAGGCCGAGAGCGAGATTGCCGAGGCCAGGCGCAGCCGCTCCCTGCGGCAGGAAACCGGCAGCCTGCGCGCCCAGCTGGGCGCGCAGGGCATCAGCAGTGCCGACGGTTCCGGTGAAGCGGTCATCCTGGGCCGCGAACGAGCAGCAGCGGAGCAGCGGCAGGATGCGGCCCGGCTGGACGCGTTAAAACTGTCTGCCCTGTCGGAGGAGGAGGAGGCGCTGCAACGCCGCAACCTTCTGGACCTGACCCGCCAGCAGGAACGCCAGCGCCTGGAACGGCTGGCGCGCGGTCTGTGATCTGCCGCCTGACCTACAGGTATCTCCCTTTCAGCCATGAGGCCCCCCATGCTCCCCGCCCCGATCCCGGCGGCCCGCCCTGTCGTGCAATTTGTCGCCGACGGGGTGGTCAGCCGTTTTGCCTTTACCTTTCCGATCTATGCGTCAACGGACCTGTCGCTTTATCTGGACGTCGCCCCCTGGACCAGTGGCTATGCGCTGGAAGGGCTGGGCGATCCGGCGGGCGGGGCGGTGCAGCTGGATGCGGCCCCCGCCGCCGGCACATTGGTCACCATCGAACGCCGTGTGGCGCTGGACCGGCAGGCGGATTTCCTGGAAAGCGGTCCGCTGGCCGCCAAAAGCCTGAATGAACAGTTGAACCGCCTCACATCCATGGTGCAGCAGCTGGCCGCCGATCAGGCCCGCATGCTGCGCTCCGGTCCCACCGACCTGCCGGCATCATCGCTGCTGCCCGACCGGGCGGTGCGGGCAGGTGCCGCGCTGGGCTTTGATGCTTCTGGCAATCCCGTGGCGCTGCCGCTGGACAGCCTGCCCGCATCCGGCACCATTTCGGCCCACGGGGCGGGGGCCGTCACCCGCGCCGTGGCGGACAAGCTGCGCGACATGGTGACGGTCCGGGATTTCGGCGCCATCGGTGACGGGGTCACCGATGATACCGCCGCCATCCTGGCCGCGCTCGCCGCGCACCGGTCCGTCTTCCTGCCCGCCGGTATCTATCGCACCAGCGCGCCCATCGTTCTGGGCTATGGCCAGACACTCTATGGGGAGGGGGAGGGCAGTGTCATCCAGGCCCGCGCCGCCGCCTATGACCCCATCAACCTGCCGGCATATCCCAGCCTGTTCAATGCGGTGGAGATGGTGGATGGCTATGCCAGCTTGCGCGACCTGCGCATTGTCGGCGGCGCCACGGGGGTCAAGCTGTTCGGTCGTGACGGGCCGTGCGTCAAGAATGTCGTGGAGAATCTGTCGATCTGGGACAGCATCAACGGCATCGTCCTGGACGGCTATCACGATACCAACCGGCCCTGTTACTGGAACCATGTGGCCCGCGTGCTGGTGGCACGGCCGCAGGCGCATGGCGTGCTGCTGACGGTGGAGGGCGATGGCGACACACCCAACGCCAACAAGTTCCAGGATGTGCGTGTCTATTCCCTGGCGGCCCCGATCAGCGGCTGCGGCTTTTTTATCTCGGCCGGGCGCTTCAACAACAGCTTCAGCGATTGCGAGGCCAATCTGCATCCGGGCGGACAGGCCTGTCTGCGGCTGGGGGCGGCCACGGATCAGAACCTGATCGTGAATTTCTATGCCGAAAGCCTGGGCGCCCTGCCCGGCATCCGCATCGATAATGGCAGCCAGAATACCAGCATCGTCAATCTGTTCAGCGCCACCGGCGGGCAGCCGATCTGGGATATGTCGGCCTCGCGGGACTATACGGCGATCAATGCCGGCTATCCGCTGCGCAACCTGTTGAAGCAGACGCATGTCACCGACCTGCGGGTGGAGGGGTTCAGCGTCGATACCCACTATGTCGAGCCGGCCAGCGGCGGGCTGGTCGATGCCGACCTGACCTCCACCACGCATCTGGTGTCGGCCTTTGGTGGGGCCACGGAATTCCGCCTGCCCAAGGCCGACACGGCCAATGGCCGCCTCCTGACCATCAAGAAGACCGACAGTTCCGCCAATCCAGTCACGGTGACCGAACTGGGCGGACCCGGGCCGGATGGGCGGCCCGTCATCCTGTCCTCACGTTATGACCATGTCAGCCTCGTGTCCAATGGGGCTGGCTGGTGGGTGACGGCCCGTACAGGGGCGCCGGGCAATGCCGAATTCCGGGATGAGGCCGGATTGTTCCAACCTGACCTGATGAAGGACCTGTATCTGGTCAGCGGCGGTGACGGGGATGTGGAGGTGCGCCTGCCCAGCCCGTCGGCGACACAGGCCGTGGGGCGGCGCATCAGTATCAAAAAATCCGACACGTCCAGCGGTGTGGTCAGTGTGACGGCCGCCACCGGTACCGGTCCGGATGGCCGGGTGTGGAAACTGGCGCAGCAGTTCGAACAGGTGACGGTCTTTTCCAACGGGGCGGCCTGGTGGGTCACCGCGGCCAGCCGCATGCCGGCCACGGTGCATTTCCATGAGGCGGCGGGACTGTTCCAGCCCGATCTGGGGGCCGAACATTATCTTGTCTCCGCCTTTGCCGGGGTGGTGGAGGTGCGGCTGCCGGCCCCGTCGGCGGCCAACAGCGGCACGCGCCTGTCGGTGAAAAAGACCGATCCGTCCAGCAACCTGGTCAATCTCACCAGCGGTGATGGTACAGGCGGCCCCGATGGCGGGCCCAAGACCCTGTCGGCACAGTTCGACGGCATGATCCTGCTGTCCAACGGCGCGGCCTGGCACGTGATCGGGCGAACGTGATGGAGAATGCTGACCAAGGGGAAAAGGCCGGTTTCATCGCCTTTCTGGATCGCTGGAACAGCGAACAGGGCATGATGACCCCGGCGCTCCACGCCGACATGGCCGGCTGGCTGGAAAGCCGCTGGCGGGCGGGATCGAAGGAATTGCTGCTGCTGGCCTTCCGTGACAGTGGCAAATCTACCCTGATCGGCCTGTTCTGTGCCTGGCTTCTCTATCTGGATGCCAACCGGCGGGTGATGGTGCTGGCTGCCGATACGCATCTGGCCAAGAAAATGGTGCGCACGGTCAAACGTATCGTGGAGCGCCATCCGCTGTGCCAGGGCATGAAGCCGGCCAAGCCGGAATTGTGGGGTGCGGAGGAATTCGCCATCGCCCGCGACAAGGTGGGGCGCGACCCGTCCATGGTGGCCAAGGGCATCACCGCCAATGTCACCGGCAGCCATGCCGATATCGTGGTCTGTGATGATGTGGAGGTGCCCAACACCTGCGCCACCGCCGAAAAGCGCCAGGAGCTGCGCCAGCGCCTGGGAGAGATCGCTTATGTCCTGTCGCCGGGCGGCACACAGCTTTACATCGGCACCCCCCATTCGTTCCAGTCGATCTACAGCCGGCGGCCCGGTGTGGAGGAGGGGGAGGAGACACCGTTCCTGGACGGGTTCGACCGGCTGGAACGCCCTATCCTGACCGATAGCGGCGCCAGTGCCTGGCCGGAACGGTTTACGCCCGAAAGTATCGAGCGTATCCGCAAACGCAGCAGCGCCAACAAGTTTGCCAGCCAGATGATGCTGCGGCCCGTGGCGCTGGAGGATGGGCGGCTGGATGTGGACAGGCTGCTTCCCTATGATTGGGACCTGGTGCTGCCCCGGCTGGCCGCCCCGCATTTTTACCTGGGTCCCCACCGGCTGCGGTCCTTGCGTGTCTGGTGGGACCCGGCCGTGGGCCTGCGCGACAAGAAACGGCGCAAGGCGGGCGACGGATCGGTCGCCGTTCTGCTGGGCGAGGATGGGGAGGGGCGGTTTTTTATCCACCGCGCCCTGTATCTGACTGTGCCGGCCGGGGCGGAGGACGCGGCGGGGGCCGCGCAATGCCGCGATGTCGCGGCCCTGGTGGCCGAAACCGGGGTGCGCCTTATCCATCTGGAAGTGAACGGCGTGGGGGCCTTCCTGCCCGAAACCCTGCGCCGTATCCTGGCGGAACAGGGCCTGACCATGGTCAGCGTGGTGGAACAGCGATCCGCCCAGGCCAAGGTCGACCGTATCCTGGGCGCCATTGACGGGCCGCTGCATGCCAGCCTGCTTTACGCCCATGACAGCGTCATTGCCGGTCCGCTGGGCCGGGAGATGCGGGAATGGCGGCCGCGCGGGCGCAGCCATGATGACGGCCTGGATGCGCTGGCCGGGGCCATCGCCATGTGCCCCCGCCCGCGCCCCGACCATACGCGCCGGACCGGGCCGGTCCAGGCGCAGAGTGATTTCGACCTTTGATTGGAACAACAGGAGGATGTGCCGATGACCCGCCCCATGCTGGTCCCCGAACCCGACCGTGCGCCCAGCCTGCCCGCTGACAGCGGCCAGGACGCGCTGGCCCGCGCCATCTGGGCCCATGGCCATGAACGCGGCGTGCGCGCCATGGAGGCGCTGGCCGCCATGGCGCTGAATGCCCGCCACGCCCTGCCGGGCCGGTCGCTGGTCCAGGTGGTGCGCGACCCGGCCCTGTTCCCCGCCTGGGGACCGGCGGACCCGCGCCATGGCCTGATGCTGGCCGTCGATGGAAGTGACCTGTCCTTTGCCGCCGCCCACCGCATTGCCCGCCGGGCCATCGGCGGGTTGGACCTGATCGTCTCCGGCGCCAACCGGTTCCTGGACGAAGGGGACCCGCTGCCGGCCTGGGCCGACGGGCTGATGCCGGTGGCCGCGCTGGCGGGGTTCAGTTTTTACCGGGTGTAAGCGACCATCGCGCGCCTCAATGGCTGGAAAGCCATGCCACCGTCAGGCTGGCCATCGCCTCCGCCCCGATGACCAGGCTGCTTTCATCGACCTTGAACAGCGGGGAATGGTTGGAAGGCGCCTTGTCCAGCGGCATATCGGGCGGGGTGGCGCCGACCCAGAAAAAGAAGCCGGGGATTTTCTGCTGGAAGAAGCTGAAATCCTCCGCCCCTGTCGTCTTGGTGCCTTCCACCAGCTTGCCCGGCCCCGCCACCTGGGCCAGCACGGGCGCGGCCCAGGCCGTCAGGTCGCGGTCATTGTCGGTGACGGGGTAGCCGGTTTCGATGGTCACATCCGCGGTGGCACCGGCACTTTCGGCGATGTTGGTGGCGATGCGGCGGATGCGTTCATGCACGTCCCGGCGCATGCCTTCATCGAAAGTGCGGATGGTGCCCACCATCTCCGCCTTGTCGGGGATGATGTTCCGCCGCACGCCGCCATGCAGGGTGCCCACCGTCACTACGGCGGGTTCCTTGATCACCTCCATATTGCGGCTGACGATGGTTTGGAGGCCGACCAGGATCTGAGCCGAGGTGACCAGGGGATCGACCCCGGCCCAGGGGCGGGCGCCATGCGATTGCCGGCCCGTCACCACAATCGTGAACGTGTCGGACGCCGCCATGGCGGGACCCGGCCGATAGGCGATGGTGCCGGCATGGTAGGCAGAGGCCAGATGCAGGCCGAAAATCGCCTGCGGCTTGGGCTCGGTGTCCAGTACACCCTGCTTGATCATCAATTCGGCGCCGCCTTCCTCGCCTTCCGGCGGGCCCTCCTCGGCGGGCTGGAAGATGAACTTGACCGTACCGGGCAGGTCCGCCTTGCGCCGGGCCAGCAGCTCGGCCACCCCCATCAGGATGGCGACATGCCCGTCATGGCCACAGGCATGCATGACGCCCACATCCTGGCCGTTATAGGTGGTGCGCACCTTCGATGCGAAGGGCACATCCACCTGTTCGGTCACCGGCAGGGCGTCCATATCGGCGCGCAGCGCCACGACAGGGCCGGGCTTGCCGCCCTTCAGGACCGCGACCACGCCAGTATGCGCGACGCCGGTCTGCACCTCCAGACCCAGCTTTTTCAAATGATCGGCCACCAGCTTGGCCGTGCGGAACTCGCGGTTGCCCAGTTCCGGGTGCTGGTGGATGTCACGCCGCCAGGCGATGATCTTCGATTCCAGCGCCCTGGCGTCGGCCTTCACAGAGGCGGGCAGGGGCGGCGCATCGGCGGCAAGGGCGATGGGCGACAGGAACAGGGCGGACAGTGCCGCACCGGTCAGCAGGATCATGCGCATCGGGGGCCTTTCCGGCTCAATGGTTTTGCAGATAGGCCACGGTGACGGCGGCCAGCGCCTCCGCCCCGGTCAGCAGCGAGGCCTCATCGATCTTGAACAAGGGCGAATGGTTCGACGGCGCCTTGTCCAGCGGCACCTCCGGCCCCGTGGACCCAACCCAGAAAAAGAAGCCGGGGATCTGCTGCTGGAAAAAGCTGAAATCCTCCGCCCCGCCGGCCTTGGGCCCGACCGACACATTCTCCTTGCCGGCCACCTTCTCCAGGATGGGGGCGGCCCAGGCGGTCAGGGCGGGGTTATTGTCAGTGACGGGATAACCCTGGTCGATGCGCACCGTCGCCGTGGCGCCCTGGCTTTCGGCAATGTTTTCCGCGATCTCCTTGATGCGGCGGTGAATCTGTTCGCGCATCTTGGGGTCGAAGGTGCGGATGGTGCCGATCATCTCCGCCTTGTCGGGAATGATATTGTCGCGCACGCCGCTGTTCAGCGCGCCCACCGAGACGATGGCCGGCTCCTTGATCAGCTCCACATTGCGGCTGACGATGGTTTGCAGCCCCGTCACGATCTGCGACGCCGTCACGATGGGATCGACCCCGTACCAGGGATAGGCGCCGTGTGTCTGCCGGCCCTGCACCGTGATGTGGAAACTGTCCGCCGCCGCCATGGCGGGGCCGGACCGGTAGCTGATGGTACCGGCGCGACCCGCAGAGAACAGGTGCAGGCCAAAAATCGCCTCCGGCTTCGGGTCCTTGGACAGGACGCCTTCCTTGACCATCAGTTCGGCCCCGCCTTCCTCCCCCGCGGGCGGGCCTTCCTCCGCCGGCTGGAAGATGAACTTGACGGTGCCCCGCAGCTCCCCTTTACGCTTGGCCAGCAGCTCGGCCACGCCCATCAGGATGGCGACATGCCCGTCATGGCCACAGGCATGCATGACGCCCACATCCTGGCCGTTATAGGTGGTGCGCACCTTGGACGCGAAGGGCAGGTCCACCTGTTCGGTCACGGGCAGCGCATCCATGTCGGCGCGCAGGGCCACGACGGGGCCGGGCTTCGCCCCCTTCAGCACGGCCACGACCCCGGTATGGGCCACGCCTGTCTGCACCTCCATGCCCAGCTTTTTCAAATGGTCGGCCACCAGCTTGGCCGTGCGGAATTCGCGGTTGCCCAGCTCCGGGTGCTGATGGATGTCGCGCCGCCAGGCCACGATCTTGGGCTCCAGCGCCTTCACGTCGGATTTGATATAGGCGGGGATGTCAGGGGTGGCCGCGCTCTGCGCCCCGGCCGGCAACGCCAGGAAAGGCAGCACCAGCGCCGCCAGCAGACCCGCCCGTGCCTTCGTGACCCCCGTCCGACCCGTCACCCGCATTTGCTTTCTCCGCATCGATGCATCGTTGCGGGAGAGGGTGACAGGGGACGGGGACGGGCGCAATGGGGTTGGTGGGGAAGAAGGGATTGGGATTGTTTGGATTTTAGGGATAGGGCGTATCAACCGAATGGTTTTGTGAGGCTGGCCATGGGCAGGAACAGCTTCAATGGTTGCTCGGGCAGGGCCAAGAAACCTTCGCGTTGGTAGAAGCGGGCGGCCCCGGTATCCTTGGCATCCACGACGACGGCGAATGAAGCAATCTCGCTGCGTAACGCACGGTGAAGCGCATCGGCCAGCAGGAACAGCCCATGCCCGTGTCCCTGCACCCGCCGGTCCACGGCTAGGCGCCCCAGCAAGGTGGCTGGCAAGACGGGATAGCGCGGCAACCGCCTGGTTTCCGCCGCCGGCAGTTCGGCCAGCGCGATGGAAGTCGCGGATAAGGTGTAATAGCCCAGCACCCGGTCCTGTTCATCCAACAGGACGAAGGGGGCGGCTATAAGCTTGCGGGCATCCTGTCCGGCCTGGATACGGAAATACCTGTCCAGCGCCTCCACCCCGCTGTCGAAGCCGCTGCGGTCATGGTGCGGGGCCAGCGGCTCCACCCGCCGCGATAAGCCATACCTCAAGATCAGACGCCCGTTTCCTGCCGATACCGGGCGATCGTCTCCAGCAGCCGTTCGCTGGGTGCGGGCGGGTTCAGCAGCGCCTCGACAAAGGCCTGACTGTCACGGAGCGACAGTTCCAGACGCTGATGTTCCTCGATGGCCCGCTTGGCGGCGTCCTGCACACTGGACAGCACAAAATCCGTCACCGACCGGCCCTGCAGCGCCGCGGCCTGCTCAATCAGCCGCTTCTGCTCGGCGGTGACGCGGGCCTCCAACCTTTCGGCGCGGGTGCGGGTTGGGGTGGCGGTGGGCATGGTGTGTCTCCCGGTACAGAGCGAGAGTGTACGGCCAATGGCCGGCAGCGGCAAGTGACTATGAAAGCCATCCCAAGAGCAAAAGATGACACAAGCAATGCGTTGCGCTAGCCTATTGATTAACCACCTTTGACGATATGTTCGGGAATATCCAATTATGGAGAAAAAATGTTGGATCTGCAGGAATTTGGCAGACTCCGGAGAGCATATGATAAAAGAAAGTGACATAAAAACAATATTCGAGATTATTAACCAAGAAAATCCCCTGCGTTTTTACCAAAAACCAGGAAGGCCGAAATTTGTACAGGGTTCAAAAAGTGACATATTAAAATGGCCAAAGAGCTTGTGTATAAAATGTAATTCAACGCTAACGCAGCCTTTTGACAGATCATGGTCAATCATGTCGGCTCATCTCCAGAAGTTATGCGCAGGAAGTGGGCATCCGACCAGAGTTTCGATGGCAAGGTTATTTCAGGGGCAATATCGTAAGCACACAGTCAATTGTCAATTGTATTGGATCAAACACTTGGGTTGCGCTATGAATCACCCTGATGTCTTAGGTCGAGGTGACGAACATCGTGATGATTCTGTAAAACCTGAAAATTCAAATGCCATTCAAGAGGTTTCTAATAGCTTTGCAAATTCTTTGATCCATTCTCTGGGCCGGAAGGACGTCTACTTGCGTTTCGCGTATGCCAACAAAATTGGCACACACAAGAATGTTGGATCTTCAAATCTCGGATGCGTGTATGATAAAACAAATAGAAAATTGATCGTGGCAAGCATAATTCAGTATTTAGGAGGCTTTGCTGTAAATGTCTTGTATATTAGAGAAGGATACTATAATCCAGCAATGAAAGGTGCATGGAATCCCCTGGAATCTGCACAAGATATAACATTCCACACTTTCTGAAACGAAGCTGGCTGGGGGCCGGAAGGCCCCCAGCCCCGCCTCACACCACCCGAATATTCTTGAACTGCCACGCGTCGGACATGTCCACGTCCTCGACGAACAGCTTGTTGCGCCCGTCGAGCGGTGTCCAGTCGGTGTAGGCGCCGACGACCGGGCCCAGATAGGGCATGCAGATATCCAGGCAGCGCTGGAAATCCATGTCGTCGGCTTCCACGATGCCGCGGTCGGGGTTTTCGATGGCCCAGATCATGCCGGACAAGGCGGCGACCGTCACCTGCAGGCTGGTGGCGCTGTTGAATTCCACCAATTGGCGGGCCTCTGAACAGGTCAGCTGCGAGCCGAACCAGTAGGCACCCTTTTCATGGCCGGCCAGCAGCACGCCCAGCTCATCCACGCCGTCGATGATTTCCTTCATCAACAGGCGTTGCGTCTCCTGCTGCACGAAGTTTTTGCCCGCGAATTCGTGGATGGATTTCACGGCGTCATCGCAGGGGTGATAGGCATAGTGGCAGGTGGGGCGGTAGATCGCCTTGCCGGACTCGTCGCGCACCGTCAGATAATCGGGGATCGACAAAGCCTCGCTATGCGTGATCAGGAAGCCGTGGAAGGGGCCTTCCATCGGGGTCCAGGTGCGCACACGCTGCGTCACGCCGGGGCGGTTCAGGATGATGCCGGCCTGACAGCCGAAATCATGGCGGATCCCGTCGGGCGGGAACGTCGCCTCATGCGTGCCCCAGCCCAGCTCCGCCGGCTGACAACCCTCGGAGATGAAGCCGTCGATGGACCAGGTATTGACGAACTCCCCCCGGCGCTTGGGGATGGAGGAGACCTGGGTATCGCGTTCGGCGATATGGATCACCTTCACGCCCAGCTCATGCGCCAGCGCCGCCCAGGCCGCACGGTCGGCGGGCACCTGGGTGACATCGCGGCCCGTATCCTCCGCAATGTTCAGCAGCGCCTGCTTCACAAAGTGGGAGACAAGGCCCGGATTGGCGCCATGGGTCAGCACGGCGGTGGGCGCGGTGGTGCCCAGCTTGGACCGCAGGTCCAGCGCCGTTTCGCGCAGCGCGTAGTTGGAGCGCTGCGAGGGCGTCAGGCTGGGGTCGGTGTACCCGCCGGGCCAGGGCTCGATACAGGTGTCGAGATAAAGCGCGCCGCGTTCGGCGCACAGCTCAACCAATGCCGTGGACGAGACATCCACCGACAGGTTCAGCAGGAAATCGCCCTTGGAGAGCAGGGGTTCCAGCATGGCCCGGTAATTCTGCCGGGTCAGTGGTTCCTTGACGAACTTGATGCCGAAATAGTCAGCCTCACCGTGGCCGCGTTCGTCCGCCGTGATGATGGTGATGTTCTGCCG
>JAIXTS010000304.1 GCA_027483805.1 Azospirillum sp. | reverse complement strand
ATGTCACCCAGGGTGAAATCATCGCCCTGGAACAGGGCAGCCGTCTTTTCCGGGTCCTTGTGATATTCAAAGCGGCCCTCGGCTGAGGCTTTCAGATAAACAAGCCCCACCTCCCCCGCTGCCGTTTGGCTGCCATCCTCCCGCCGGACTGACGCGCCGTAATCCGGCCACAGGCGGCCCACCGATCCCGGCTTGGTCAGCCATTCCTCACTGGTGATCTGGAACCCGCCCCCGCCCTCGGTGGCCGCGTAATATTCCAGCAGCACCAGCCCGAACCAGTCGATCATGGCCCGCTTCACATCGCGCGGACAGGGCGCCGCCCCATGGGTAACGCGGCACAGGCTGGAAATATCATATCGATCTCGTATCAATTCCGGCAAAGTAAGCAGTCGCTGGAACATGGTGGGCACCATGTGGGTATGGGTGACCCGGTGCCGTTCAACCAGCGCCAAGGCCTGTTCAGCATCCCATTTCGGCATCAGAACAATCGGCACACCCGACGCCAGCGGCCAACGCATATCCGCTAGCAGCGGGGCCGCATGGTACAGCGGCCCGCAACACAGGCTGACATCGCCCCGTTCCTGAAACGCCATTACGGTACCCGGCCCCTGCGGCAGCATGATCTCCGGCACCCGCTTCAGCACCCCCTTGGGCTGCCCCGTCGTGCCGGAGGTATAGAGCATCTGGATACCCAGGCTGGGGTCCTGCGGGTCCTGCGGTGAGGCCGCCGCCAATAGAGCCGCATAGTCCTGCGATCCGGGTCCGCCCGCGCCCACCATGATCACGCGCAGGGATGGCACGGCATCGACACTGGCCTGCGCGGCCAGGGTAAAGGTGCGGTCGGCGATCAGCACGCCCGCATCGCAATCGGCCACGATATAGGCCACCTCCGGCCCCGTCAGGTGCCAGTTGATGGGCGTGACGCGCAGGCCGATGCGCAACGCCGCCATATAGGCCTCGACAAATTCAGGTTGGTTGCCCAGCAGCAGGGCAACCGCGTCCCCCGCCCGCAGGCCCAGGTCGCGCAGGACATGCGCCAGACGGTTGGCATTCTCGTGCAGCGCCCGGAAGGACCGGGCGCCACCGGCGGCGATCAGCGCGGTTTCTTCCGGCTTCACCTCAGCATAGTGGCGCGACAAAAGACCGACAGCGGCCAGTTCGGCAATGGTGGCCATAGGGCGCTTCTCCCAAATGCGGTTGCAACCCGCTTATTGACGGAAAGTTAAATAGCACTTGACAGGTCCATGGCCCGCCCGTAGCGTTATTGACGTTTAGTATAATAACGACCCTGCGACGAACTCAAGCGCTTTCGACAGGCCCCCTCTCCGCGTCCCATGGCGCAAGGGCGGCCAAGGCGCGCGGCATCGACAGGGCCGGCAAACACAATCAAGATCAACGCCCTGGGAGGCAAACATGTCCGTTGCTGCGCGTCGGTTCTGCACATTCCTGCTCTCCACTGCTCTTGGCGGCTCCCTGGTCGCACCGGTCGTCGCGCAAACGGCTCCAGCCGCCGAGAGCGGAACGGTGTTCCTGGAAGAGATCGTGGTCACGGCGCGCAAGCGGGCTGAAGCCTCGCAGGAAGTGCCCATGGCCATTTCCGCCTTCTCCAACGACACCTTGGACCGCCAGGCCGTCGATGACAGCCAGGATCTGCAATTCCTGGTGCCGAACCTGATGCTGGTGGGCAATGACAGGCCCACCATCCGTGGCGTCGGCAACAACGCCATCTCCTCCACGGCTGACAACGGGACCGGTGTGTTGTTGAATTTCGCGCCCATCGGCGTGCGGCCGGGGGATGAGTTCTTTGATGTGGAGCGGATTGAGGTGCTGCGCGGGCCACAGGGCACGCTGTATGGCCGGAACACGACGGGTGGCACCCTGAACCTGATCACCCGCAAGGCGGGGGAGGATTTCGGCGGCTATGCGTCCCTGCAACTGGGTAATTACGACACGATCCGCACCCATGGCGCCATCAACATCCCTCTGAACGACGCGGTGCAGCAGCGCTTTGCCTATTTCTATCTGAAGCGTGACGGCTATACCAAGAATGTCGGGCCGGCCGGCGGCAGCATTGATGGCCGCGATCAATATTCGGTGCGCAGCGCCACGCATCTGAACCTGTCCGAAAACACCCGCGCTGACTTCATGTTCCAATATTCCAAGGAAGACAGCACCCGCTCGCGCGAGAACAAGCGGCTGTGCAGCGCCGTCACCGTGCTGGGCTGCAGCCCGTTCCAGTTGGGCTTTGACAGTCCGGCCACCAGCGGCGGCGGCGTGTTGTTCCAGACATTGCTGGGTGCCTTCACGGGCAGCATCCATCCGGCCGGCGCCAACATCTATGCTGGTGCGCCCAACCCCACCGACCTGCGCACCGTTGCCATTGATACGCCCAGCAGCTTCAAGGCAGAGCAGACTTCCGCCACGCTGGAGATCGCCCATGATTTCGACAAACTGACCCTTGTCTCCCTGACCGCCCATAGCTGGAGCCGGTCGGACGGTGCCACCGATTATGACAATGCCGCGTTGCCGTACCGGTTCCTGCGGCCCGTGACCTACAACGCGGCGCGCGGCACTCCGGTGACCACCGACCAGCTGATCGCCACCGATAATTTCAGTACCGCCAACCGCACCTGGTATCAGGAATTCCGGCTCAGCAGCAGCCTGGATGGCCAGTTCAACTTTACGGCCGGCAGCAACTATTTCCATTCGCGCGGTCGCGCAGCGTTTGAGATCTGGCACCCGGCCATCGAACTGTTTGCCAAGAACATCCGGCAGCTGCCGGCAGAGGCACAGTATTACATCAACGAAAGCCCCTATACCCGCACCAAGAGCTGGGCCGTGTTCGGTGAGGGTTATTACAACCTGTCTGATGACACCAAGGTGACGGTCGGATTGCGCTATACGGAGGATGACAAGGCCATCCGTACCCGCACTATCTTCCTGGCAGCGCCGCCGCCCTATACGCTGGGTTCCGGGAAATTTGACGCCGTGACGGGCAAGGTCTCGATCGACCATAAGCTGCGGCAGGATGGGGCGAATGAAACCTTGCTCTGGGCTTCTTACGCACGGGGTTTCAAGAGCGGCGGCCTGAATGCCGGCAATGCCGGCACGCCCAGCTTCCGGCCTGAGGAGATCAACGCCTATGAAGCGGGCGTGAAGAATACACTGGCCGATGGCAACCTGTCGCTGAACCTGTCCAGCTTCTACTATGATTACAGCGACCT
>JAIXTS010000510.1 GCA_027483805.1 Azospirillum sp. | reverse complement strand
GTTCATATATTCCTCGTCTTCCGACGGGCGGTAATCGGCGGGAAGCAGAGGCAACGTATTAGACGACATCTGGCTGGTCCGATCATGGGCCTCGAAACGGCGCGGAGTATAGGGAGACACGGCCCGGCCCGCAACAGCCGAGCAGCATGTTCCGAAAATCTCTAATGCGCTGAAACGAAACAATTTACCGGAAAGGCCACCCGCTCCGCCATCCAACCGTATGCGGTTGTTTGCGGCGCCGTCACGCCTGTGGCGTCAGCTTGGCGATCTCCACCTGCGCCCGCAGGTCGATCTCGTCCAGGACCTGCTGCAACTCCGGATCGTCCAGGTCGCCGATGCGGCTCTGCAGAACCCGGCTCAACTCATGCAGCTTTTCCAGCGGGATGGTGCCCAGCAGCAAACCGAGCCGGATTTCGTCCAGCCGGTCGAGGATATCCTCACCCCGAGCCTGCGCCTTGCGTTTCTTGCCCGACAGCGCATCGTCCACCTCCTGAAGGGCGAACAGCGGATTGATGCCCGAAGGGCCTTGCGTGCCGGAGGAGCGGGAGACGCCGTCATCTTCATCCCCGCCCTGGATATGGCGGGCAAACTCGCCGCCACCGCTGCGCGTGGCTTTTTTCACCTGGCCGGGACGGGCGGAGGAAGGACCCTCGATCTTCATGGCGCGGATGGTTGCTTTCGCTGGGGCAATCAGACGGTGGTTCCGACACCATATATATAGGCTGGATGCACCGATTTAACTACAGGTATCACCCGCGACGGCGCCCATCCTAGGGCATTTTTTGCCTTCCACCCGATCCTGCCCCTTCATCCCACCCGGCAGAGCTTGACCGGCGGGCCGGAAAGGCGCGCAATCGCTCGGTTGGCATGGTTCTCGCTTGTAGCATGTCGACGACAAGGGACGTGAACAGTCCCGGACCGAATGCAAGCGACAGAATCGGAAGCACCGCCATGGCGACGCGCACGACACCTACCAAGACCCGGATCGGCCAGCTGGTCGCGGCCATCCTGACGGCCCTGACGCTGATGGCGCCCGACATGGCGCATGCGCAAAGCCGAATCAAGGATATCGCCGATGTCGAGGGTGTGCGCGACAACATGCTGATCGGCTACGGTCTTGTGGTCGGCCTGAACGGCACCGGCGACACGATCAACAACTCGCCCTTCACCGAACAGAGCCTGATCGGCATGCTGGAACGGCTGGGCGTCAATGTCCGTGGCGACACGATCCGCACCAAGAATGTCGCGGCCGTGATGGTGACGGCCACCCTGCCGCCCTTCACCTCGCAGGGTTCGCGTATCGATATCAGCGTGGCCGCCATGGCCGATGCCAAGAACCTGCAGGGCGGAACCCTGCTGGTGACCCCCTTGCTGGGTGCCGATGGCGAGGTCTATGCCGTGGCCCAGGGCGCCGTCGCCATTTCCGGTTTCAGCGCCCAGGGCGCCGGCGCCTCCATCACCCGTGGCGTGCCGACCAGCGGCCGCATTGCGGGTGGCGCCATCGTGGAGCGGGAGATCGACTTCGCCCTGTCCGACCTGCCTTATCTGCGGCTGTCGCTGCGTAACCCGGATTTCACGACAGCCGTTCGCGTGGCCACCGCCATCAACCAGCTGGTCGGACCGCAGACAGCCAAGGCCATTGACCCGACCAGTGTGATGATCAATGTGCCGGCGCCGCGCAGGACCGACCTTGTCGCCTTCCTGGGCGAGGTGGAGCAACTGCGGGTGCAGCCCGATCAGGTGGCGCGCGTCGTCATCGATGAGGCGTCCGGCGTGATCGTGATGGGCGAGAATGTGCGCATCTCCACGGTCGCCATCGCCCAGGGCAACCTGACCATCAAGATCACCGAGACACCTCAGGTGTCGCAGCCCGCCCCCTTCAGCCAGGGTGGCCAGACCACGGTCGTGCCGCGCACCGACATTCAGGTGGATGATGGCGCCGACAAGAAGCTGGCCATCATGCCGTCCGGCGTGTCGCTTCAGGAACTGGTCAACAACCTGAATGCGCTGGGGGTGGGGCCGCGTGATATGATCTCGATCCTCCAGTCCATCAAGGCGGCTGGCGCCCTTCAGGCCGAGATTGAGGTGATGTGATGTCCGACAGCATGAAGCTTTCCACCCCCGGCTTTGATCCCCAGGCCCTGGCCCAGAGCGGCGGCACCAACCGGGCCACCAGCCAAGGTCCGAAACCCACGGTCAAGGATGTGGGCAAGGCGGCCCAGGAATTCGAAGCCGTCTTCCTGTCCCAGATGCTCTCCCAGATGTGGCAGGGCGTGGGCGCGGACGAGACCTTTGGCGGTGGCGAGGCGGAGAATACCTGGCGCGGCATGATGATCGAAGAATATGGCAAGCAGATCGCCAAAGGCGGCGGTGTCGGCCTGGCCGACGAGGTAAAAGCCGCGATGATCCGCATGCAGGAACAAGAACAAGGATCAAAGAAAGGATCGAAATGACAGCAAACACACGCGCGGACGCGCTGATCGACGCCATGCGGCGGCTGACGGATCTCTTCCAGCTGGAAAACGATGCCATCCGCAAGCGCAACATCCCGGCCCTGACAGCCATCGCCGACAAGAAGCCCCTGCTGGTCCGCGCCTATGAGGATTGTGTGCGGTCGGTGAAGGCCGATACCGAGACACTCCAGCTGATGGATGGCGAGGCCAAGGCACGGCTAAAACAGGCGTCGGACGATTTTATCAACGCCACCCTGGAACATGCCCGCTTGGTGCGCGCCGCCACCCAGGTGACGCAATCCACGGTCAACACCCTGGTCAACGCCATCAATAAGGCCCGCGCCGACGACGGCATGTATACGCGGCGCGGCGGCATGGTTATGCCGGCGGCCTATGCCCGCAAGGCCACGCCATCGATGGCCTATAACAAGTCGTTCTGACACGACGATCAATGACATTTTTCCTATGACGATGGCGGCCACCGGGTCCGCCGTAACGAACTCCCCTTGCCCGCAGGGCCTGGACAGCCATCACCCGGCAGCCCTTGCCCACAGACCGGCAGCTTCTGCCGCCTGGCAGGCAAGGACGATCCGTCAAACCCGGCAAAACCGCCAGTTTGTACTGGCACGATAGGTGCATGGTCCCAACCGACTAAGCGCAGGGAATCAAACCATGGATGTTTCAACCCTCTTTGCCGCGCCCAATACTGCCGCTTCCACGGCGGCCCTCTCCTTCGGTGCGCTGGCCGGGAACGGTGGCAATGTCACCGCACCCGGTGACGGGCTGGAGGGGCTGGACAGTTTCAACCAGCTGCTCGGCAACTTCCTGTCCCTGACCGGGGGGGAGATGCCGGCGACATCGCTGGGTGAGGCTGGCCTGGCGCTGGCCGGTGACGGCACGGCTACGGCGCTTGCCGTGCCGCAAGGTGTAGCGGCCGCACCGGGCAGCGCCCTGTTGAACGGTATGGGCATGCTGAACGGCTTGTCTGGCAATGCTGTTGCCGGCAAGCCGACAGAGGGGCGTTGGGCACAGTCGGGCCTGAACCTGCTGGCCGGTGGCGGCCTGACAGGCCAGGAAATCAACCCGGAAGTGCTGGATTTCCTGAACGACCTGTCGAGTGTCATCGCAGCGAATGGCAGTCTGACAACGCTGGAGCCCGGCGTGACCCCCGCGACCGATCGCGGCGAGGTGTTGGGGGCCGATACCGATCTTGAAACCGAAGCGACAGAGACACTGATCGTTCTCCAGGGTGACACGGGGACCATCCCGGTCATGCCCGCTGTGCCGACCCCTGCCCCGGTTTCGGTGATCCCGCGGCCCCTGTCGGGCAGCGTAACGACGGCACCGGCGACCGCCGGCCTGATGACGATGACCACGGCTGGCACCGGGTTGCAGGCTCTGCCCACCGTGCCGGCGCCCGAGGATAGCGCAGTTCCGGCACAGCCCCCCGTCATCCCCCGCCTGTCGATTGCGGCGGCGCCGACCGTGGCACCCGTCCCGACCAAAGCGGTGCAGATGACGGGGACACAGGAACCCATACCAACGGCCCCCGTAATCGATACCGCCGTCAGCAGTGCGCCGACGACTGCTTTGGCTGACGACACCGCCAAGGCGCCGGTGATGGTGATGCAGGCAGCAGCGCCGGTCCGTGAGGCCGTCGTGACAGAAGCCCTCCCTCCTTCTGCCACCATCGTGCCCGCAGCATCGGCGACCAGTGAACGCGTCGCCGCAATCGCCTTGCCAGCGGAACTGGTTGCCACTGCCAGCACCGAAGCCGCCCCGGTGACATTGCCGACGGCTGCTGAAATCTCGTCGCTGCCCAGGGTCAAGGTCGCGGAAACCGCCCCGTCTGCCCCCCAGACAACGGCGTCGATGACGGCCCCGGCCGTGGCCCCCAAGGACACATCCCAGGCGGCTCCGACCGTGACTTCGGTTCAGACTGTGCCTGTGGACGCGGTAACCACGGTTGAACCGCGTGCGTCCACGAATGTGGTGGCGGCCCTGCCCGGCCAGGACATCGTGATCCCTGCTGCGACCACAAAGTCGGAACCGACAGTATCCGCGGCCATGGCCGATGAGGCCCCGCCGAAGCCAATCGTCGCTTCAACCATCATCGCCAAAGCCCCGGCCGAACCGGTGAAGGCCCCCCGGACTCAACCGGCGGAGGTGGCTGCCACCATTCCCGTGACACCAGCTACGGAGACGATGCAGATCACGGAACCGGACGAGTCCGCCGGCAGTGATCCCCAGGCCCCAGAAGCTGCGACCCCCGACCGCCCCGCACTGACCGCGACAAAGTCCGCTGTCACGCCCACGCACGCGCAGGCCAAGGCCACCGCCGTTCCCTCACCAGTGCCGGTGACGGATGACACGCCCGCCCCAGTTGCCGAGGAGCCGGAGGAAGTCACCAATCAGCGGATGCTGGCGCCCAAACACATGGGCAACGAAGTGCGGGCGGAAGCCCAGACGGATATGGCCGGCCCGGCACAAACTGCCGGGCAGAATACGACCAATGCCCGACCTGACGCTGCCGCCCCGACCGTCAATGGCGAACGGGAGGATAATCTCCTGTCCCGCGCCGTCACTGCCGCCGGAAAGGCCCCTGACGGTGGAAGCAGCACAGAGGGTGGGGCCGGCAGCGGCACCAATATGGCTGCCCCGACCGATCTCCCGGACAGCATGACGGGAACGCTGTCCGGCAGCGACACCGCGAAGACGCAAGGGTCCGATTTTACCCAATCCCTGCGCCAGACAGCGGCGCCGCACCGGCCTACCCCCTATATGCCGGTGACGCATCAGATGGCGATGCAGGTGCAGCGCGCTGTCCAGGACGGCAATGAGCGGCTGTCCATCCGCCTCAACCCCCAGGAACTGGGCCGTATCGATGTCCAGCTGGAGATCGGAACGGAAGGAAAGCTTCGCGCCAAGGTGATGGTGGAGAACCCGCAGACTCTGGAAATGCTGCAGAAGGATGCCAAGACGCTGGAAAAGGCGTTGCAGGATGCCGGCCTGCAGACCGACCAGAACAGCTTGTCCTTCTCGCTTCAGGATAGCGGTGACCAGGCGCGGCAGCGTCAGGATCAGCGTGACGAAGCCGGTCATGGCACGGCGCTTGCTTTACCTGAGGATGAGCAGGAGGACCCGGCAATTCTCGCCCAGACCCAGATCTTGGAACTGGGTCGGGTGGATGTCCGGGTCTGATGAAAGACCCAGATGGGGAAGGATTGAGCCATGTCTATCTCCGGACTTGCCGGTGCGGCGGGCGGTAGCAGCACAAGCAGTACCAGCAGCACCGCCAGCAAGGAGAAATCCGCACTCGCGGATCTGTCGAGCAACTATGAGACCTTCCTGACGCTGCTGACATCGCAGCTTCAGAATCAGGACCCGTTGCAGCCGACCGACACCGCAGAATTCACCAAGCAGCTGGTGCAATATTC
>JAIXTS010000525.1 GCA_027483805.1 Azospirillum sp. | reverse complement strand
GGCATCATCCGCTTCGCCTCCGTCCATGACCTGTCGGTCGGCCGCAATGTGCAGGAAGTGCTGCGCACGCTGGACGCCCTGCAGACCGACGAACTGTGCCCCTGCAACTGGCAGAAGGGTGAGGACGTCCTGAAGGTCGGCTGATCCGCCCGCGATCGCTGACTTCTGACGGATGGGCGCCTTGACCCCCCGATCCCCCCGATCGCTTGGTGATGGCGCCCATTTACCCCTTCGCCCTCCCCCCCTAACTCCCGGGCGAAGGGGCCCCATTCCGGCGGAAGACCGCCCTGGTGTCCTGGCCGCCCTGTTGCGGGCGCCGGCACCTTTCAAGACAGACCGTCCCGCGTATCGGCCCTTCCGCGCCGCGCCCGACGCCATGCCCACTCTCGAACGGAGATGAAACCATGTCCATCGACGCGCTGAAGTCGCGCCTGCCCGACTATGCCAAGGACCTGAAGCTGAACCTGGGCTCGGTGCTGACCACCTCTTCGCTGTCGCCGCTGCAGGCCTGGGGTACCGCCATTGCGGCCGCCTATGCCAGCCGCAATGCCGAGGTGACGAAGGCCATCGTGGCCGACGCCAGCGCTCACCTGGACGCCCAGAACCTGACGGCCGCCAAGGCCGCCGGCGCCATCATGGGCATGAACAATATCTATTATCGCTTCGTGCATCTGGCGGATAACAAGGAATATTCCAAGATGCCAGCGCGCCTGCGGATGAACATCATCGCCAATCCCGGCGCGTCGAAGGTCGATTTCGAGCTGTGGTCGCTGGCCGCCAGCGCCGTCAATGGCTGCGGCATGTGCATCGACGCACACGAGCATGAAGTGCTCCAGAAGGGCGCTTCCAAGGAAAACGTACAGGATGTCGTGCGCATCGCCGCCGTCATCCACGCCGTCGCCACCGTCCTGGACGCCGAGGACGCCCTGGCCTCGTAAGGGTCAGCGAGTTGGCTTGAGTATGAAGCGCCCCGGTGCCGCAAGGTGCCGGGGCGTTTTTCTTATCCCACCACGGCACGGCCGAGCCGTTCCAGCACGGCGCGCAGTTCTTCATTCTCGATGGGTTCCACGGTGGCGTTCAGTTCGGCCTCCTTCACCGGGTCCAGGCGTTTCACCGGCTTCATGGCATAGTTCTTCTGCGGCAGCACCGGCCCCGCATGCACCAGCTTAAGCCGGGCCACCGCGCGCCAGCCCATGAAGGAATTGATCCTTTCCAGGATCTGCGGCTCTTCATGTTGAACCAGCAGGGCCGCCGCACTGGACACCCGCACATGCAGCACGGCATTCTCCCGTCGTCCGGCGGGGAAGGCCAGTTTCAGGGGCGATGTCTGTTCAGCCAGGCGGCCGCCGACAATGGCGGCCCAGTCGGTCAAAAGCGCGCCAAAGGCCATGCCGTCCCTGCCCAGGGCCTTGCCGGCGACGGCATTCAGTGTACGTCCAAGGCGTTGCGGGCCGAAACCACTGGGATTGTTCATGAGCGTCCGTTCTTTGCCGAAGACCGGTATCAAAGCAGATCGGAAGGGCGCTGACCAGCACCCTCACCCTCCTGGCGGGCTGCCTTCCCTGCTGCTGGATTGGTATGACCGGCACCGCCGCGTGCTGCCCTGGCGCTTTGCTCCCGGCGATGTGGCCGATCCCTACCGGGTCTGGTTGTCGGAGATCATGTTGCAGCAGACGACCGTGGCGACCGTCGGCCCCTATTTCCAGAATTTCCTGGACCGTTGGCCCACCGTTCAGGATCTGGCCGCCGCCGAACTGGATGATGTGCTGCGTGCCTGGGCGGGGCTGGGTTACTATGCCCGTGCCCGCAACCTGCATAAATGCGCCCTGGTGGTGGCGGGCCGGCATGGTGGGCAGTTCCCGGAAACCGAGGAAGGGCTGTTGTCGCTGCCCGGTATTGGTGCCTATACGGCGGCGGCCATCCTGGCCATCGCCTTTGACAAACCAGCGACCGCCATGGATGGCAATGTGGAGCGGGTGATGGCCCGGCTGCATGCCGTCACCGATCCGCTACCGGGATCAAAGCCGACCTTACGCGCGCATGCAGCATCCCTGGTTCCCGATCGGCGGCCCGGCGATTACACACAGGCCCTGTTCGACCTGGGCGCGACCCTCTGTGCCCCGCGCAAGCCGCGCTGCATCCTCTGTCCCTGGTCTGCGGCCTGTGAGGCCCGCAAACAGGGCATTGCGGAGGACCTGCCCGCCAAGACAGCCAAGGCCGCCAAGCCCACCCGCCGTGCCGTGGCCTTTGTCCTGACCGATGCGCGCGGGCATGTGGCCGTGCGCCGCCGTCCGGAGAAGGGGTTGCTGGGCGGCATGATGGAGGTCCCGACAACGCCGTGGGAAGCCGCACCCGTGCCGACCCTGGCTTCATCTACCCTGCATGCCCCGCTGGCCGGTATCGACTGGAAGATGCTGCCCGGTACCGTCCGTCATACTTTCACCCATTTCGAGTTTGAGATTACGGTGGTGACCGGACGGGCAGCCGGGGCCGGCGGCGGGGTGGACCTGATCTGGATTGCGCCCGACGCGCTGGGGGATGAGGCCCTGCCCACGGTCATGATGAAGATAGTGCGTCACGCCCTGGCCAAGGGGGACTGATCTTGGAGCCTGTCGTGCGATTGACGCTTCAAATGACAGCATTTGAAGCGATCGCACTTTGAAGGGGCGGAGGCCCTGAGCCCGCTGATGAAGCCTGTTTCGCGCCGTTCCCTGCTGGCCGGCCTTGCAGCCTTGCCCGCGATCCCGGCATTTGCCACCAGCGCCCTGCCCGTCGTGGATGCGGCGTTGGTGCTGGCCGTGGATGCGTCTGCCAGTATTGACCGGGAATTGCTGGATTTCCAATTGCGCGGCCATGCCGCCGCCTTCCGGCACAAGGCCGTGGAGGAAGCGGTTTCACGCGCGGGCGGCAATGGCATTGCCGTCATGCTGGCACAGTTCGCAGGTCCGGAGACGCTGACCACCCTGGTGCCCTGGCGGGTGCTGAGATCGGGTGCGGATTGTGAAGGGTTCGCCGCCACCATTGATGCCGCGCCCGGCGTGTTCATGGGCGGTGCCACGGCGCTGGGCAGTGCGGTGGTACAGGCCGTCGCCCTGCTGGACGCCGCCCCCTACCGTACGACCAAGCGTACGCTCGACATTGTGTCGAACGGGTTCAGCAATGCCGGGGTCGATCCGCGCTCTGCCCGTGGCTATGCCGCCGGGGCCAATGTCACCGTCAATGGACTGGCCATTCTGAACGAATATGACTGGCTGGAAGGGTACTTCGCTGAAAACGTCATTGCCGGGCGGGGATCGTTTGTCCGTACCGCCGATAACCTGAACAGCTTTGCCACGGTGCTGCTGGGCAAACTGGTGACGGAGATGGTGTAAAAGAACAGGGGCGGGTTTTGACACCCGCCCCTGCCTGTCTTCACATCAAGCCCGCGATCAAGCCTGCTTTTCAGGCGACTGACCGCGCGTCTTGTAGAGCGAGTAGAGCACGCCGGCCGCCAGCAGACCGAAGGTCACCGACAGCGAAATGGCGGGATCCAGCTTGCCATAAATCTGGTTCCAGAAAATCTTGCCACCGATGAACACCAGCACGATGGCCAGCGCGTATTTCAGATAGTGGAAGCGGTGGACCATGGCGGCCAGCGCGAAATAGAGCGCGCGCAGGCCCAGGATCGCGAAGATATTGCTGGTATAGACGATGAACGGGTCGGTGGTGATGGCGAAGATGGCGGGCACGCTGTCCACCGCGAACACCACGTCGGCGAATTCAACCATCAGCAAGGCCAGGAACAAGGGCGTGGCCCAGCGCACGACCTTACCCGTCTTGGGGTCCGGCTGCTTCACGAAGAAGGCGTTGCCATGCAGTTCATTGGTGACGCGCATGCGGCGGCGCAGGAAGCGGACCATGGCATTGTCGTCCATGGACTGTTCCTTGTCGCCGATGAACAGCATCTTCACGCCGGTCAGGATCAGGAAGCCGCCGAAAATGTACAGGATCCAGTCAAATTCGGTCACCAGGGCCGCGCCCAGGCCGATCATGATGCCGCGCAGCACGATGACGCCCAGGATACCCCAGAACAGCACCCGGTGCTGATACAGGCGCGGGATGGCGAAATAGCCGAAGATCAGTGAGATAACGAAGACGTTATCCATGGCCAGCGCCTTTTCCAGCGCAAAGCCCGTGAAATACTGCATGCCCGGTGTCGGGCCCAGATACCACCATACCCAGGCGCCAAAGGCCACTGCGATGGCAATGTACAGGGCGGACAGCACAAGGCTCTCCCGCACCCCGATCTCATGGTCGTTCTTGTTCAGAACACCAAGGTCGAAGACCAGAAGAGCAATAACGATGGAAATGAACACCAGCCAGAGCCAGAGGGCCTTGCCCAGAACCGGCTCAAGCATGACAGCGGCGAGAAACTCCATGGGAGTGCCTCCTTAGATCAGCCGAGTGCTTGCGTCAGCGACGAGGGTTCTATCCGACATCGCAGCCAACGCCTTGGCTGCCAGAGGGTCCCGGATGTCCGCGAATGTAGAGGAGCGCTTCGAGAACTTCAAGTGGTGCGATGCAAAATCTCTCGTATCTTGGCGATACGCGCAAACCTGAAAAAGGCGATGATGGCCGCCAGCTCCAGCCCATAGAGGCCGAATACCCAGTACCCTTTCAGGAAGAAGTAGCGGAACAGGTTGACCGGAAACTCCGTCATGGCACGGACCGCGCCGTAACGACGGCCCTTGCCCCGCGCCACGATCTCTTCTGCCTGAGCGGTGGAATATCGGTTCAGCTTGGCGATCAGGTCGCCATGATCGCGGATGGAGTAATGCGCGATGATCGGCGACAGGGCGCCAACCCGGCCGCTGTGCATCTCCACCGCATCATGTGTCGCACTGTCGGCGAAGCGGCCGTGGCGGCGGTCATAGAGACGGATGTAATTGTGGCGCGGCGCGAAACGGTGGGGCCGCGCCTGTCCGGCCAGTGTCATCACGGTCCGGATGCGATAGCCTTGCAGGGGCGGCTGCCCGCCCGCAAACAGGGCGCGGACGGCGTTTTCCAGCGC